>NZ_JBDKXK010000058.1:0-80448 GCF_039710735.1 Cupriavidus sp. DL-D2 | reverse complement strand
CAGCCCGAAAACTGTCGCGGCTCCGAACCATCGCCAGCATCGATCGCGAACGTGGCGTCATGACGCAGATAGTCGAGTCGGTCCAGTTCGGTCGGGTGAGTGAGCTTCACCGTGACGGTGTACGGCTCACCTAGACGCTCCTCAGCCTTGAATGACACCACGGACAACCCGAGCGCACTCGGTGCGCCGAGCACTTCCAGGTGATACGCCTGCCGACCCGTGACAGCCTTCAGCCGCCCAATTTCCCTTGCAATCCGTTGCCCGACTACACCCGACATGCCCCACACCTCCGCTCTCAGCGTGACTGAATATTCGGCGTGGTCCGTCCGCCAGCGATGTCCGTCCCACCACCTGCGGGCGGGACGTTACGCTGAATTCAATGTGCTGAGAACGGGGTGTTCGTGGCGTTAGCAACGAACAGACAAAGAAACTGCAAAATCAATTTTCTGCGATATACGGGGATAGCTTCGCTAGGATAAGTGCTCGCCGATCAATGCACTGTATCGCCGCGAATCAGCAGTACTGGCTTGGCCGACTTGGCCACCACGCCTTCGGACACGCTGCCCATGATCATGCGTCGCACACCGCGTCGACCGTGTGTGCCCATCACCACCAGTTCGGCAGGCCATTGCTCGGCATGGCTGACGATGGTGCCCGAGATGTCGCCCGGCGACACCGGCTTCTCGGCCAGTTCCGTCAAGGCACGCACCCCGGCGTTTTCGAAGCGGCGCGCGGCGCGGGCCAGGGCCTGTTGACCTACCTCAAGCATGCCGCGCAGAACCTCTTGCGGGTTGACGTAGGCCGGCTCGAAGAAAAATTCGCTGTCATCCACCACGAACAGGATCTTGACCTCCGCGCCCAGTTCCTTGGCCAGGCCCACAGCCTGGAAGATGGCCTGCTCGGACGATGGACCACCGTCTATGGCGATCAGAATGCGCTTGTACATGGAGCAATCCTCACTGTGATGTTGTCGTGTTGAAGACAGCATAGGCGCGCACAGCGCGCAGCGATTGACATGAATCAAGTCATCGCGCAATCGCAGAATCTTTATTTTCAGCAAGTGCAACATAACGGACGCAACCGCGTCATCGGCTAGGATATGCGACGGAGACACTCTTTCGACGCCATGCCAATGACTGTTGCCACGCACGCCACGCAATCCATTCCCGCTAACGCTACCCGCAAGACTCCCCGCTCAAGGGCGTCTTCCGTCGTGTCCCTGCGCCAGCTCGGCGCGGCATTGGTGCTCTGCGGCGCCGCGAGTGCCTGGGCCCAGCAGACGCCGCCGGCCCCGCTGTGGCTCGTCGATGGACATCCATCGCAGGCCGCACAGGCTGCCATCAAGACGCTGGCCGGCGCCAGTGCCGACGGCCTCGAACCGGCTGACTACGGCGCCGAGGCGCTGCAGCGCACGCTGACGCAGGCAATCAACGGCCCCGCGCCGTCGCCCGATGCCATGCAGCGCTTCGATGCATCGCTGACCACGGCGATGACCCGCTACCTGTCCGATCTGCACGTGGGCCGGGTCGATCCGCGCAAGGTCCATGCAAATTTTGCAAAGACCGCGCCTGCGCCGTTCGACGCCGAAGCCTATCTGCGGCAGGCGATCGCCGCGAACCGGCTTGTCGAAGGTTTGCGCGAGGCGGCGCCATCGTTCCCACTCTACGGCACGTTGCGCGATGCGCTGGCGCGCTACCGCACATTGGCCAAGCTGCCTGACTGGGAAACCGCGCTACCGCCTCTGCCCGGCAGCAAGCTCAAGGCGGGCGATACCTACAAGGGGCTGCCGCAGTTGTCGCAACGGCTGGAAGCGCTCGGAGACTTGCCGAAGGACACGCCCGTGCCTGCACGCTACGAAGGCGCGATCGTCGATGCGGTCAAGGCTTTCCAGACGCGCCATGCGCTCGAAGCCGATGGTGTGATCGGCGCGGGCACGCTGGCACAACTCAACGTTTCTCCCGCGGCACGCGTGCAACAGATCGAACTGACGATGGAACGCGCGCGATGGACCCCGCTTGCCGAGGGTCCGCGCATGATCGTGGTCAATGTTCCTGAATTCATGCTGCGCGCTTATGAATATCAACCTGAGAGCGGCGGCAAGCTCGACATCAAGCTTGAGATGAAGGTGATCGTCGGCAAGGCGCTGGACACCCGCACGCCGCTGTTTGCCGAGGACATGCGCTACATCGAGTTCAGCCCGTACTGGAACGTGCCGTCGTCAATCGCCAAGAAGGAAATCATTCCGAAGCTGCAACGCGATCCGAGCTATCTGACTCGGCAAGGTTTCGAGTTCGTGTCTGGCAGCACGGCCAGCACCACCGTGAGTCCGGCGAGTCTGGACGCCGTGCTCAATGGGCAGTCGCGCATCCGCCAGCGACCGGGGCCGCTCAATGCGCTGGGCGACATCAAGTTCGTTTTTCCGAACAACCAGGCCATCTATCTGCACCACACGCCGTCGCCGCAACTGTTCAAGCGAGACCGACGCGATTTCAGCCATGGCTGCATCCGCGTGGAGGCACCCGTCGAACTGGCGAAGTTCGCGATGCAGGGCATGCCCGAATGGACGGAGCCGCGCATCCGTGAGGCAATGACGGCTGGCAAATCGAAGACCGTGGCACTCCAGCATCCCATTCCCGTGGTGCTGGCGTATGGCACGGCCATCGCTCGCGCCGACGGACGGGTACACTTCGTCCCTGACATCTACGGTCAGGACAAACTGCTGGACCAGGCGCTGCGGCAACGCGCTGGGGCCAGACCTGCCGCACGGCCCTCCTGAATGCCGCACCCGTTGTAAAAGTTTCCATGTCCGAATCCAGCTTCAACCCGCGTCGCCGTTTTTTGCATTGCGCCAGCGCCATCGCGCTCGGCGCAGGGCTCTCCACCCTGGCGCCACGCAACGCGCTGGCAGCAATCGGGCCCGACGCCCGGTCGCTGTCGTTTGATCACACGCACACTGGCGAGCATCTCGCGCTCGTCTTCGCACGCGGCGATGACGTCCTGCCGCAAGCGCAGCAGTCGCTGAATCATTTCCTGCGCGATCACTACTCCGGCACCGTCGGCCAGATCGATCCCACGCTGTTCGGCGTACTGTTCGCGCTGCGTCGGGAACTGAAGACCGACACCCCGTTCCAGGTCATCTCCGGCTACCGCTGCCCCGCCACGAACGACCGCCTGCGTCGTACACGCGCGGGTGGCGTCGCAAAACGAAGCCTGCACATGGATGGCATGGCCATCGACATCCGTTTGCCCGGTGTAGCGCTCGCAGACCTGCGCGACGCCGCCGAATCGCTTCAGGCTGGCGGCGTGGGCTTCTACAAGTCGGATAATTTTGTGCACATCGATACGGGACGGGTACGGCGCTGGGGGTGAAATGGGCAATGGCTGGATGACAGTTCGATGAAACAAATGTCGAGCTAAACATCCAACCAAGTGCATCAAAGTACATATTTCCGCAACATTGTTTGATCAAACTGCGTCCTTTTCGACGGCCATTGCCGTCTTTTAAGGACCCAGCATGTCTTTCTCCACCCCCGGAATGCCCTCGGCCATCGCGGTCGCCTGTTTTGCCCTGCTGCTCGGCGCCTGTGGCGGCGATGACAACAACACTACGCAGAGCAGTGGCACGACGACCACGCCGCTGGCCGTGCCTGCCGCGCCGGCAGATCCGGCTTTCGTGGATAGCGCGCCCGTCAAAGCTTCGGTGACCCCGTTTGTGGACGACATCGCGTCGAACCAGCGCGGTGTAGCGAAGTACGCCACGCTGGAGACGAATTCCGGTGTGCGGCTGATGGAAGGATTCCTGAACGTGTGGGAGCCGCTGACGCGTATCGTCGATGCCGCGCAGACGGCGCCGGCTGACGGCGCGTTCCCGGCGGTGGTGGCTTCGTCATGGACGGGCTTGCCAGGCGATGGCACCCCGGGCGGCACGGTGGTCAACGCTGCCATCCACAACGCGAACGTCCAGTACGTGATCGACGCCACCACGGCACGCACGGCTGCGCAGGCCGAGGCTGCCTACTACGACGACCGCCGCGGCAAGAACTACAGCGTGACCGATGGCATGGGTCCGCTCACTGCTGCATGGCGCGCCGCCGCCCAGCAGACCACCACGATCACGAGCATCCCGGCTGACGCCACAACCATCAAGTACGACGATGGCGGCAACAACGTCGGTGTGGCCGGCTCTGCCAATGCCACGTTCGGCGATGTGATCACGATGGTCAACAAGGTTGGCGACAATGCCTCGACCGAGCCGAACAAGCGCTTCTACAAGTACGCACGTCCGTACCGCTGGAGCAGCAGCGTGGTGGTGGCGCCGACCCTGGTGCCGGCTATCAGCCCGACTCCCAACAACGACGGCGGCTTTGTCAGCGGCCATACCGCCGAAGCGCTGCGCAATGCCGTAGTCATGGCCTACCTGGTGCCGGAGCGCTTCCAGGAAATGCTGACGCGCGGCATGGAACTGGGCGAGAACCGCATCCTCGCGGGCATGCACTCGCCGCTCGACGTTATCGGCGGCCGTATGCTCGGCATTGCTTCGGCTGCCGCCAACCTGTACATCCCGGCCAACGCCGCGCTGAAGGCCAGCGCTTATACGCAGGCCCACACGGCGCTGATGGCCGCCACGGGCACCACGCCGGCCACCTTCCGCACGTTCGCGCAGTCGGGCACGGCGGCCAATGACCGCTTCACCGACTACGCCACCAACAAGGCCAACTTCAATCGCCGCATGACGTTCGGCTTCCCGCAGATCGGCTCGGCCACGCTGGAGCCGGTCGTACCCAAGGGGGCGGAAGTCATGCTGGAAACCCGTTTCCCGTACCTGAGCGCCGATCAACGCCGCGTGGTGCTGAAGACCACTGAGATTGCTTCGGGTTATCCGGTCATGGACGATGCCGAAGGCTGGGGCCGCCTGAACCTGTTCGCTGCTGGCGATGGTTACGGCGCCTTCAACGGCAATGTCGTGGTGACGATGGATGCCACGCTCGGCGGCTTCCACGCGGCCGACCTCTGGCGCAACAACATCGGCGGCTCGGGCAAGTTCACGCTCAAGGGCACCGGCAACCTGAAGCTCGGCGGCACCAACACGTATTCCGGCGGCACGCAGGTGGCAGGCGGCGCGCTCGAAGCGGCTTCGGTGAATGCCTTCGGCACGGGCGATGTCTACCTCGGCGCCGGCTCCGTCATCATCAACGCCCCGGCCAGCGTGGCCATCGCCGGCAAGTACACCCAACTGGCAAACACCACGCTCGACCTGCGCGTGGGCCCCAACGGCCAGGGCCGCATGACCGTGGCTGGCCTGACGACGATTGCTGGCGGCACGCTGCGCGTGGCGTTCGTCAACGGGTATGCGCCGAAGGCCGGCGATACCGTCGCCATCATGACGGGCAGCAGCATCAAGGGCCAGTTCACCGCCGTGGCCGTAGATGGCTACAAGGTCACGCCGATCTACACGGCCAATGGCGTGCAGGTGCGCATCGACGGCTAATGAAGCGGTAGCGATAAAAGCGCGCGGTGCTCAGCCGCGCGCTTCCCGCCGCACTGCCTGCGGCGGCAACCCAAATCCGCGCACGAACGCCTCGCGCAGGTGACGGCGATCCCGGAAACCGGTTTCCTTTGCCACCACGTCCAGTGGATGGCGACTCTGCTCGATCATCAGCCGCGCCGCCTCCAGCCGCAGTTTCTCGATGGCTTTGGCCGGTGGCTGTCCTGTCTCGGCCGTAAACACGCGGCTGAACTGGCGCGGACTCAGATGCACGGACTCGGCCAGATCTTCCACAGTCAGGGGCCGATGCAGATTCTTGCGCGCGAATTCGAGCGCACTCTGGATACGGTCGGACTTCGGCGCAAGCTCCAGCAGTTCGGAATGCTGCGACTGCCCGCCTGACCGGCGCTGGTACATCACCAGCTTGTGCGCCACCGAGCGCGCCATCTCGCCGCCGAGATCCTTCTCCACCATCGCCAGTGCCAGATCCAGACCGGCGGTCATCCCGGCCGAGGTCCAGATCGGCCCATCGACGATGTGGATGCGGTCCTCCTCCACGCGAACGTCGGGGTGCAGCCGCTGCAAATCGCGCGCAAAGGCCCAATGCGTGGTGGCACGGCGTCCAGCCAGAAGGCCGGATTCCGCCAGCACGAACGCGCCCGTGCAGATCGACGCCACACGACGCGCCTTGCCCGCCACCTTCCCCACGAACTCGCGCATCGGCTCGGTACTCTGGGTGGCAACGGGATCGCCCACACCGGCCACGATCCAGGTGTCCACGGCCAGGCGCATGCTGGCGGGCCGCGTCTCCACGGCCATGCCCAGCGATGACCGCAACATGCCGCCCTGCATCGAGTAGTTCTCGATCCGGTACACCGGCTCGCCAAGCGACAAATTGGTGTACTCGAAGACGGCTTGCGCGGCCAGCGTCATGACCTGGAAGCCATCCGGTAACAGAAATCCAACGCGATGCATGACGAGCCTCCAGAGCGCCAAAGATCGGCAATGACCGAAAACATGACTATATACGTCATTTCGGTCACGCGCTTCCCGCTCTACCATGCTTCACATGGATGCCACGCATCCGAACCACCTGAAACCCCAAGCATGGAGTCTCGATCATGACGCAGCAAACCAGCACGCAACACCTGGGCACCGCACTTGTTACCGGCGCATCGTCGGGCATCGGCGCCATCTACGCCGACCGACTTGCCCGCCGCGGCTATGACCTGATCCTGGTGGCCCGCAGCCGCGACAAGCTCGACGCCCTCGCACGCCGCATTTCCGACGAGACCGGCCGCGCCGTGGAAGTGCTGCCCGCCGACCTCAACGACCGCGCCTCGCTTGCCACCGTCGAAGACAAGCTGCGTACCGACGCCAGCATCACGCTGCTCGTCAACAATGCCGGCATCGGCACACATACGCCGTTGCTTGACAGCGACGTGGAACAGATGACGCGCATGATCGAACTGAACGTGACGGCGTTGACGCGCCTGACCTACGCCGCCGCGCCGGGCTTCGTCGCACGCGGCAAGGGCGCGTTCATCAACATCGCGTCGATTGTCGGCATCGCGCCGGAAGTGCTTAACGGTGTGTACGGCGCCAGCAAGGCATACGTGCAGGCGTTCAGCCAGTCACTGCATCACGAACTCGCCAGCAAGGGCGTGCGCGTGCAGGCGGTGCTGCCGGGCGCAACCGCGACGGACTTCTGGGAAACCGGCGGCCTGCCGGTGGAACACCTCGACCAATCAATCGTGATGCCTGCGGCCGATATGGTAGATGCGGCGCTGGTTGGCTTCGAACGTGGTGAACTCATCACGATCCCGTCGCTGCACGCGATCGAGCACTGGCAAGCTTATGAGGCAGCGCGTCAGGCAATGTCCGGGGTGCTGTCGCAAAACACCCCGGCGCCGCGCTACCTCGCGTGAACCTCGCCGGCATACGGCTCAACTGCTTGACGCCGATGATCGCCTCTCCCGCTTGCGGGAGAGGCGATCATCGCAACCCTTACTCCCGCTCCTTCCCCTCCGCCCTTTCCAGCATCGCTTCCCCAATCTCCGTCTTCCCCAACGCCACCAGCGCCTCGCCCGGCCCCCTGATATCCCGCGCATCCTTGTGCTGGCCGAGCTTTGCCTTGCCCTCCATCCGCGTGATTTCGACTTCGATGCCGACGATGGACTTGACCATCGTGTCGATGAAATCGCTCGGGGCATCCGACATGCGCCACGGTTTGGGCTGCGTCGCTTCGTGCGTACGGGTCAACCGCGCCACCACGCCGCGCACGTAGCGTTCGTCGTCGTGGATCGTGATGCGGCCATGGGCATGGACGACCTGGTAGTTCCAGGTGGGCACCTGCTTATGTGCCTCGTGCTTGCTCGGATACCAGTTGGGCGAGATATAGGCGTCGCCGGCGCGAAAGATCACCAGGACCTCGGCACCGTTCGTCACGTCCTGCCAGACCGGATTGGCGCGCGCCACGTGGGCCTTGAGCAGGCCGTGGGTGCCATGGCTGGGTTCAAGTTCGAACGGGATGTGGTTCGCGTCGAGACCACCCTTGCCGTGGGTGACCAGCGTGCCGAACGGATGGCTGGCGATCAGCGCGTGCATCGCCTCGAGCGTGGGGATTTCAAAATGGGCGGGGATATACATGACGAATGGCGGGTCGTGGCCTGTGTGTTCTCGGGGACAGGAGACATTCTGCAAGCAAACTGGCATGTCGCACAGGGCCAGTTTGTGGCAGTTTTGCCGGACCACTTCCTCCCACCCTGGTCGCCATCCAGCCCCATCGCCTATCTTGAAAGACACCCCCGCGATGGAGCCGCCCCATGCCGACCCGCCGCCACTTCGTTTGCGCCCTGCCCGCTGCGTGGCTGTCGCTGACTATCTCGCCGGTCCGCGCGCAGACCACGGCTTTGCCGGCGGCACTGGGAAAGCCAGACACCGTGCTGGTCCTGCGCCACGCCCGCGCACCGGGTGTCGGCGATCCTGATCAGTTCAAGCTGGGCGACTGCGCGACGCAGCGCAATCTCGACGCGCAGGGGCGCAGCCAGGCCAGGCTGTCTGGCGAGCGCCTGAAATCGGCAGGATTCCGGCCCACGCTAGTCGCCAGCAGCGCGTGGTGCCGCTGTCAGGACACCGCACGGCTGATGGACCTCGGCCCGGTACACACCGAGCCGCTTCTGAACTCGTTTTTCAATGCCGACCGTGCCACGCGTGACGCGCAGATGCAAAAGCTGTCGCGCTACGTCGATGGACTCGATCCGCGCGGCGGACCCTACCTGTTCGTCACGCATCAGGTGGTCATCACCGCCCTCACGGGGCACGACGCCGAGAGCGCCGGGGGCGTGTTGATCGAACTGCCATCCAAAGGCGGCGCACGAAAGGCCACGGTGTTTCCCGCGCTCACATCGGGTTCGTGAAACGCATCGCCGCCGTCAGGTCGATTCCCGCTCCACAATCCTGAATCCCACATCCACCACGGGTGTGGCCACCGTCTCTCCACGGCAGCGCGTCAGCACCAGATTCGCCGCAAGCTGGCCGATGGCCGCGCCGTCGATCTGCACGGTGGTGAGCGCTGGCGCCATGTCCGCCGCAAAATCGGCATCGCCGAAACCACAGATTGCAAGGTCTTGCGGCACACGCATGCCGCGTGCGCGGGCTTCTTCCATCACGCCTTGCGCGAGTTGGTCGGAGCTGCAGAAGACCGCTTCGATCCTTGGGTCCTGTGCCAGCAGTTCGCGCAGCGCCTGGCGCCCCAGTCCGAGACTGCTGGGCGATGGCACTCGCACGGTGGGCACATCATGGCCGAGCGTCGAGACAAAGCCTTCGCGGCGCACGGCCGCGCGATGATCGTCGCCAGTGGCAATGCCGAAGCGCCGCCACCCCTTCCCCAGAAAGTAGCCAGCCACCGCACTGCCCACCTTGAGATGCGAAAAGCCCACGGCCATATCCACGGGCCGATCGCTCAGGTCCCAGGTCTCGACCACGGGAATACCGGAACGCCGCAGCAGGTCGCGCGATGTCTGCGAATGCACCAGGCCCGTCACCACGATGCCATCGGGACGACGGCTGATCATCGTGCCCAGCAACGCCTCCTCGCGCGCATGGTCGTAGCCGGTCTGACCAAGGATCAACTGGTAGCCCGCCGTGTCCAGCGCATCGGTCAGCGCCTTCACCGTGGGAATGAACTGCGCCACGGCGATATTGGGCACGAGCGCGGCTACCGTCAGGCTGCGGCGCGACTTGAGTCCGCCTGCGAGCAGATTGGGGATGTAGCCGGTTGCCGCCACTGCTTCCTGCACGCGGGCGATGGTCTTGGCCGACACCAATCCGGGATTGCTGAGCGCGCGTGACGCGGTGATCAGCGAGACCCCGGCCTCGCGTGCCACGTCGTGCAGCGTGACGGACTTGCCGCTGGATGTTTCAGACATGCGTGTTCAGCGGGTCTTCCGACCCGGTTTGCGCGCCACTTCCAATCCGGGCGTCACGGGTAAACGATGAGGCCAAGTGCCGCGATAGCGATTGACCGATGAAAATGACAACGTTAGCATTCTTCGGACCTGCTGTCTTCTCCGGCATCGCCTTCAGGATGAAACGGGGATTTCGCGCATATTGTGCGCCGCAACAGGGTGTGATGCATCAGGCGGGCCGGAGTATAGCAATGCCTGGGCAACACGGACCGGCCGGACTCCGGCCCTTTTTTGACAACGATGTCATACGATGTCGGAAGTCTCAGACATCGCGCTGATTGATTACAGGAAGCAGATATCCCATGACCGCATTGCCCGCCGCCGACGCCATCACATCCATTCGCCTGTCGTCCTGCTACCTGCCGCTGGCCACGCCGATCAGCGATGCCAAGGTGCTGACGGGCCGCCAGAAACCGATGACCGAGGTCGCGATCCTGTTTGCCGAAATCCGCACGGCAAACGGCCATGAGGGGCTGGGCTTCAGTTATTCCAAGCGTGCCGGTGGCCCGGGCCAGTTCGCGCATGCGCGCGAGATTGCTCCGACGCTGATTGGCGAAGACCCGAGCGATATTGCCAAGCTCTGGGACAAGCTGTGCTGGGCTGGCGCCTCGGTAGGTCGCAGCGGACTCTCCACGCAGGCCATCGGCGCGTTCGACGTGGCGTTGTGGGATCTCAAGGCCAAGCGCGCGGGCCTGTCGCTGGCCAAGCTGCTGGGTTCGCACCGCGATTCCGTGCGCTGCTACAACACCTCGGGCGGCTTCCTGCATACCCCGCTGGATCAACTGCTGGTCAACGCCGCGGCGTCCGTGGAGCGTGGCATCGGCGGTATCAAGCTCAAGGTCGGCCAGCCCGATGGCAAGATCGATATCCAGCGCGTGTCCGCCGTGCGCGAGAAGCTGGGCGACGCCGTGCCGCTGATGGTCGATGCCAACCAGCAATGGGACCGCCCCACCGCGCAGCGCATGTGCCGCATCTTCGAGGAATTCAACCTCGTCTGGATCGAGGAACCGCTCGACGCCTACGACCACGAAGGCCACGCCGCGCTGGCCCAACAGTTCGACACGCCGATCGCCACGGGCGAGATGCTGACGAGCGCCGCCGAGCACTGGGACCTGATCCGCCATCGCGCCGCTGACTACCTCATGCCCGACGCGCCGCGCGTGGGCGGCATCACGCCGTTCCTGAAGGTCTGCGCACTGGCCGACCACGCGGGCCTGATGATCGCCCCCCACTTCGCCATGGAACTGCACGTCCATCTGGCCGCAGCCTATCCGCGCGAGCCTTGGGTCGAGCACTTCGACTGGCTGGAACCGCTGTTCAACGAGCGCCTCGAGATCGGCAATGGCCGGATCAAGGTGCCCACCCGCCCCGGCCTGGGGCTGACTGTCAGCGAACAGGCCCGCGCCTGGACGCGCGAGCAGGCCGAGTTCAACGCATAAGCCAACACCACAAGAGGAGACAACCCATGAAGAAACTTCTGGTATCGCTGTTGCTGGGCGCCACAATGGCCGGCGCCCACGCCGCATGGCCCGAGAAGCCGGTCACGATGATCGTCCCATTCCCGCCGGGGGGTTCCACCGACAACGTCGCGCGCATCCTGAGCGCGAAGTTCCAGCAGACGTTCGGCGGCAGCTTCGTGGTGGACAACCGCCCCGGCGCAGCCGGCATGATCGGTGCCGCCGCCGCCAAACGCGCGCCGGCCGACGGTTACACGCTGTTCGTCTCGTCGCTGGGCCCGTTCGTGATCGGTCCGCACCTGACCAAGACCGCTGGCTACGATCCGACCAAGGATTTCGATTACATCAGCGTGGCTGTGCAAGCGCCCAACGTCCTGGCCGTGCCCGTGGCATCGCCACACAAGTCCCTGCAGGACGTGATCAATTTCGAGAAGGCCAATCCGGGCAAGATGACCTTCGCCTCGGCTGGCAATGGCACCAGCGATCATCTGACCGCCGAACTGTTCTGGCAGCAGACCAATACCACCGGCACCCATGTGCCGTACAAGGGCGGCGCACCGGCGCTGAACGACCTGCTCGGCGGCCAAGTGGATGCCACCTTCATGAACATCAACACGGCCGTGCCGCATCTGAAAGGCGGCAAGTTGCGCGCGCTGGCCATCACCAGCAGCAAGCGCTCCCCGATCCTGCCGGATGTGCCCACCATGGAAGAACTCGGCTACAAGGGCGTGACCGTTTACTCGTGGCAAGCCATCGCCGCTCCCAAGGGCCTGCCCGCCGATATCAAGGCCAAGCTGCACAGCGCCACAGTGGCTGCGTTGAACGATCCGGCGGTCAAGCCCAAGCTGCTCGAACTGGGCTTTGAAGTGGTGGCCAACACGCCGGAGCAGTTCACGGCGTTCCAGGCGTCGGAGTTCGCGCGCTGGAAGAAGGTGATCCAGACCGGCAACATCACGGCGGATTGACTGCCTTGGCAGGATTGAGGGGAGGCAACGCGGACGCGGCTGGCGGATGCCGACGCGTCTGCGGCGTTGCGGCATGGCGCTGCAACGCCTCCGCCAGTGGCTTGCCATTCCACACATCTGATTCGGACCTCGCGCCGTACAGGTGTCGCTGAAGTGCTGTCACCGTCTCCATGAGCGAGGCATCGCCCGTCGAGGCTGCCCAGACGTCGAGCGGCATGCCATGTGCCGCACGGGTCCAATCACCGAGTGCCAGATAGGCCGCTGCTGCATCGCTTGCCGCACAGGCCCTTAGCACCGAAGCCAGCCGAAACTCGGCACTTTCTGCGCGACGGCGCGAACGTTCGGCCTGCCACTGGCGCCATCGCGCCAGCATCGGACGACCATGCCGATACGCCAGCATGGCCACCATCGCGGCCAACAGCACACACACGCATCCGATCACGATTCGCCAGAACGAGCCGCCTTCGCCCAGCCACCCGAAAGCGGAGCCATCCGGCGCCAGCGCTCCGTCCGCGTGCCCCGACGATACCTCCACCTTGATGGCCGCCGCTTGCGAAGTCGCGGGGCGGCCCGTGGCCGGGTCCAGCCAATCGACCGTCACGGGTGGCAGCACATAGCTGCCGGTGCGTTCGAAGACATAGGTGATGGTGTCCACGCGCGTACCGCCCGGACCCGCCGTGGTTCTGGCGTTGTCCGATAGGCGCGGATCGGCCTGAAAAACGCGCACACCCGATGGCGCCGGCGCATGCGGCGGCTGGATCAGCATCGCCTGCGTCTGTGGCGCGAAGGTCGTGACGGTACGCACCAGCGCATCGCCCTTGCGCAGGGCCACCGAGCCCTTGTCGAGCGCGTGGTCCAGTGCCTGCGTCACCACCAGCCGTGATACCGGGACCAGCGGCTGCTTGGGCCCGCCTGCGTTCACAGTGCCGCCAGCGCCCGCGCGTATGCGGGTTGGCGGAAAGCTGACGCTGCCTTCGCGCGGTGCGCCGTTGTCGTCCGCATAGGTGAACCGCACCGTCGTGGCTGGCAGCTCGAAATCGCCATCCTGTTCGGCCGTGAATGCGTAGGACTTGCGGATGCCCGCATAGGCCACGCCGTTGATGGTTTCCGTGCTGTTCAGCGCGCGCTCGTCGGGCATCGTGACCACCGCGCCTGGCACCTGCAACACCGGGAAGGCCGGCGCCGACATGAAGAAGTTGGGCGCGAGGATGGTGACATCGATGCTGACCTGCTGGCCCACGCGCACGGGTTGCTGCGCGCCGACCTCGACGCGGATGATGGGTTCGGCAGCGGCAAGCGCCACGATGGGCAGCAGGCATGCAAACACGGTCAGGAGCAGCGCGGCGAGATGTCGTTGCATCACGGTTTCTGCTCAGGGGCGGGCTGCCCGCGTTGCAAGGCGAACTTGCGTTGCAGCAGATCAGTCGGCGTGACCTGGATGGCGCGCATCCACATTTCGGCGTCCTGCGCCGGGCCAATGCGCATGGACTTTCCACCCTGCTGCGGCGGAGGCTTCTCGGCATCGAGCTTGACCGCATCCGGCGGGATGTCTGGGGGTTCCTCCTGATCGTCGGGATCGGGCTTGTCCTTTGGTTTCTGCTGATTCAGCAGCGTCTCCATCAGCGCCAGATTGGCTGTGGCAGCCGGCCACTGGGGCTGGCGTTTGAGCGCCTGTCGATAACGCGCCGCCGCCTGTGCGTACTGACCCAGCCGTGCGAGCGCATTGCCCTGGTTGTATAGGGCTTGCGGAGAATCGCCCCGTGCAAAGCTCTGCACCGCCTCAGCGTATTGGCCGGCGCGGTACTGGGCGATGCCACGCCACATCGCATCGTCGAACAGCTTCGCAGCGTGCGCGAAATCGCCTCGCTCGAAGGCCAATCGGCCTTGCTGATCGTGCGTGAGCCACAGGTCTGCGAAATGCCACTGGCGCCTGGCTTCGGCAGCCTCTTGCGCGTGGAGGCCCTGCTGCGGCGCAGCCAGCACAATGGCGAGAAGCAACCCGGTGATCCAGCGGACAGTCCAGCCTTTGCGGAACCAGAGCATCGCCAGCAGCGTGATCGGCAGCATCAGCCACCAGCCCTCATCGGCCCAGCGCGTACGGTCGCCAGCCTGCACACGCTCCAGATGCGCCACCACATGGCGCTGTACCCAGGCCACGTCATCGTCGCTGCCCGGTGTAAACGTGGCCACGGGTATCCCGCTGTCATCGCCGAAGCGCTTGAACGCCGCCACGTCCAGCCGTGCGAACATCGGCGCGCCATCCTGTTCGACAACACTCCCCTCGCCTCCCCCGACATTGCGCAGCGGGCCGCCCTGCTCCGTGCCGATGGCCAGCAACACCGGCTGGCTGCGACCGCTGCCGGCCTGCGCACGGAAGGCTGACGCAGCGGCAGGGTCCACCTGATCGGTGATGAAGAGGATGGTCCCAGGCACGGGTTCGCGCGCCAGATCGGCGTCGATGTTGCGCAGCGCCTGAGCCATGTCTCGTCCCGGCACTGGCATGATGCGGGTCTGCAAGGCATCCACAAAGGTCTGCAGCAGTTGGGCATCGTCCGTCAGCGGAAGCACCAGATGCGTCGAACCCGCGTATGCATAGAGCGACGTACGGCCACCGTCACGGCGCTTGAGCAGCGCCTTGATCTTGAGTTTGGTGCGCTCCAGCCGCGTAGGCGTCACGTCCTCGGCATCCATGCTGCGCGACAGGTCCACGGCAATCGCGAGCGGCGCGCGGTCGTCGAGGAACGGCGGCCTTTCCTGCTTCCAGCTCGGGCCCGCCAACGCCACCGCGCCAAGCACGAGCAGTAGCGCAACGAGATGCACGGGCCGCCATGACACCCGGTGACGCTCGCAGATCATCAGGGCATCGAGCAGGTGCGGCGCGATGGTCTTGCGCCAGCGCCTGCGCACATCGCCACGACGTTGCACCGTCCACACCAGCAGCACGGCGGGTACGCACACCAGCAGCCACCAGGGACGCAGGAAATGAAAGTGCGAGAGCGTATCGAGCATTGCTGGCATCATTCCAGCGCGCGGCGCGGGCGCGATGCCCACATCGAGTATCCGAACATCAACGCCTGATACAACAGCACCAGCGCCAGCGCGCCGCCCAGCGGCCACATGAACAGTTCGCGTCGCGGGCGCCATGACAGCGTTTTCTGCCGATGTGGCGTGATTTGATCGAGCGTTGCATAGATGGTCTCCAGCGCCGCCTGATCGGCACCGAAGAAATACCGCCCGCCCGTCTGCGCGGCCACGCGCTGCAACACGCCGAGATCGACCTTTTCCTCGCCAGTCGCATTGGGGTCGCCAATGCCGATGGTATGCACCACCACCTTGCGTGCTTTCGCGATATCCCCGGCGCGCTCCGGCGGCATGCGGCTGGCGGTGTCGTTGCCATCGGTCAGCACGATCAGCACTTTTTCAGGGGCGTCGCTGTGCTCGAACATCTTGATGCCCAGCCCGATGGCGTCGCCCAGTGCGGTGCTTGGTCCCGCCATGCCCGGCAGCAGATCACCGATCAGCGTCTGCACCAGCCGGTGGTCCATCGTGAACGGCGCCAAGGGATATGGCGCGTCACCAAACACGATCAGGCCGATGCGGTCACCGGGCCGCCTGCTCACGAATCCGCTCACCACTTGCCGCACCGCCGCCACGCGCGGAATCAGCGCTCCGGACGGATCACGAAAATCCTTCGTATCCATGGATTGCGAGAGATCCAGCGCGATCAGCAAATCGCGCGCCGGCTGCACCTTCTCGATGGGCGCCTCCAGAAACTGCGGCCGGGCCAATGCGGTAATGACCAGCACCCACGCCATCGGCGCCAGCACCCATTGCAGCCGGTTGCGACGCGGCACCACCGCGCCACTGGCGGGGGTCAGGCCGGCGGCACGCGCCACCTCGCCAAAGAACGGCAGGCGCACCGACGGGCTTTCCTCGCGATACGGCGGCAGCCACCACCACAGCAGCCATGGCAGCGGCAGCAGGACAAATGCCCACGGATAGTCAAACTGGTACATGGTGTTCCGCAATCCAGCGTCGGCACGCGCCAGCCACGGCCTGCACCTGTGCGACGGGCCACTGCGCGAGCACGGTGTCATCGCGATACTCCGCGTCGTGGACCAACGCCGAAAGCACTGGCACCGCGTCCTTCGCCGATCCGGCGTGCGCCTGCAGGAATGCCACCCAACTCGTTCCGGTCAAACTGGCCACCTCCGTGCGGGGCCACGCGGCCAATGCCGTGCGCTTGAGCAATGCCGCCATGTGCCGCAACGTAGCGGCCTGCATGGCGGGATCGAGCGTGCCCAGCTCGGCCAGTGCCTCGCGGCGATATCGATTGGCGCGATAGCGTCGCCACGCACGCCAAGCCATCCACGCCAGCAGCAACAGCAGCAAGACACCCACAATCGGCCAACCGATGGTCTGCGGCATCCACGATGGCGGCGGCGGCGTGACCACATCGGCCAACGTCGCAAGGGTCGGCACTTCCGCGCCATCCGCCGTGCTGTGCGTGAGACTCATCGCGCCACTCCCATGCGTTGCCGTGCTGGCGCCTGCTGCAGCGGGCGGCCCAGCAGACGCCGCAGTTGCAGCGCGGTCTCCTCGGCAGCCGAGAGCGGCAACAGCGGCACGCCGATGGCGTGGTGCCAGTCGAGCAGCGCCCTGGCATGTTCATCGACGAATCCCGCAATGCTGCGTCGCGTAGCGGCATGGCCGAAGCCCAGTTCCACCTGCAATTCTCCGTCGCTGACCACCAGTTGGCCCGAGGCCGGCAACTCGCTCAGGAACGGATCGTGAATCAGGATGGTCAGCAAGTCGTTGTGCGCGGCCATTTGCAGCATCAGGTCACGCGTGCGGGCATCGTGGCCGTCGAAATCGCTGATGACGATGATCAGCCAGTCGTGGCGCGCCATGCTGACGGCGCGTTCCAGCGCCGCATTGAGTTGCGCTGCCGAGCGCCCTGCCCGGGCATCGGCGCGCAACAACTGGTTAAAGCGCGCGATGCCGCCCAGCAATTGCTGAACGGCATCGCGGCTGCGGCGCGGCACGAATACCTCGGCCCCCTCGTCGCCGAACACGATGCCGCCCACGCGGTCGCCCTCGGCCAGCACGCGCCACGCGGCAAGCGCCGCTGCTTCGGCTGCGCTGACAGATTTCATCGCCCGCCGGCTGCCAAAGAACATGTTGATGCGCTGGTCCACCACCAACAGCACCGGGCGATCCTTCTCCTCGGTGTAGACACGCACATGCGGCTGGCCGGTGCGCGCGGTCACGCGCCAGTCCATGCTGCGGATATCGTCACCGGGCAGGTAGAGGCGCAATTCCTCGAAGCTCAGGCCACGTCCCCGCACCTTGGACGCGTGACGCCCGGCCAGCACGCTGTGGCCGGGCTGGCGCGACTGAAAATGGAAGTCTCGCGCCGCAGCTTCCAGCGCCGCAAGCGCAGCCACGTCCACGCTGACACCGGCTGCGGGCTGGGATACCTGCGAGACCTCGCCATGCCTGGCGGCGGGCGCGGCGCGGGCGATGGCACGGAAAGGCAAGCGCATCGGCATCTCCCTGCCTTCACGCCACCGCCACCCGCTGCACCAGGCGGTCGAGCACGGCATCGGCACCAATGCCAGCGGCGTGCGCCTCGTATGACAGGATGAGCCGATGCCGAAAGACGTCGTGCACCACCGCCTGTACGTCCTCGGGCGTCACGAAATCCCGTCCGTGCAACCACGCGTAGGCACGCGACACCTTGTCCAGCCCGATCGATCCGCGTGGACTCACGCCGATCTGGATCCACTTGTCGAGGTCGTCATCCACCGGCGCGGGGGTACGCGTGGCCTGCACCAGTGCCACCTCGTAACGCGCCACGGCGTCGCTGACATGTACCTCGTGGATCTCCGCCCGCGCCGAGAAGATCGTGGCCGGCGCCAGCCGTATCGCTTGCGCCTGACCACTCGCCCCGGCCCCGGCTTCCTCCTGCCGCGCCAGCCGGACGATATCGGCCTCGGCATCCGCCTCCGGATAGCCCACGCCGATATGCATCAGGAACCGGTCCATCTGGGCCTCGGGGAGTGGATAGGTGCCCTCCTGCTCGATCGGGTTCTGCGTCGCCATCACCAGAAACAGCGGCTCCAGCTTGTGCGTGGTGCCGCCCACCGTGACCTGACGCTCTTCCATGGCTTCGAGCAATGCGGCCTGCACCTTGGCCGGTGAACGATTGACTTCGTCGGCCAGCACCAGATTCGCAAAGATCGGACCGCGCTGGAAACGGAACTCGCTCTTGCCGCCCTCGGAGACATACACCTCGGAACCCGTGATGTCCGCAGGCAGCAGGTCCGGCGTGAACTGGATGCGCGACAGGCTGGCATCGAGGTTGCGCGCCATCATCTTGATCGCGCGAGTCTTGGCCAGACCGGGCAGCCCTTCCACCAGCAGGTGTCCGTCAGCCAGCAAGCCCAGCAGCAGGCGTTCGATCATGCGCTGCTGGCCCACGATGGATTCGCCCATGCGCTGCTGCAGCGCCAGTACATCGTCGCGCGTACTCATGGTTTCCTCCCCGGCTCTGCCCGTGCGGATCTGCCGCCCACGAACCACGCGTAGTAAGGATTGTCGGGATCGGCCCGCACGGCCTGCGTGATATGGCTGGCCCACGCTTGGCGGTCGCCACGATAGGCATCGAGCCCAGCGCGGTAGAAGGTGTGCAGCACGTCGCGCTCGTGCCGCAGCGTGCGCCAGAGGTTGTCATCGGCACCGGCCAGCGGCGGCTCGCTCTGCAACGCCAGCAGTGCCGATAACGTTTCGGGGAACGCATCCCGCCGCACCCAGCCCGCGTACTCGATGCGGGGACGGTCGTCGGTCACGGCGGGGGCATCGGCCGCGTACCAGTCCAGTCCGGCACGATCCGTCACCCAGGTTGCCAGTAGCGCCTCGGGCGAGCGTATGCCCACGGCCTGCAACGCCGCCGCCACCTGCGGCTGCGCAAAGCGCGCGCGAATCTGTGCCACATCCAGCGTGATCGGCGACATCGAACCCACCAGCATCATTTCGTGCAGCTCGGTGGTCCAGAGCATGGCGTGCGGAAACACGTCCAGAAAACTGCGCACCAGCATGCGCGTGTCTTCGTTGTTCTGCGTCGGCAACGGCAGCCACTGCGCTACCAGCCCGCCCGGTTGCAGCCGCGCGGCCGCAAGTCGATAGAAATCGGTCGAGTAGAGATTCACCACGCCTGCCGCCGACGGGGGCGGCGGCTCCAGCGTGATCAGGTCATATTGCTGGGCGCTGCGCAGCAGTTCGCGCCGGCCATCGCGCAAGCGGATGTCCATGCGTGGATCGTCCGCCACGCCAAAATTACCCGCGAACTGTGAAGCCGCGCGCGCCACAGGCGGCAGCAGCTCGGCCACCACGCGGTGATCCAGCCCCGGCCACGCCAGCGTGGCACCCGCCGTGATGCCGGTGCCCAGGCCGATCACCAGCGTGGATTTGGGCGTGCCGTTGTGAACGATCAGCGGCAACAGCGCCTGCAATCGCATATAGCGCAGCGACGTCATCGCATCGCCGGAATTCGATACACCCTGGATATAGAGGCGCTTGAAGCGATTCTGCGAAGACGTCTGCTCCACCACCGCCACGGTGGCGCCGCGCCCTTCCTCGTAGAACACCAGTTCGCCGCCGCGAGCACGCGCCAGCAACGAGGCGAGCCGGTCCACCGGGGCCATCGCGGCGGCGATCACCGCCAGTACGCCAAGCATCGGCACTGCCCAGCGTGCCATGGGTCGCACGTCACGGCCCAGCGCAACCGCCGTGATGCCGATGACCGATGCCGCCACCGCCAGCACCGACATCGTCCTGACCAACCCGAGTTGCGGCACCAGCACGAAGCCGGCCAGCACCGTGCCAGCGATACCACCCAACGTATTGAGTGCCACGACGGCGCCCACGCCTGAGCCGACGCGACGGGCGTCGACACTGACCCGCAGCACGAACGGGAATGCCGCGCCCAGCAGCAACGTGGGGATAAAGACCACGCACATCGCCGCCAGCGCAAAGCTGGCGCAGGCCGCCATCAACGGGCTGGCCGTCAGGCCCTGCACCCAGGCCGAGAGACTGCCCTGTGCCCGCAGCAGCCACTCGCCCAGCAACACGAACTCCAGCAGCGCCACCAGCCCCGCACCTGCCACCAGCAGGCCGAACACGCCCCACGGATCGCGCACGCGCCCGGCATGACGTGCGGCCAGCGCGCTGCCAATCGCCAGCCCGGCCAGATACGTTGCCAGCACCACGGTAAAGGCGAAGGTCCGCGTACTGAGAAATTGCACGATGGCCTGCGACCAGACCACCTCGTAGCCCAGCGCAATCCCGCCAGCGGCGGCATACAGGAGCAGCGCCAACTTCCCGCTGGCAACGTCGCCCCTCGTGACGCCCGCCACCGACGGATCTGCCTGGACGGGGGCCGTCCCTGCATGAGCGCGCCCGGCCAGTCGCCATGCCACCAGCGCAGCTACCCCATTGAGAAAACCCGCCGCCACCGCACTACCCAGAATGCCCAGCAACGGCACCAGCACAAACCCGGCCAGCAGCGTGCCGGCAATCGCGCCCGCCGTGTTGGCGGCATACAGCCGGCCGCCATGCGTGCTGACGCCCGAGCCATCCCGCATCACCACGCGCATCAGGGCCGGCAGTGTCCCGCCCATGGCGGCGGCGGGCAGGATCACCAGGACGAACGGGATCACCCAGGCGAACCAGCCCGTGCGCTGCTCCAGCCACGCGAACGGCATGGCGGCATGCGCCAACGCCACCGTGGCACCGATGCCCAGCACCAGCACCGCTACCTCCAGCCAGGCATAGAGCCGCATCGGATCGGCGTGGCGATCGGCGATTCGGCCAATCAGCCATCCGCCCAGCGCGAGACCGGCAAAGAACGCGCTCACCGCCGTGGTCACCGCGTGGACGTCAACACCGACTACCAGTGACAACTGGCGAATCCACACGATCTGGTAAGTCAGTCCGGCCGTGCCGGACGCAAACAGGAGGACGATTGCCCAGCGTCGCATCGGATCGGCCGTACCGTCCCGCCGCACCGCCGTGGATGTCCGTATATCGGCGCCTGCCGATTGCCCCCGCCGACCACGCTTTCCGTGGAGGCTGCCCGCCGCCGCATGGGATTCGATCATGAACTGGATCATTCGTGCGAAGGCCCGCGCAAGCGCGGGCCTTCGCCTGTTTCAACTGCCGTCACGACAGGACGGCCCGATGACGAACACGCAAGCCATCATTTCTTCTTGGCCCCCTCCGCGATCCTCCGGTCGACATCTTCCCGTATCTGATCGATGCTGAAGCTGGCCGGACGCTGGCTCGGCGGATAGGTGACGAAAGTCTCCAGGAACGCCGCAGCTCTCATTGTCGCGATCTCCGTCAGATAGACATTCTTGGCGAGCCAGTCGTTGTACTGATCAGAGACGATATCCGCGCGCTCGTACGGGTCCATGCGCAGGTTGAAGACCTTGGGCACGCGCAGGCATTTGAACGGGTCTTGCCAGACCTGGAAGCCGCCTGGCGTAGTCTGCTCGCAGAACACGACTTTCCAG
Source organism: Cupriavidus sp. DL-D2 (assembly GCF_039710735.1). Taxonomy (NCBI): domain Bacteria; kingdom Pseudomonadati; phylum Pseudomonadota; class Betaproteobacteria; order Burkholderiales; family Burkholderiaceae; genus Cupriavidus; species Cupriavidus sp. DL-D2. The sequence goes on along the minus strand of NZ_JBDKXK010000058.1, from coordinate 58,497 downwards.
TTCTGGTAACGCATCGCCACTAGTACGCCGTCGTCGTTGAAGTAATAGAACTCGTTGCGCGCACCCGTGTTGGTCTGCCCCGTCAGGTAGGGCAATTGGTTGAAGCCATCCAGATGGACCTTGGCGTTCTTGCTGCCCAGCGAGGCGCCCTTGAGCAGCCGGTCCTTGACATCGCCATCGCCCACCGCAGCCAGCAGCGTCGGGAACCAGTCCAGACCCGAGAACATCTCGTTGCTGACCGTGCCCGGCTTGATCTTGCCCGGCCACCGGACCATGGCCGGCACGCGGAACGCGCCTTCCCAGTTGGTGTCCTTTTCGCTGCGGAACGGCGTGGTGGCAGCGTCTGGCCAGGACCACTGGTTAGGACCATTGTCGGTGGTGTAGATAACGATGGTGTTATCCGCCACCTTCAGGTCGTCCAGCGTCTTGAGCAGCTTGCCCACATCGCCGTCGTGTTCCATCATGCCATCGGCATACTCGTTGCCCGGCATGCCGCTCTGGCCCTGCATCGACTCCCGCACATGGGTATAGGCGTGCATGCGCGTGGTGTTCATCCAGACAAAGAACGGCTTGTCCGCCTGCACCTGCTTGGTGATGAACTTCTGCGCCGCGTCCGTCGTCTCGTCGTCGATGGTCTCCATGCGCTTGGTGGTCAGCGGCCCGGTGTCCTCGATCTTGCCGTCTGCCGTGGAGTGCAGCACGCCACGCGGCGAGAAGTTCTTCACGAACGGATCGTTCTTGTCCTTGGGCCAGTACGGGCGCTGGGGTTCTTCCTCGGCATTCAGGTGATACAGGTTGCCGTAGAACTCGTCGAAGCCGTGCTTCGTGGGCAGGTACTCGTCACGATCACCAAGGTGGTTCTTGCCAAACTGGCCGGTGGCATAGCCCAGCGGCTTGAGCGCTTCGGCAATGGTCACGTCCCGTGCCTGCAGGCCCACGGTGGCGCCGGGCGCGCCCACCTTGGACAAGCCGGTGCGCAGCGGGGACTGGCCGGTGATGAACGACGAGCGGCCCGCCGTGCAGCTGTTCTCGGCGTAGTAGTCCGTGAACATCATCCCTTCACGGGCAATGCGGTCGATGTTCGGCGTACGGTAGCCCAGCACGCCCATGCTGTAGGCGCTGATGTTGGTCTGGCCGATGTCATCGCCAAAGATCACCAGGATGTTGGGCTTCTTGCCCGAGGTGTTGACGGCAGTGGGCGCGGAAGCAGCATCTGGCGCGACTGGGAGATTGGACTGCGCTGGCGGCTGGGCCGGCACGGTGGTCGCGGGAGTCGCCGGCGCGGTAGCAGCGGCCGGGGTTGGCGACTGCGCGGCCGGGGCCTGTTTCGCGGACTCGTCCGCCTTCTTGCAGCCGGCGATTGCCATGATGGCAACCGCAGCGGCCACCATCGCAAGGCGCGCCCCACTCCTTGCCGAGGATGTCACCATTCGTCTTTTCAATTCATGCTCCCGGTAGTCCAGCGGTTTCAACCTGCATGCAGCATGCGAGGCGTGGCACAGCGCTAACGTTCCGTCGGCCCCGCCCCTGCACCCATGGCAATCGGCGCCTGTCGCTGCATCGCGGCCCAGCGCCCTTCGTCCAGCACCAGGCGGAAGCCCAGGTGCGACATGCTGTTGTATGGATCGGTCCCGCGCCGTGCGCTGGGTCGATAACTCAGGCAATAGTCTTCGTTGCAGAGGAAGGAGCCGCCCCGCGTCACACGCTTGGGCGCGGTGACCGGCACACCTGGCTCGGAAGGGTCCCATGACGCCACTGGGCCGTCTGGATTCGATATGGGCTGCGCCCTGACGGCTTCGCGCCGGAACTGGTCGGCGCGATACCAGTCGGCCACCCATTGCCACGCATTCCCCGTCATGTCGGACAGGCCATAGCCGTTAGGTGGGAACGTGCCGACGGGGTTGGTGCCAAGGGCACCGCCGGCCTTGGGGCTGATCACAGGAAACGGCTGGCTTTGCTGGCCCTGCCAGACATTCGCCATCTGCTTGCCATCGGGCGCGAACTGGTCGCCCCAGGCGTAGGTGGCCTGCTCCAGCCCGCCTCGCGCGGCAAACTCCCACTCCGCCTCGGTAGGTAGTCGCTTGCCGATCCATTTGGCATAGGCTTGCGCATCCTCGTACGAGACTTGCACCACGGGATGGTTGTCCTTGCCTTCGATGGAGCTGCCGGGGCCCGCCGGATGACGCCAGTTGGCGCCCGGCACATAGCGCCACCAGCGCGAGTAGTCCTGCAATGGCACAGGCCGTGCCGTGCCGACAAAGACCATGCCGCCTGCCACCATCGCGCTATCGGGCGGACGGGGCGTGCCGGGAGGCAACTGGACGCGCAGCGTTTCCCAGTCAGGCTTACGCTCCGCCGTCGACACGTAGCCGGTTGCCTCGACGAACTTGCGGAACTCGCCATTGGTGACGTGATGCTGGTCCATCCAGAAGGCGTGGACCTGCACCTTGTGTGCGGGTTTTTCGTTGGGCTGCGCCATCTTGCTGTCGCTGCCCATCAGGAATTCGCCACCGGGCACGCGCACCATGCCCACCGGCCCCGTCTTGCCATCGCCTACAAGGATGGCCTGCGCCACTGGCGTCCGGCCTTGCGCATACCAGTAGCTGGCACCGACGCCCGCTGCGACGCCGAAGCAAAGCAGCGCGCCGACGAGAATGCGCCGACTGCGGCTACGTCCTGCGTGCTGACCACCCTCTACAGCGCGTCCCCTCATCGGCGAAGCCTCCTGACGTACAAGCCACCTGCCCCTGTGCGGGCAAAGAAATCATGTCAGATGACCAGCACAATCAGAAGTCACACTTTCTTGAACGTGAGAGCGAGTGAATTAAATTATTTGGTAAATCGCGCGCGGCAGGCGCTACGCTTTTTTTGTGGAGGATTCCGCACCACATGCCGCGCCTGGCCCATCGCTCAGGGTCGCGCAGCCGGATAGATCTGGCTCCAGTCCTGCTTCATGCTGATCACGGTCCAACCCTTCTTGCCGGCTTCGTCCAGCGCCTTGTCGAGCGTGCCGATCGAGGTCTTGCGGTCATAGGCAAACTCGCGCTGGGCGTCGTCGTGATGCACGAGCACTGCCATGCGTGGCCCGGCACCGGCCATGGTGTACTGCAGCATCTGCAGGTCGCCGTCCGAATTCCCCACGGCCAGGATCGGGCGCCGGCCAATATGTCGATAGATGCCCACCGGCTTGCCCGGACCATCATTGATGAATTCGATCTTTGGTCCGCGCACCAGTGTCATCTGGCCGTCGCGCATGGTGTAGGTGATGCCGTAGGTCGAACCCACCACCTGCTCGGGCGGAATGCCGTACACCCGCTCGGACCACGGCCGCATGAACTCAAGCGTGCCGCCCGACACGATGAAGGTCTTGAACCCGTTCGCGCGCAGGTAATTCATCAGTTCCAGTTGCGGCTGATAAACCAGATCGGTGAAGCGACGATTGAGCGTGGGATGCCGGGCAGTGTCGAGCCAGTTGCGGATGGTCTTGTCGTACGCATCCACGGTCATGCCGCCGCTGACTTGCGCAATCAGGCTCAACAGGCGTTTTTCTTCCTTGGCGGCGCCAGCGATATCGTTCGCCATGATCGCCTTGAACGCCGGATCGTTTTTCCATTCGGGATGCTGCGGCGCGGCAGCCTTCACCTGGTCGAGCAGGAAGAAATACTGGAAGTACAGCGGATGCTCGCTCCAGAGCGTGCCGTCGTTGTCGAATACGGCGATGCGCTCGGCGGGCGGCACGAAGTCAGGCGAGCCCTGCCGCGTGACCCGTTCCACGAAATTCACGATGTCCTGACGGGATTTGCTATCGCGCCAGGACGGCAGCGCCGTGGCACTCGCGCGTGCGGTGGCCTGAATGGCCTGGCTTTCGCTCGCGCTCGGGGCATCCGTGCCCGATGCACAACCGCCCAGTGCCCCAAGCAACGAAGCGGCAATTGCCGCCGCTGCCAGCGCGCCCGACCTACGCGTTGTCCGACCCTTCATCCAACCCAGCGCGGCCTTCCCATTTCCGTCCATGACCATGTTCTCCATTCCGTACCGTTAACAGCGCCGGCGCCAATGCGGCGCGCCCGGCCCATATGACTCGCAGAGTATGGGCGGCAGGCCCTTGCGCAGGGAATGAAAAGTTTTCGATGGAGATCTAAAAGAAATCGTGGCGACGACGCGCCCGCTCAGTGCAATGCGGGGTCCGCATAGGCTGCGGTGGTCGTTATCGACGCGTGGCCAAGTTGCTGCTGCACGGCCTTGCGGCTCATGCCGCGCGCCAGCGCATGTGCGCCGGCCGTGTGACGCAGCCAGTGCGCGCTGGCCTGTGCCAGTTGCGCCGCGCCCTTGGCATCACCAGTCGCCAGGGACTTGCCGGCTTGTGCAAAACAGCGCTTCCAGATGGCCGCCACCTGCGCCACTGACAGCGACGCATCGCTGAGGGCATCTTTGATACGGCCGATCAGCGGGGTCGTCGCCGGCAGGCGTTCGATATCGCGTCCCAGGCCGCGTGCTTCCATGTGGTCGCGCAGGGCATCGATCACGGTTTCTGGCAGCGTCACGGTACGCGTGCGGGCGCCCGGCACGTCGAGCGTCCAGCCGTCATTCATCCGCAGATCGGCCACGGTCGCCCGGGATTGTTCCGATATCCGCAAGCCGGTGGCGTAGGCAAATCGCAGCATGAAACGCAGGCGAACCGTGCGAGGATCGTCGGCGTCGAGGGTTGAGACGAACGTTTTCAGGTACTGCCACTGCACCGCACTGAAGCTGCGCTCTGCGCGGATGCGTGGCGCGGGCTCCGGCGCTGGCAGCACGGACTGGAACGGGTTGGCTGTCAATCGCCCCTGCTCCACCAGCCACGCGCATAACGCCTTGACGATCTTGACGGCATGGCGGACGCTTGCTGCCGACAGCGGCCCCTCGAACGGACGCCATTCGGGACGGTCGCGCGGTGTGCCACGCCTGCCCACCCATTGCGCGGCAGGCTGCGGATCGGCAAGAAAGCCGGTGTAGGCGTTGCCATCCTCCGCAGTCAGGTCGGCCAGTGCCCGGCCCCGCGCATGCACCGCCCAGAGCAGGAAGCGCTCCGCCTGCGTGCGATAGGCTCGCCACGTATGACTTGTCTCGGGCAGATAGTGATCCAGCCAGGCTTCGATGGCCGCTGCATCGGCCTGTGCGGGTCCCTGCCGTAGCGTCTCCAGCGGTGCCACGGACGCCAAGCCCATCGTCGACACGGCGAATGATTGATCCTGCAGCCACGCCTCGATGTCTTGCGCGGTGGCTACGCCGATTCCGCGAGCATGGCGATACCACTGTCGCGGATCGTCGGAGATGGCTGCGCGCAATGCATCAAGCGTATGCCAACCGGCGGCGACGAGCTTCTCGGCAACAGCAGGGATAAACCAGCCAGCCACGGCGTCGCCCGGCAGCGGACGCACCAGCAGCAAAGGCTGCAAGGCATCGAGCGCGCGCAGCAACTTGCGCTGGCGAACCTGACGCGCCGTTACCGTTTCCTGCGGCCGGGTACGGATCAGCGCCAGCCAGACCGACTCCGTCAGCAACGTGGCCTCGCCATCCTGCCGGGGCCGTGTGGCCAGTCGCCTGACGCCGCGCGCCAGTTCATCCTCGATCCAGCCTAGCGTCGAGCGAGCCTGGCGCAGATCAAGACCCTGCCCGAGATACCGGGCAGACAGCCGCCCAAGTTCCAGCCCTTGCAGATGACCGCGATAGAAGGCGAAATGATGGGGACCTAGTTGACGCGCGGGCGCAACGGCCGGGCGTTGGCGCCGGCGGATCGATGTGCCGGCATGAGGTACAGCTTGTGACAAGGCGAAACGGCAGCGACGCGCGAAGAAAAAACGAAAGGCGCGATGATACCCGAGGCGCGCCGCCGCCATGCCCGCCCGATGCCGTGGCCTTATCCAGCCGGCTTGCGGGCTTTTTCCAGTTCGTGGCCCCACGCGCTGAGCGGTTTCAGGTCGCGGGCGTCGTACTCCAGTTCGGCAATGGCGCCATTGGGGAGCACGATTTCAACCTCGTAGGTCCAGCGGCCGTGATCACGATCGAGCTTGATTTCAATGACGTCGCCGTTGTACTGACGCGTCACCGTATCCAGCACCCGCGAGATCGGCACGATGTCTCCGGTGCGCAGCGCGGCGCGAGCGCCGTATCCATCGCTATCGGCATGTACCACACCCGCAAATGCGGTGGCGCCTGCCAGCGCGGCGACAGACACCAAGTGGGAAAATCGAAAAACTTTCATGGCAATCACCCTATGCAGCGTCAGAAAAACCCTGCATTCGATGATGCCAGCGCGGTAGATCGCCTCTTTGTTTCAGGTCACAAGGCGCGCTCAGAATACGAGTGTAGCCGTCGCCTGTACCGTGGCCGTGCTGTCCAGCCGGTTCTTGCTGCTGACCGTGGGCACCCAGCGCAGGCTCAGGGACAACGGCGCCTTGCCACCGAGCTTGGTGTCGTAGGTAATGATCGGACCCAGCGCGAAGTCATGTCCCCGGAAACCGTTCAGGCGATCTGCCACCGGACCGGAATCGTTGCCGAGTTGCTGCACCGTGCCCATCACGAGACCGGCACCCCAGTTGCCGAATTTCTTGACACCCATGACATCGAGCGTGAACAACGGCGCGTTCTGGTAATCGGTCGCCGAATTGCGGGTGTAGAACTGGAACGCGGCCAGTGCGTTGAACTCGAGTCCGTATTGCGGCATCAGGTGCGTGTATGCCACCTGGGGCACGAAGGTCCAGGTGTTCAAGCCGGGATTGGCCAGCGCGTTCTTGTCGTAGTGCCCGGTCGGCGCCCACACGTTGAAGCTCAACGCCATGTGGCTGGTCTTCGAGAAGTGATAACCCGCGACGATGGGACTGAAATAGATGTCGTAGAGATTCGATGCACGATCCGACGACCCGCGCGAGAACGACCCGCCACCAGGGCCGGCGAACGTCGCGCTGGTATGCACGGTCGTCCACACATAGGGAAGCGTGAAGCTCGATGCAAAATTCCACGCGCCGGGGCCGGTATCCCAGACCTTCATGATGGTGGCCAAGGTCAACGCGACCTTGGCGTCGATACCGGCCGTGGTACGTCCGCCAATCGGAATCTGGCGCGCCCCGTCGATCGAACCGTCCAGATAGATCTGCTGGAGATTGGCAATCCAGACCGGCTGGTCCGGAATCACGCCCGCATTCGCCGACACATTGGTCCCGGCCACCGGCCGACCCAACGCCCCTTCCGTCGCGTGTGCAATCGGGGACAGCCAAAGTCCGCCTGCGGCCATTGCGCCGAGAATCGCGGTACTTACGCGTTTCATGCTGTCTCTCCTGAAGGGGCTGCGTCGGGCGCCAGGCGCCCGTTGTGAGGCGAATACAGCATCCTCGCAGATTCACGGGCAATTGGAATTCAGTCTTCTTTGCCCGTGATGTAAAAGATTTCAGCCGCGTCCGCCGTCGCCTTCCCCTTCGGAATCAGACTGCTCCCCGGGTCTCCACATACAGCGCGTACACCGAGTGGCTACTGGCCATATAGAGCCGGTTCCGCTTGGGGCCGCCGAAGCACAGGTTCGGACAGCGTTCCGGCAGGTGAATATGTCCGATAGCCTTGCCCTGCGAATTGAAAATCCGCACGCCGTCCAGCTTTGACGGGTCTGCGCCCGCCGCGCCGTTGCTGCCCCAGCCCGCCCAGATATTGCCGTCGATATCGACCTTGAAGCCGTCCAGCGCCCCCGGACCGTTCGCATCGAGCAACCGGGTCTTGTTGCCCAGGCGGCCGTCCGCACCCACGTCGTAGGCCCACATGAGCCGGTTAGGCTGGGCGCGCGACTCGATCACGTAGAGCTTCTTCTCGTCAGGAGAGAACGCCAGCCCGTTCGGACCGTTCAGGTCGCCAATCACCTGCGTGACGCTGTTGTCGCTCGGATCGATCCGGTAGACCGCGTGCGGCAGTTCCGATGCGGCCTTGTCGCCCTCCCACTCCCCCGAAATGCCGAACGGCGGATCGGTAAACCAGAGCGAGCCGTCTGATTTGCACACGATGTCGTTGGGCGAGTTAAAGCGCTTGCCCTGGTAGCGATCAGCCAGCACGGTGATCGAGCCGTCGTACTCGGTGCGCGTCACGCGGCGCGTCAGGTGTTCGCAACTGATTAATCGGCCCTGCTTGTCCCGGCAGTGCCCGTTGGTGAAATTGGCGGGCGAGCGGAACACGCTCCACTGGTTCGACGTTTCATCGAACTTGATAATGCGGTTGTTCGGGATATCGGAGAACAGCAGATACCGGCCATCGGCAAAATAAACCGGGCCTTCCACCCAGCGGAAGCCGGTAGCTACCTGCTCCACCGTCGAGCTGAACAGCCGGTACTTTGCGAAACTCGGGTCGAGGATCTCGACGGCAGGATCGGGATAGCGCTGCGCCGCCTTGAACTCGAAGCTCTGGGCCAGTGCGGAGCCGCTTGCGACCACCGCGCCCAATGCGGCGCCAGTCTTAAGCAGACGTCGGCGGCCTGCGTTGACGCCTTCGGCGTCAGTCATGAATGCATCCATTTGGCTTGTCTCCTGATGTCTGGGGTCTGTGCCCCGCTTGAATTGTTGTCAGACATCCTATGATGAAAGTCTATGCTTAGCAAGCACTTGTACGATGACAGCGGCGAGCCTTTCGTGCCCTTTCGCCATGACCCCTTCATCAGCACGGATTTCGCGGGGTGCTATCGTCTGGCTTCGCGCGTCCGGCACAGGACGCCAGACCAGCTATCTCAACTCCTGAAGCCCGCCCAACCACCCATGGCAAGCGCTCTCCTCCTAGAAAACATCCACGCCAGCGGCCAGCAATTGCTGACCCGCCATCAGATCGATATCGCCACGCAGCCCAAGGCTCTGGCCGGCGACCCGCTGTTGGCTGCCGTGCGCGACCATGAACTGCTCGGCATCCGCTCGGCTACGCACCTGACCGCCGAGACCTTTGCCAACGCCAAGCGGCTGCTGACCGTGGGCTGCTTCTGCATTGGCACTTCCCAGGTAGACCTGGGCGCTGCCGCCCATGCCGGCATTCCCGTCTTCAATGCACCGTTCTCGAATACCCGTTCCGTGGCCGAGCTGGTCATCGGCCAGGCCATCATGCTGATGCGCCGCGTACCCGAGAAAAGCCGGGCCGCGCACGTGGGCGAGTGGCAAAAAACGGCCAAGGGTTCGTATGAAATCCGGGGCAAGACCATGGCCGTGATCGGCTACGGCAATATCGGTGCACAGGTCGGTATCCTGGCCGAAGCCATGGGTATGCGCGTGGTGTTCTACGACATCCGCCCACGCCTGTCGATTGGCGGCGCAGTGCCGATGCACTCGCTCGAAGACGCCGTGGCCAACGCCGACGTTGTCACACTGCACGTTCCCGCCACGCCGCAGACCAAGAACCTGATGAACGCCAAGGCGCTGGCATCGATGCGTCAAGGCAGCATCCTGATCAATGCGTCGCGCGGCACGGTCGTCGATATCGACACGCTGGCCAAGCTGATCGACGAAGGCCACATCGCGGGCGCCGCCATCGACGTGTTCCCCGAGGAGCCGCGCAGCAACACCGACCCGTTCGTTTCACCCCTGCAAGGCAAGGCCAACGTCATCCTGACGCCCCACGTCGGCGGCAGCACCGAGGAAGCCCAGGAAAACATCGGCGTGGAAGTGGCCACCAAACTGGCCAACTTCCTGGAAACCGGCGCCACCATCGGCGCGGTCAATTTGCCGCAGATCCAGCCGAACCCGCTCGACTCCCCGGCGCGCGTCCTCAACATCCACTACAACCGCCCCGGCACCTTGTCGCACTTCAACCAGGCGCTGGCCCAAATCGGCGCGAATATCGAGGCGCAGCAGCTGCAAACGGAGGGGGATATTGGTTATGCGATTACCGATATCAGCCTTGTGCCGCCTGCGGGATGGGCGGAAAAGCTGATGCAGCACGACGCGCTTATCCGGTCGCGGGTAATCGTTAACGGCTGAGGGAAATTCCAGCCCATTGCCGGGCGCCGCAATGTGTGCCGCGCCTGGCAATGGTTATACCTCTCAAGACTTAAGTCCAAGCACGCGATTCAGCACAATCGCGCCGGCATCGGGACGTCCCAACGGTGCGATCCTGTCTCGCATTCCCGCCAATAGCGCGGGTTCCCGGAGCAGCCTGGCGATACGGTATTCAAGCGCGGCGGCGTCGATGGCCTTGAGCGCAACGCCCTGCTCCAACAGAAAATCGGCATTGCGATCCTCCTGTCCGGGGATGGGCGAGTTGACGATCATCGGCAACCGCATCGCCAGACACTCGGATGTGGTGAGTCCACCGGGCTTGGTGATGGCGAGATCGGCGCAAGCCATCAGTCGCTCCACCTCCAGCATGAACCCTTGCGGAAACAGCCGCCCCGGAAATTGCGCCGCGACACGCTGGAGCGACTCCAGTAATTGTTGATTCTTCCCCGCCAGGGCGACGAGCTGAAAGTCGCCTTCCATCGCCAGCAAACGGGCAGCCAGGACATCGATGCCTCCCAGCCCGGCACCTCCCGACATCATCAGGAAAGTCGTGCGTCCCGGATCGATACCGAATGCTGTGGCGCAGGCACCGCGATCGAGTGGCTTGCCAAATGCAGGCATGATGGGAATACCGCTAACGTGTACCGATGCGGCATCCACCCCGCGTTCGCGCATGCGCCAGGCAATTTCCTCATTGGCGACGAAATACCCTCGCATATTCGGTACGACCCACATGCTGTGCAAATCGAAATCCGTCACCTGCACCCAAACCGGTACATCCAGACGCCCTTTTGCTATCTCGCGCGATAGCAGCTCGGCGGGCAGGAAGTGCGTGCAGATAATCGCGTCCGGGCGCTGACGCCGGATTTCAGCCAGTAAGGCACGGCAATTCAAGCTCTCGACCGCGCGGCGCATTTTCTGGCCCCAGGCGTCGGACGCCGCTTCATCCGTCTTCTGGTACAGGTAACCCCACAATGCGGGCTGATTGCTGACCAGCTTGATATAGAAATCGGTGTACAAGGCACGGAAGCCGGATGGTACGAAATCCATCACATCAAGATGTTCAGCGCCGATGCCGGTGGGCAGTTCATTGGCAAACGCGCGGATGGCTTCCGCCGCGCGCATGTGACCCGCGCCGGCACTGACACTCAAAAGCAGGATTTTCTTCATGATCGCGGTGTCGGGCACGTCGAATTCACGTGCAAGTCCCGAACTGTGTCTTCGTGGCAGGCGGGGAATGTAGCACCACGAAACCCTGGTGCAATGCACGTTCGTCACATGGCGTGACGACGGTCAAGGTAGGTACAGGTATGGACGCTACCTGCCTCGCATGGGAAAGCGACTTCCTCCCCACTTAAGAAGGGCAGCTTCCGTTAGAATTCGGGCGCATCTTTCGTCCCTCGAAAGTCGCAAGCGTTCCTTCGGCACGTTTTCACATTGTTCGACCTTGCCCCCTCGTTTCCCGTATCTGGTTGCCGCCATGTGGATCGCGATGATTCTGGCGGCCCCTCCAGCCGCAAGCGCGGTTCATACAGCCTCGTCGACCCAGACGCCGGATACCGTATCGGCGCAACTGGACAGCGACCCACGCCTGGCGGTTTCGCGTGTGGTGCTCAATCTCGTGAGCTACGCTCGCTGGCCGACAGGGGGACCAACCGTACGCGTCTGCGTGGATAGCGCGGCAGACGACGTTTATGCCGGGGTCAACGGACAGCCCATTTCAAACGGGCGATTTATCGCAGCGCAGATTCTCAATGCCCTGGACACGACAGCGGTATCCCAATGCGATGCCGTGTATCTGCTCGATCTCGCGGACAACCGGCGAAGAGCGTTGGTCTCCGAACTTATTGGTAAGCCTGTTCTGATTATTGTTGAGCGAGACCAGGCCTGTGAGGTTGGCAGTATGTTTTGTTTAGACATCCGCGAAGATCACACATCGTTCCGCATCAATCTTGACTCGATCGCCCGTAGCGGCATTCGTGTACACCCGGGCGTGCTGCAGTTGGGTCGGCGCACCACGAAGGCGCGATGAGAATCTTCCGCCGGACACGGACCCCTGAGCGTTCCCCTCCCTCCCGGGCCATGGACGCCAGCCAGGCAGAGCGCCCTACCTTGTATGGCGCGCTACGGCGTGCCCACCTCAGTGTCGCGCTGATTGCCGTGCTGACAGCCGGCATTTCACTCACGATCGTCGGCCTGACCGCGCTACGTGCCTACGCGGACCACAATCTGCAACTGGTGGCCCGCTCCATCAGCTACACGGTGGAAGCCGCCGTGGTCTTTCGGGATCAGGAGGCCACCCTGGCTTCCCTGACGGCCATTTCTGCCAATGAGAATGTCGCTGACGTCCTGGTGCTGGATGTTGACGGGAAGGTGCTCGCCGATTGGCACCGAACGCCTGGAACGTCTTCTTCCCCCGTCCGCCAGATACTTGGAAACTGGCTGACACCCCGGCCCGTTGAGCTCACTGTTACGAGCGCAAACCAGCCCGTGGGCACCGTGCGCGTGTCAGGCGACCCGACCGCATTCGTTTTCTTCCTTCTGCAGGGGGCTCAAGGCCTCTTGATTTGTCTGCTGTTGACAGCCGTGGCAGCGCATTATGTGTCGCGCCGGATGATGCGCGATATCGTGGCACCCCTCAAGCAGCTCATGCACATCGCACATGCCGTGCGATCGGAACGCGCATTTGCACGCAGACTTCCCGCGGCGCGCATCGCCGAATTGAATGAGCTGTCCGCAGACTTCAACGCATTGCTTGCTGAACTCGAAAGCTGGCAAAACCAGTTGCAGAGTGAAAACAGCGCGCTTGCGCTTCAAGCCACCCGCGATGGACTGACCGGCCTGCTGAACCGTTCCACATTCATGCAGTCGCTTGAAACCGCCATAGCGACGGCAGCAGACGAGGCGCATTTCAGCGCCGTCCTCTATCTGGACAGCGACGAATTCAAGTCGATCAACGATCTTCATGGCCATGCAGCCGGCGACACCGTGCTCGTCGAGATTGCCAAGCGTCTGCACAGCTGCGTGCGCGAGAGCGATGCCGTCGCACGCCTGGGCGGCGACGAGTTCGCGGTGCTGATCCGCACGCTGCGCCAGCCTCAAGACGCGGTGAAAGTGGCCGAGAACATTATTTCCGCGATGAGCGCGCCATTTTCAATTTCGCCAACCAAAACGGTTCGGGCTGGCCTGAGCATTGGCCTGGCGGTATTCCCCATTCACGCCCGGTCCGCCGAATCGCTGCTGGACGCCGCCGACGCCGCCATGTATGAGGCCAAACGCGATGCGCGGGGGACGTGGCGCGACGCTACCTCCTCTTCTGCAGACGTATAAAATAGCGCCGCATCGATTTTGCTCAAACCGAATATGCCCCTTCGCTTGACCTCGTCACCACGTCGCCGCGCGTTGTTATCCATCGTGTCGTTGACCGTCCTTCCGCTGATTGGCTGCGCGACACACGAATCGCAAACCGGGAAGCTGACACCCGTTCAGATTGCCCTTTTGCAGAATGAAGGGTTCAAGCTCACCGAGAACGGCTGGGAACTGGGGCTATCGGAAAAGGTACTTTTTGGTTTTGATGAGTACACCATTTCCTCCGAACATCAGGCGCCGCTGTTACGGCTAGGACGTCTACTCGCCGATGCCGGAATTTCCGATCTCCAGATCAATGGCCATACGGACGATGCCGGGAGCGAGGAATACAACCAGAAGTTGTCGGTGCGTCGAGCCACGGCAGTGGCCCGCGTGCTCAACAGCGTCGGATACTCCCAGGAGCGAATTCACGTGCGCGGCTTCGGCAAGACAATGCCCATTGCGGACAATCGAACCGCTTCCGGCCGCGCAGAAAACCGCCGCGTGGCCATCGTCGTTTCGGTGGACTAGGACCAACAGGCCATCCGACGCGGTCCCCGATCAAGTTCCATTTTTTTGAAAAAAGTGCAGCCTGGCACTCGTTTCGCCGCCGAGCACCCCGACTTCCGCCTCGCGGAATGCCGGAGACAAAGGGGGGTGCATGGACCGGGTGGCCGGGGCAAAACATGCTTCCGACGTCACCATATGTGGCGCCGAACTGATGAATAAAGGGGCTGCCCGCTACCGCTTGTTGAAATTCGTGGGAAATGCCAACAAGACTTGACGCTTTATCCACACCCATATTGCACTGCATCATCCCGACCAGTATCATGCGCGATTCCAATTTTTCGCGCACACTGCAGAACCTGCAGAAAGCCCCTCGCCTTGCTGACCCCGTGCAGCGGTAGGTGGCCCGCGACGTCGAGCACCGACGTACACCGCGAAACTATCTGGCGCCCGCCTAGGAGTATGTATTGACTCATCCGGATCGTGACGTTGACGCTTCGAACTCGATTCCAAGCAGCGCACAGCCCAGTCGCCGCAAGACTGCGGGCAAGGCCCAGGCGGTAGCCACGCCTGCGGACAGCGCATCCAGCGCCCGCCTGGACGCGGAGCGTCAGAGCCAGATGCGCACGCTGATCGCCCTTGGACGCGAGCGCGGCTACCTCACCCACGCGGATATCAACGACCATCTGCCGGACAACGTGACGCCGGCAGCGATGGACACCATCGTCAGCACGTTCAGTGACATGGGCGTGGCCGTCTACGAACAGACGCCAGACGCGGAAACGTTGCTGCTGAGCGACGCCGCCCCGACTACCGCATCCGACGACCAGGCGGACGAAGAGGCGGAGGCGGCACTGTCGACCGTCGACTCCGAGTTCGGCCGCACCACGGATCCCGTCCGCATGTACATGCGTGAAATGGGTTCCAGCGAATTGCTGACCCGCGCGGGAGAGATTGAGGTCGCCAAGCGGATCGAGAGCGGTCTGCAGGACATGATTCAAGCCATCGCGGCCTGCCCGTCCGTGGTGTCCATGATCCTGACCGATGTGGACCGCGTCGTCGCCGGCGAGTTGCGCATCGACGAACTTGTTGACGGTATCACCGACGCCACGGACGCGGGGGACATCACGACGCTCGCGTCCGACGAGTCGTCTGCCGAAGTCGATGCCGACGCCGATACCTCCGAGTCCAGCGACGACGCGTCGGATGACGACGATGACGATGCTGGCGCCGGCGATTCAGAAAAAGCGAACGCCGCCCGCCTGGAACAGCTTGCGACCGACAGTCTCGCCATTTTCGCGCGCGTACGTGCCTTGTTCGATCAAGTGCCCGACGGGGTGGTCTCCGGTAAAGCGCGCTCTGCAGCCATTGCGGACTTGCGCGCGGAAATCCAGCGTGAACTCGCACCGATCCGCTTTACGGCCAAGATGATCGACCGTCTGTGTGCGAGCGTGCACGACAAGGTTGCCGAGGTGCGCACCATCGAACGCAGTATCCTGGAAATTGCCGTCGAACGTTGCGGCATGCCCCGTGAAGCGTTTATCGAGTCCTTCCCAGGTCATGAAACCGACCTCGAATGGACTAGCCGCGCAGCCGCTTCGTCCAAACAGTTTGGCCCAGCGCTCGAGCGCCACCTGCCATCCATTCAGGCGAACCAGCAGAAACTCGTCGACATCGAAGCGCAGGTCGCGCTGCCCCTGAAGCAGTTGAAACAGATCAACCGCCAGATGAGTGCCGCCGAGAAGACAATGCGGCAGGCCAAGCGCGAAATGATCGAAGCCAACTTGCGGCTGGTTATTTCCATTGCGAAGAAATACGTCAACCGTGGCATGCAGTTCCTGGACCTGATTCAGGAAGGCAATATCGGCCTGATGAAGGCGGTGGACAAGTTTGAATACCGCCGCGGGTGGAAATTCTCGACATATGCGACGTGGTGGGTTCGCCAGGCCGTGACGCGGGCGCTTGCCGATCAGGCACGCACCATTCGTGTGCCCGTCCACATGATCGAGACGATCAACAAGCTCAACCGGATTTCGCGCGAAATCCTGCAGCAGACCGGTCAGGAACCCGATCCCGCCGTCCTCGCCGAACGCATGGAAATGCCAGAGGAAAAGGTGCGCGGCATCCTCAAGATCGCAAAGCAGCCTATCTCGCTGGAAACTCCCGTGGGCGAGGAAGGCGATACGACGCTGGGCGACATGATCGAGGACAGCGCAACCAGCTCACCAGCAGAAGCCGCAGTGCTCTCCGGCCTGCGCGCACAGATCGAAGCGGCGCTCGCCGAATTGTCGCCGCGCGAGGCCAAGGTCTTGCGCATGCGCTTCGGCCTGGATACCAACACCGAGCACACGCTCGAAGAGGTGGGCAAACAATTCGACGTGACCCGTGAACGGATCCGCCAGATTGAAGCCAAGGCAATGCGCAAGTTGAAGCATCCGACGCGCGCCGACAAGTTGAGGCTGTTTCTGGAACGTTAAAAGAAGGCGGGGGCAACCCGCCTTCCTTGGCGATCTCTAAGAGACGGATCACGCCGCACGCGGCAGCGTGATCCGGCAGCCGTTCGAAAAGTTCTGACAACCCCAGAACAATCGCCCTCTCCCCTCTCGCGGCAGCAACTTCACGCCACAAGCGACACACGTCGGCGTGCGATAGTCACCTTCAAATGCCCTTGCCAACAAGGCGGCCTGCTTGTCCTGATCAAGTGCCCGGATCCGCTCGACAATGCTGGCGCCGTCCAGTAACTGAATACGAGCTTCGGCGGCGTAGTCCCTGACCGGCTGACCGGCTGACCGACGAAACCGGCCAGCGACCAGAACACTCCCCTCTGAACCCGCTTCGCGTGCATGGATCCGCCTGACGCCCGAACCGTTTCCACCTTCACTGGCGACCGCCATGCCTTGCACTGGACAAGGGCGACGGGGGCAGCAAGCAGGTGCTCGCATTCCACCGAGCAATGCACCGCAAAGGCATGCAGCCCCCTCATACCCCCAATGAAATCCCCAAATAAACCCCCGCCATTCCAGCAACCCCCTCCATAACCCCATACCCGCCCTACCGTGCCCTTGTCATACTCTGCAGACAACCTCGCAGACCGGTCCCTCAGATCCGGCACACATGACAAGGAGACAACTCATGCAACGACGAAAGATTCTTCGGATGGCGTTGGGCGCATCCGCTGTGGCGCTTGTGCCTTCGGTGTTCACGCCCGCGCAAGCGGCGGATGAATTTCCGACGCGGCCGATTCGGTTGATCGTGCCTTATGGCGCCGGTGGGGTGACTGACCAGGTAGCGCGCGCGTTGGCGGATGCGGCGGGACGGGAGTTGGGGCAGAGCATCGTGGTGGAGAACAAGCCGGGCGTGAGTGGCACGCTGGGGGCGACGCAGATGGTGACCACCGAGCCGGACGGTTACACGCTGAGCATGGCGCCGGTGGTGATATTCCGGTTGCCGCATGTGCAGAAGATGCGCTATGACCCGTTGAAGGATCTGACGTACGTGTCGATGATCGCGGATTACAACTTCGCGGTGGCGGTGAAGAAGGATGCCAAGTGGCAGACCATGCAGGAGTTGATTGCCGACGCCAAGGCTGACAAGAAGGGCATCAGCTACGGCACCACAGGTATCTACGGCAGCCAGCACCTGACGATTTCCGAATTGGCGCGTGTATCGCAATCGAACTGGACGCACGTGCCGTACAAGGGCGATGCCGAGGCGATTACTGCGTTGCTAAGCGGTTCATCGGACGTGGCGGTATTGTCGAATACGCTGCTGCCGTATGTGCAGAACGGACAGATGCGAGTATTGGCGACGCTTTCGGAAAAACGCGCTGCCGATTTCCCGAACGCGCCCACGTTGAAGGAGATTGGTTATCCGGTGTGGTCGAACTCGCCGTTCGGCATCGTGGGTCCGGCCAATATGAAACCGGCTGTGGTGAAGCGACTGGACGATGCGTTCCGCAACGCGCTCAAGGACCCGAAATTCCTGAATGTCACGCGTCAGTTCGGCATGGATACGAACTACATGACACCCGAGCAATACTCGGCCTATGCGAAGAAGGCGTTCAAGAGCGAGGGCGATATCATCGCGCGATTGGCCGAGGCGATGAAGAACCAGTGATGCGCTGAGATTCAACGCTTCGGAATCTTCACGGACTTCACTGCCTTTACTGCCTTCACTGCCATCCCTGGGCAGGCGTCCTCGCCCACCACATGGGCGCCGGGCCCCTGCCCTGCCATCACATCCTGCGGATTCCGCAGCGGACACGCTTTCAGCGACAAACATCCACATCCGATACAGCCGTCGAGCTGGTCGCGGAGCATCGTCAGCGTGCGGATGCGGACATCGAGGTCTTCCCGCCACGTCGCAGATAACTTTCGCCAGTCGGCCACGGTCGGCGCCTTGCCTGCGGGCAGGCGTGCGAAGGCATCGGCGATGACTGCCAGTGGCACACCCATGCGCTGTGCAATCCGTAGCACCGCCAGCCTTCGCAGAATGCCGCGCGGATAGCGGCGCTGGTTTCCGGCGCTGCGCGTGCTCGAAATCAATCCCTTCGATTCATAGAAATGCAACGCGGATGCAGCCACGCCGCTGCGTTCCACCACCTCGCCAATGGTCAGGGGATCGCGAGCGCGCATCGGGCGCGCGGGGGGCGAGGATGCCGCAATTGAAGCAATCGAGGTTGTTCCGGTCTTCGGAGGGCGGCTCATGACAGGAGGATGAAGCGCAAGGAAAGCCCTTGCAGCACGCATGGTATCGCAACGACGCTTGACCTCAAGTGCGCTTGAGGTTTGACACTGGCGTCCTTTGCTCAGTCCACCGTTCACCAGGAACCTGCCATGTTGCTTGAATCGCCGCGCGCCCCTTATCTCCAGTTCATGAACCCGCCCGATCTCTATGACCCGCGGCTCAACGGGTATTCCCACGTCGCCGTAGCGACCCGTCCCGCAAAGATTATCTTCGCGGCGGGCCAGGGTGGTGAGGACATGTGCGGCGGATTGCTGGCGGATTTTTCGGCGCAGGTGAACCGGGCACTGTCAAATCTGCGCGTGGCACTGCAGGCTGGCGGCGCCGACATTCCCGACGTGGCCAAGATCACCGTCCTGATCGTCGATCATTCGATGGAGCGGCTTGCGATCTTCAGTCGCGCCTGGCAGGCCTTGCTCGGCGACTGGCCGGCGCCAGCCTGCACGCTGATACCGGTGCCACGGCTGGCTCTCGACGGAATGTTGTTCGAGATCGAGGCCGTGGCGGTATTGCCCGAGTGAAAGGTGAAAGGGTGCTTGCTCAGGGTCGCTTTGCTGGCGCGGTCTTGGGTGCCGAAGCGGGATAGTCGTACGTCTGCGCCGAAGACGCGCCCTGGTTGATCGCCGGCTTGCCACTGCTTTGCTGGCGGCTGCCGTCCTTGTAGACGCCCGTTGCCGGCGCACCGGGCGCGACATCCGATGCCGCCGTGCCCGGTGCGCGGTTGTCGACCCGAGGCGTGGGAGATGGGGTCTGGGCCCAAGCGGAGGCGCCAAGCATCACGGAAACACCGATGACGAGGGTTCGAACGAAGGGATATCGCATAGGTTTCTCCTGGGTCATTGGTCGATCAGCGCTGAACTTAAGAACGATTTAAGAACGATTGTCGACCGGCGGTGCGTTCGGATCGCGGCTGCCCGGATCATGCAGGTCCTGGCTGGTCAGCCCGGACCCACCCTCGCCGCGCTCGATATCGCCCCGCCTTTCATCGGGCTTCGATCGGTCGTGGTCAATGCCCGTCGACTCCCGACGCTCCGCATTGCCCGTGCTCTCATTCCTTGCCAGCGGCGACTCGGACGGAGTTTGTGCCTTGTGCTCCGGCGAATTGGCGTCCGGCGTATCGCTGGCGCGGCGCCGATCCCGATTGCGACGGCGGCGGGTTCCGGCATAGGCGAATGGCATGGCATCTCCTTGTCTTTTTGTCTGCCCATCCGGCTGCAAGATCCATACCGCTGCCCCCGGTGCTCTCCAACGCATATTCGGCATCCCTCATCATCGGGTGTGTGAACCACGGGATACCGATTTACACGGCGATATAAAAGCTGCAATGCCGATGGCCTCGGCGCGGCCCGGTGTAGTCAAGGTCTGACAGGAGTTTCAGGCATCGCCCCCGTGAGCCGCAAAGCCGCGCTGCATATCGTGAAGACACCGACCCACCGTCCAGGAGACACACGATGAAACGCACCCTTGCCACGACCGCTACCGCGATTGCCCTCGGGGCCGCGCTGGCTTTCCCTGTGATGGCCCAGCAAACGCCGACCTCTCCGCAATCGGCAACGACGGGCACCCCTCCTACCCCGGAAGGCCCAAAGAATCCTAAGGCTGACGCGATGTCAGGTTCTTCGTCGATGTCGGGCAGCTCTTCGATGTCGAACGACGCCCGTAGCACCGGCACGGGCAACAAGGACAAGGCCACCAACGCTCGCCACAAGAAGCCTCGCGAGCAGGGGGCTGCGGCCACCGTGTCTCCCACCGCGCCTTCGGGTCCGAAGGGTGACTCGCCGGATCCGGCTCCGGGCACCACGAAATAACCGCTCGACGTCACTGCTCTGGACCCCCGGGTCCGTAAATTGCGGTGTAGCGCGCCCCGCACGGCCAACTCGGCTTGTGCGGGGCGCGCTTTTGCACGCTTTTTGCATGGTCGCCAGATGAGGTGCGCGTCGCACCGTGCAATAACCACGCAATCAGTGTCAATGCGCGCTGTCGGCTGGCTGTGTCACCTACAGTTAGGGTACGAACTGGAGAAGGGAAATGAACGATGCACTAAAGCGCGATGCCCTGAACTCGACCCTGGCCAGGCTCAGCCTGCATGCCACGCAATGTGCCGAAGCGCTCGCCGCCGTGGCCGTCGTGGCATCTGACCCGCAGATCCGGGCGGTACTCGTCCATCGCGCCAATATGCAACGCTGTGCGGCAGCCGAATTGGCTACGCGCGCCGGCACGGTCAATCGTGCAGCGTCGGAATCTTCAGATTCATCCACGCCAATGCGGCGTCGGGATACCCTCGCGCCGCCTCCGTCCGAATCGGGCGAGTTACCCCTGCTGAGATATGCGGTCCAGCATGCCAGCCGCGCAGCGGCGGCTTATGGGGAAGTGCTGCGCGAACCGCTACCTGATCCAGAGCTGCGTCTGCTGCTGGCGCATTACTACCGGGGCGCCACGGAGTTGCAGCGGATGCTGGAACAGCGTGCGATGGAGTTCTCACCCGCCCGTGCGCCCGGCGTGCCAACGCGCCGATCTGCGGGGCCGCTGCACTGACGCCCTAAGCCTGCCGCTGCGCGGTCAACTCCTGCTGCGGCCGATAGGGCCGGATGACGAGTGCCACGTAGTCCTCGTCTTCCGGCGACACCACCACATAGACCAGGCCCGACATTACCAGGGCCACATTGCGAATATGGGAGGCAATACGTGCGGCAATGAAGTACTGCAGCAGGTTGGGGTCCACCGCGGCGTCGATCGCTTTGGCGGCGGTGCAGATGGTCAGCATGCATTGCTCGGCGGTGCGGCAGACCACCACTACCTCGTCGAGCGAGTGACCTGTGGGGGCCGCACGCACCAGTACAGACACTCCGGCACTCGGATGAGCGCGATGCCAGCCACTCTTGGCGCCGAACGCGGGAAGCGTCAGCGATGCACCGTCGGCCTGCGCCACCGTGTTGAACTGGGACGCGAACTCGCCAGGGCTGATACCGAGCAGTTTCTTCTCGATGGGCGTGGAAGATACGGCCACCGAGGACGCCAGGCTCAGGGTGACCAGAATGCCGGTGATGTTCATCGCTACCTCCCTCGCACGATGCAGCCATGTCACAGCAATAGCTGTTCCAGCCACCGTCCCCACCTCTCCGGGTGTCACGGCAGCGCCTGGCGATTAGCGGCGGTCCCCTCTCCACTATAGGCGGGCCACTGGCGGCCAGTGGTGCGAGGTGATCGGCAGGCCAGTGCACGGCATGGAGTGGCATGCAACTTGCCGCTCTTCGACCAGTTTTTCTTGGCAACATGAACCTTATCGAACAGGAGTCCGGCATGAGCAAGACGACACGAACGAACCAGCCTGAAGCAACGGTGGACGACACGGGCGAGAGCGATCCGTCGAGCATTCCCAGCACCCTGGACCCGAATCTCGATACGGATGCCCTCGATCCGGAGGAAGACCTCGGCACGGAGCTGGAGCGAGAGTTTCCGGGCGGCGCCGAGGACGCACTTCCCGAGGAGGAAATTTCCGAGGAGGTGCAGCGTGCTGCGGAAGAACTGCCCTCCGATACCCCCGTGGATCGCGCCGACCAGACGGACAAACGCATGGAGACGCCACCGAGCGGCAGCGACCTGTAGGTGCCTGCAGGCGTTAATGCCCAAGAAAAAACCCCGGTTTAAAGCCGGGGTTTCTCATTTGAGGCATCGTCGTCATTCCGATGCCAGCACACCATAAGGTCTCACGTGGATCTGGTTGACCACGTCGGACACACCATAGGTATCGTCGGCAATATCTTCCACTGCATACTTGGTACGGCGGTTGTCCACGTGGCCAGTCAACGTCACCACGCTGCCACTGACATTGACGCTCACCTCGCTGACATCGATACCGGGCGCATGCGCCAGGCGCTCGCAGACTTCCTCGCGGACGCGCTCATCGGAGCGCGCGTAGTTCTTCGGGCCCGTGGGTCGAGGGTAGCCAGCCGTGCCACGCGCCGTGGCGTTGCTGCCATAAACCGAGGGCCGCTGACGGAAGTTGCGGCCTGCCTCCACGCCGTAGTCTTCGTACCCTGTGCGTTGTCCCATGCGGCTATCGCGCCAGCGCTCATCGCGAACGGGCGCGACCTCGCGCGGGGAACCCGTGGATCGTGAGGCGGCCTGATAGCCGTCTTCGTATCCGTTGCTGTATGCGCTGACGTAGCCGCGGCTATGCGGCGAGCTTTCGTCATAGCGTTCGTCGTCAACGGGTCGGCCCGGATAGTAGACCGCGCCACGCCGCGGGGAAGCATTCCGGGCATTGCCGTAGGAATGCCGTTCGGTGTCGTAAGGTGACCGGTCGGCGCCGTTGCCATAACGGTCGGCGTAGTGGGCGGCGTAAGGGTCGGCGTAAGGGTCGCGACGACGCCAGTCTCGATCGTCGCCGGGCATATCGCCATAGCCCTCTTCGAAGCCGCCATAGCGTTGGGCGGGGCGGCGGCGACGGCCGTAGTCGTCTGATCGGTTCATTGTGTTGCCTCCATCAAGATGGGGCGCGAAGGCCCCGATAGATGGTCTAGCGGCAAGTTTCGTACCGATCGGTGCGCCGTGCAAACATGGCGGTGGCGCTACCAATCCCATGCAGATTCTACAAACCGTGCGCGCACGTCTTGCCGTGCGACGCGGGCGTCTCTCGCGTGATCAGGAGGACTTCCTGGCGCCCTGCATGGCCGCGCTGTCCTCACTTTGCGCCGTGACCAGTCGCAGACCGCTGGCCACTGCAGCGGCGGCGGCAAATCCGGCACCGAGGGCCAGGGCCAGCGTGGGGCCGTGATCCCCAGCGATGCCGAACGAGAGTGCCACCAGCGCTGCACCGGTGGCCTGCCCCAGCAGCCGCGCCGTGGCGACCACACCGCTTGCGCCGCCCGCGCGTTCACGCGGGGCGCTGGCCATCAACGCCTTGAGGTTCGGAGACTGGAAGAATCCAAAGCCGGCGCCGCAGATTGCCATGCGGATGCCGATGTTCAATGCGCTGGCGTCTGCGGGCATCATCGCCAGCGACGCCATGCCAAGTGCCATCACCGCCAGTCCGATGCCACCGAGCAGGCCCGGCGGATAGCGGTCCGACAACCGGCCTGCCAGCGGCGCCATCAGCGCCACCACCGCTGACCAAGGCGTCAGCAGGAAGCCCGTTTCGATGGGGTTGCGGCCCAGCACATGCTCGAAATAAAACGGCAACGACACGAATGCCAGGCCCTGCGCGGCAAACGAACACACAGCGGTGGCGGTGGACAGCGCGAACATAGGCCGCTTCAACAGATCGACGGGCAGCATCGGCGCCGGATGTCCACGTTCGCGGCGCAGCAACAGCACAAAGGCGATGGCAAAGACAGCGACGGCACCGATGACGTACTCGGCAGGCTCGCGTTGAACGCCCTCGCCCAGCGCAAAAATCAGCGCGGCGAAGGTAATGGCATTGAGCACCGCTGCCACGGGATCGAACCCGTGCTGGCTCTTCTTGGTCTGCGGCAGCGAGCGCCACGCGATGGCCAGCGCCAGCAGGCCGATCGGCAGGTTCACCGCGAACAGCCAGGGCCAGGGGCCGAAAGACAGGATCACCGATGCGACGGTGGGCCCCACCGCGAACGAGACACCGACGATCAGCGCATTGAGACCCACGCCGCGCCCAAGCCGATGGATCGGAAAGATCGCACTGATCAGCGCCGTGTTCACGCTCATGATGGCGGCAGCGCCAATGCCCTGCAGCAGCCGCGCCGCCGCAAGGGACGGCAGCGACCATGCCATCGCACAAATGACGGACGAGATGATGAAGACCACCACCCCGCCCAGGTAAATGCGCCGGTGGCCTACGATGCCACCCAGTGCGGCAAACGGCAGCAGCGTGGCCACCATGGCGAGCTGGTAGGCATTGATGATCCAGACCGAGGCCGCCGGTGTGCTGTTCAGGTCAGCGGCGATGTTGGGCAGCGCGGTATTGGCGATGGCCGTGTCGAGCGTCGCCAGCGAGACCGCGATCATGATGGCCGCCATCGCGCGCTTTTCCAGCGAGGTCATCGGCGAATCCGGACCTTCGGGGCTGACAGTAGATGGGGTGGACGGCGGGGGACTGCTGGCCGGCGGGGTGGCGGAGGTCTGCACGATGGTCGATCCGGGGGCGGACATGCAATGAAAGCCGGCCCGCCACGGCATGTCGCCGGACGCGCACCAGATCGTTGCAACGTCAATTAATCTTCAGATCGAGACAATACGGCAAAACGCCGGGACGTGCTGGAGAGGACTTGATGCCGTCAGTGTCGCCAACGGCTCCGCAGTGGCCCAATCGGTCGGCTTCGGTAGGCCATCCATCGTCATCAGCGCCCAAACCGACGCCAACCTCAACACTCAGCCCTGCACGGGCTTAGAAGGAACCGTATTTCATCTGCACGTCATCGACCCGATTTGTGCGGATGTTGTAGAGGCAGGTATAGCGGAAGGCCATGGCCTGTTCGCTGGCATCGGGCTCGAAGACGCCCTCGCCCACCACGGATGTCTGGTTCGCCGTCTGCTGGGCGATGCGTTCGCGGTCCGGCATCATCATGACGCTGCCAGGCTGCGGATAGCGGGTCTTCACCGCATTGGCGACAACCTTCTCGCACGCATTGCCTGCTGCTTCCAGTTGCGCACGGCTGACGCCCTGTGGCGCAGTGATCGTGGTGCTGGGTGGCGGCGACGGCATGCGCTGGGGCTGCGGCGGCGGCATCGGCGTGGTGCAGCCAGCCAGCACGGCTACCACCAGCGGCAGCGAGACCGGACCAAAGGATGAAAAAGGAGAGGAAAAGCGTGGCATCGGGTCGTTTCCGGAGTCGGTGATAACCGTCGGAGGGACGGGGCGCGATGCATGGACTCTATGACAGAAATGCCTTTGGAGCAACCTGACCAGTCAATTGGCTGAGTCGATCAGGCAGATGTGGCAGGCGTCTTCCCCGTGACAGACATATGCGAAGCCGCCGATGAAAGCCGCTCGCGCGTGCGTTCGTCCGCGGCCGGACCGGGGCGTACCACGTGCCGCTTGCCCATCTGCAGCGGCTCCCGGCTCTCGGCATCCACCAGCAACGGCTCAACGATCTTGCCGGTCTCGCGATCCTCGATCTGCACGCTGCGTCCCTCGGGCGCGAAGTTTCGATTGCCCCAGGCCAGCAGTGCGAGCAGCACCGGCCGGAAATCCCGGCCGCACTCGGTCAGCACATATTCATAGCGCGGCGGGCGCTCCGAATACTGGCGCTTCTCCAGCAGCCCCTCCTCGACCAGACCGTTCAGGCGCCGCGTCAGCATGTTGGGCGCAATGTCGAGACTGCGCTGGAATTCATCGAAGCGTTTGGTGCCATAGAACGCATCGCGCAAAATCAGAATGCTCCACCACTCGCCCACGCGTTCAAGGCTGCGGGCGATGGGACATTGCAGGTTTCGGAAGGTCTTGCGTTGCATCGTCTGGACTCTCGTTCGAAATTCGGTACCGATGATACCGGTCTTCAGTGGGCATCCGCCGATGGCGCCTTGGGCGGTGCGATTTTCCGCATCAGGGGCACCAGCACCAGCGCTCCAAAAAAGCACGCCATGATGAGCAGGAAGGTGTCGCTGAACGTCTGCGTCTGGGCCTCGCGCAGTGTCAGCAGCGCCAACTGTTTCAACGCGGCGGCCTGTGCTTCCACGGCGCTGTAGCCAGCGGCCAGATACTGGCGCGCCAGGCTGTCTAGCGCACCCGACATGGCTTCGTTACCGGGTCGCAGATGTTCGGCCATGCGGAAGAAATGCAGGTTGGTGCGATCGTTGAGCACTGTGGCGCAGGCGGCTATGCCGATCGCCCCGCCCAGGTTGCGCATCAGGTTGAACAGCCCGGATGCGAGCTTGAGCCGCTCGGGCGCCAGGCTTCCCAGCGTCAGCGTGACCACGGGTGCTACCGCGAACTGCTGCGCCGCGCCCCGCAGCGCCTGCGGCAGCAGCAGTTCGCGCCAGCCCCAGTCATGCGTAATCGGTGTGAAGCAATACATCGACAATCCGAACAGCGCCAGGCCGAACATTAGCAGCCAGCGCAGATCCACGCGGTTGCCCAGATAGGTGTAGATCGGAATCGAGGCGATCTGGAACAAGCCCGTCGAAAACACTGCCAGTCCGATTTCCAGCGCGCTGAACCCGCGCACCCGGCCGAGAAACAGCGGCGTGAGGTAGACGGTGGCGAAGATGCCGATCCCCGTGACGAAGGAGAACAAGCAGCCGAGTGCAAAGTTGCGCTGCTTTAGCGCCCGCAGATCCACCACCGGCTGCGCGTGGGTCATGCTGCGCCAGATGAACGCTACCCCGGCCACACCGGCAATCCATGCGGTGGTCAGGATCACCGGATCGGCCAGCCAGTCCCAGCGCGGCCCTTCCTCCAGCGTGTATTCGAGGCAGCCGAGGAACATCGCCATCAACGCCATGCCGAGATAGTCCGCACCGCGCAGCAGTTTCAGGTTGGGCTTGTCGATGCGCACCAGCATCGGCACGACGATCGTGACGAACAGCCCCGGCACGAGGTTGACGAAGAACAGCCAATGCCACGACATGTGATCGGTGATCCAGCCGCCGACCGTGGGGCCGAGCGTCGGCGCCAGTGAGGACAGGCCACCGACCGTGGCGGCTGCGATCACACGCTGAGGCCCGGCGAAAAACACGAACGCCGTGGTGAACACCAGCGGAATCATTGAACCGCCGAGGAAACCTTGCGCCGCGCGAAACACGATCATGCTCTGGATATTCCAGGCCAGTCCGCACAGCATGCTGGCCACGGTGAAGCCCGCTGCCGAGACCGCGAACAGCCAACGGGTGGACATCACACGCGACAGCCAGCCCGACAACGGGATCACCACGATTTCCGCGATGAGGTAGGCGGTCTGCACCCAGACCGTTTCATCGGCACCTGCCGATAGCCCGCCGCCGATATCGCGCAGCGAGGCCGACACGATCTGGATATCGAGCAGTGCGATGAACATGCCCACACACATCGACGCAAACGCAAAGATCTTGGCCTGTGTCGACATCCCGGCAGGCGACCATGCTGCCGCTGACGTCCCAACCGGCGCCACGGCAGCAGTCACGGCCCCACTCACGGGCGCACCTGCGCGACGGCCACCTGGTTCTCCGTGCGGCCATCGACTTCTGCCGTCACGGACAGCCCGGGCCGCAGCAGTCCGAGGCGTGCATCCTTCTCATCCAGCACGATACGCACCGGCACGCGCTGCACGATCTTCGTGAAGTTGCCAGTGGCGTTTTCCGGGGGCAATACGCTGAACTGTGCACCCGTTGCCGGCGCTACGCTGGCGACGCGCCCGTGAAAAACCCGCCCCGGCACGATATCCGCCACAACGGTGGCGCGCATGCCCGGCTCCAGATGCGCCAACTGGTTCTCCTTGAAATTGGCATCAACCCAGAGGCCGCTGGCCGGCACGATCGACATCAGCGCCGTGCCGCTGGCTGCGTACGCGCCCGGCCGGGCACGCCGGTTGCCGATGGTGCCATCCACGGGCGCCCGCAACTCGGTGTAACCCACATTGAGCTGGGCCAGATCCCGTTCGGCAATGGCCTGCGCCAGCGCAGCCTGCGCCTGTTGCTTCTGCGTGGCGATGACGTCGATCTGACGCTGCGCGGCGAGCAACGCGGCCTGAGCCTTTTGCCCGTTGGCGCGCGACTGCTTGTAGTCGGCATCTGCCTTCTGCGAACTCTGTACCGAGACGGCTTCCTTGGCGACGAGGCTGGCATAGCGCACCTGATCGTCGCGCGTGCGGGCAGTCTCGGCATCGGTGGCGGCCACGGATGCCTGCGCCTGACCGATGACCGCGTCCTGGAGCCGCTGCGTGGCATCAAGGTTAGCGATCTGCGCCTGCTGCGCGGCAATCGCGCCTTCCGCTCGGGCCAGCACCGCGCGGTAGTCGCGGTCATCGATCCGTGCGAGCAGATCGCCGGCGCGCACGGCCTGGTTGTCGGTGACCAAGACTTCAGTGATGTAGCCCGACACCTTCGGACCAATCACGGTGACGTCGCCGCCTACGTACGCGTCATCGGTCTCCTCCAGAAAGCGGGCGGTGTTCCACCAGTGCGAGGCATACGTGAGCATGCCGCCAGCCACCACGGCTGAAACGAGGATGATGACCAGTCGCTTCCGCCCGAGGGCGCTGCGCGTATCAGGAACAGTTTCCGAAGGGGAGCGCTCGGCGGCGGTACTGCTGGACATACGGAATTCCTTTGTTCAGGGCAAACGGGGGCGTTCGCAGATAGGGCCGACGCCGTCCGGTGATGGAGCCATCTCCTCTCCTCCACCGGATTTGCTTCGGACTTGCTTTCATTATGCAAGTGAGTATAGTGACGTAACTATTGTTATGCAAGTTACTGGATTCCATGTCGCCTCTCCCCCGCGCCGCCACCCCTTTCCACCCCATGAATTTCCGCCTGTCCGCCCGCCTCCTCGCATTGGCCGCGACGCTCGTACTGACCGCGTGCGCAGTCGGCCCCGACTACAAGACGCCAGACACGCCCACACAGGTGAACTTCCACAGCGCCGGCGCGCTCGCCGCGCGTCAGGCCACCACGCCCGTGCCGCCGCTGGACCAGTGGTGGTCAGGGTTTCAAGATCCGGTGCTGACGCGGATCGTGCAGCGGGCACTGGGTCAGAACCTCGACCTGGAGACATCCCGGGCGCGCGTGGCGCAGGCGCGTGCCATGGCGCGCCAGGCTGGCGCGGTGTTGTATCCAGAGGGCCGGCTGGGTGCCGATGTGAGCCGGCAACGTCAGTCGGTGGAGAGTCCGCTCGGCAAGCTCGGCAGTGCGTTGCCTGGATACGAACGCAATCGAACCGTCTATGACGTGGGCGCGGCGGCGAGCTGGGAGATCGATGTGGCGGGCGGACTGCGGCGCGGTGCCGAGGCCGCGACGGCCGATGCGGGCGCGGCGGAAGCCGAGCACGCTGGCGTGCAGGTGACCGTGGCTGCGGAGGCCGCCGACGCCTACTTCCGCATTCGTGGCGCGCAGCGCCGCATCGTCATCGCCGATGATCAGATCCGGACCGATAGCCGCCTGCTGGAACTGGTACGCACGCGTCAGCGCGATGGCCTGTCGGCCACCCGCGAGGTCGCGCAAGCCGAAGCGCTCGTCGCGCAGGCGCGCACCACGCTGCCGCCGCTGCGAATCGAACTGCAGACCCAGTTGAATCGACTCGATGTACTGATGGGTGCCACGCCGGGCACGTACGCCGCCGAACTTGCGGCGTTGTCCGGCGACCCTGCGGTGCCGGCGATTTCCTTGGCGGGCGGCCCCAGCGCACTGTTGCGCCGCCGCCCCGATGTCATCGCCGCCGAGCGTCACCTGGCTGCGTCGAATGCACGCATCGGCGTGGCCCTGGCCGAGTACTACCCCAAGGTTTCGCTCTCGGCCTTGCTCGGCTTTGAAAGCCTGTCGACCAGCCAGTTACTGACAGCACGCGCCTTCCAGCCCTCTGCCGCGGCGGGTCTGCGCTGGCGCCTGTTCGATTTCGGCCGCGTCGATGCCGAGGTCGATCAGGCGCACGGCGCCCATGCCCAGGCACTGGCGCAATATCGGCTGGCCATGCTGCGCGCCACCGAAGACGTGGAAAACGCCATCGTCACGCTGGCCGAACTGGAGGTGCAATCCGGCTCGCTGGCCACCGAGGTGGATGCCCATCGACGCGCACGCACCGCCTCGGAAGACGCCTACAAGGGCGGCGCGGTCAGCCTCTACGAAGTACTCGACGAAGACCGCCAATTACTTGCCTCGCGCGATCAACAGGCCCGCGTGGCCACGGACAATGCACGCGCTGCGGTGGCGGCGTATCGGGCGCTGGGGGGTGGGTGGTGAGCGACTAACCATAAAAAAACGCCGCAGCCTTTCAAGCTGCGGCGCCATCAATGCCTGCGCGCGGAAGTGGCACCGCGCCGGCCCCTCGCTTTCGTTTTCCTGATCAGAAGATGTGACGCATGCCGAGGGAGATGCCCAATTGCCCCTTTGCATCCGGCGTCTTGTAGTAGACCTGCGACGTCGGCGGCAGATAGCCGACGGACTGGCCGTTCGGCAGGTAGGCGATGTTGTCCCAGTTCAGCGACGCGTTGCGCGCGTAGTTCACGGCGAAGAACACGTCGGTACGCTTGGACAGGTTGTAGTCGGCCAGCGCCAGGAACTGCTGCGGATTCTTCGGGTTCGTGGTGGCGTTGCCGATGCGTGCGGACTTGATATCGTCGTAGTACCAGGCCAGCGAGAGACGCAGTGCTGCGGTGGCGTCCCAGTTCACACCCAGCCAGTACATGTCGTCGCGGTGCGGCATGAGCGTGGGCGTGCCCGTGGCAGGCGCCACCGAGTTGCCCCAGCGATAGCCCGCCACCATCTTGACCGGGCCGATACGGTAGCTGGCCGCAGCCAGCGCGCGCATGTCGCGGCCGTAGTCATTCGATCCCGACGCGCCTGTGGCCTGCGCCGTGTTGAGCGTCTTCACCTCGTCATAGGCAGCCGCCACGCCCAACGGTCCGCTGTTGTAGGCCAGGCCCACGCCGTAGGCGGAACCCGCCGCAAACGTACCCGAGCGCTCACCGAACGACCAGTGCGTCATGGCCGTGATCGGGCCGAACGTGCCCTGGTACTGGACCATGTTGTTCTCGCGGAAGTTCGGTCCGGCGATACCCACCACAGGTTCGAATTCGGGCGCGTAGGCCACCGGCGTAAAGCTGCCCATCGTCAGGAATGCCGAGGTGTACTGGCGGCCGAACGTGAGCTTGCCCCAGCGATTCTGCACACCCACGAACGCCTGGCGACCGAACAGCAGTCCGCCATTACCCATCTTGCCGTCGTCGGTGTTGAACTGGTTTTCAAGCACGAACAGGCTCTTCAGTCCGCCGCCGAGGTCTTCCACGCCGCGCAGGCCAAAACGCGACTGTGCGATGCCCGACGAGTTCATGAACGTCGCCGACCCGCTACCGGGCGCCAGCACCCCGTTGCTCGTGTTCTGTACGTTGTTGACGTACTGGATGCTCGTGGTGACGACGCCATAGAGCGTCACGGACGATTGCGCCCACGCCGCAGGCGCAAGCAGCGCCCCGGTGATGGCGGCGAACAGCGTCTTCTTCATGTGTTGGTTTCCGTGTTCTGGTGTGATGGCCCACGGCGCCAGCTCTCTCCTCCACCAGCGCCTTCGGAGCCGGCCGTTGTCAGCCTCTCCGTCCCGTCATGCCAAATTAATCTCTCGTATTAATTGGCACGAAACGAAGGCTAACGGCATCCGGTGGTTCAGATAGCTAGGATTTTCCCGGAGACGGCACAAAAATGGCGGAAATGCGAGGCATTACCGATGTCTGACATCGGATTTTTCCGTATCCTTGCGAGGCTTTGATTTTTCGATAACGACAGGCCCCGCAGGCTCACGAGGCTCGGCCACAAGACGCCATGAAGCTCAAGCAAGCACGCGCCCATATCGTGGACGCGCAGCAGACCCCCGCCCCAGTCAAGCCCCGCCGGATACCCGATCCCGACCACGCGCCCACATCGTCGGACGTCGCCCCCCCTGCACCGGATGCGGGCGATGGCCTGACCGATACCGCTCGGCGTATCCTGGAAATCGCAGAACGGCTATTTGCCGAACAGGGTGTCGAGCAGGTGCCCTTGCGGCAGATCGTGGTGGAAAGCGGCCAGCGCAACAGGTCCGCGCTGCACTACCACTTCGGTTCGCGCGAGGCACTCGTCAGTCATCTGTTGAATCTTCGGCTCCATGAGGTGAACCGCGTGCGCCATCGCCATCTGGACGAACTGGAAGCCAGTGGTCGCCCCATCGACATCCACGCCGTGGTGCAGGCCACCGTCCATCCATTGGTGGAAATCGTGCTGCATACCAGTTGGGGCACCAACTACCTGCAGGTTCTGGCGCAGACCACGTTCAGCCCGGGCCTCCTGAACAAGGGACTCGTCGACAAGACGGCGATGAGCGCGCTGTACCGCGTGCGCGACCACATCCACGCCCTGCTGCCCGGCGTACCCCGCGATGTGATGCGGCTACGCATGATCTGGTTCATGGATACGGTGGTCTACTCGCTGGCCCACTGGGTACGCGAACGCGGCAAGCGCAACCGGGCTGCGCCGCCGGTGGATGAACTGGTGGATTTTTGTGCGGCTGCGCTAGAGGGGCCGCGGCGGGTTGGTTGATCTTTCGCACGGTTGTTGCTCCCCTCTCCCGCTTGCGGGAGAGGGGACCGGCTCGTGGTCAATCAAGGCTCGACGTTCTCACCCCGCCGCCCTCACCCCGTCCATCGCCGTCCGTGCCAGCACCGGCACCAGTGCTGCTCCGGTATGGCTGGCCGCGATGCGCGACAACGCTTCCGGATCGGCCGCACCGACAATCGTGCCGCCCTGCGCGCCGCCTTCCGGACCCAGGTCGATGATCCAGTCGGCTTCGGCAATCACGTCAAGATCGTGCTCGATCACCACCACGCTGTGGCCCCCGTCGGTCAAGCGGTGCAGCACGCGGATCAACCTTGCCACGTCGGCCATATGCAGGCCCACGGTGGGTTCGTCCAGCACGTAAAGCGTGTGCGGCGCCTTCTGGCCTCGGCGGGTAATGTCGTCGCGCACCTTCGACAACTCCGTCACCAGCTTGATCCGCTGCGCCTCGCCACCCGAAAGCGTCGGTGACGGCTGTCCCAGCGTCAGGTAGCCCAGCCCCACGTCCTTCATCAACTGCAGCGGATGGCCGATCTGCGTGATGGCCGAGAAGAACTCCACGGCCTCGTCGATTTCCATCGTCAGCACGTCGCCAATATTCTTGCCGCGCCACGTCACCGCAAGCGTTTCCGGATTGAAGCGCTGGCCGTGGCAGACATCGCAAGGTACTTTCACGTCAGGCAGGAAGCTCATGCCGATCGTACGCACGCCCTGCCCCTCGCAGGCCGGGCAGCGACCATCGCTCGTATTGAACGAGAAACGCGACGCCGTGTAACCGCGCGCCTTGGCTTCGAGCGTATCCGCGAACAGCTTGCGGATGGCATCCCACACACCGATATACGTGGCCGGACACGAGCGCGGGGTCTTGCCGATCGGCGTCTGGTCCACTTCGAGCACGCGATCGATCGTCTCCCAGCCCGTGATGCCTTCGCAGCCATGCCACGCATGCTCGACGTTGAGAGATTTCGTGGCCGTCGGCTTGCCCGCCTTCTCCGCCGCCGAACGCGCCCGTCGCGTGGCCGGCGATGACATCACCGAGCGGCCAACAGCATCGAGCAGGTTCGTCATCAGCACGTCGCGCGCGAGTGTGGACTTGCCAGAGCCCGATACACCGGTGATGGCCACCAGCCGGGCCAGCGGAATCCGTGCCGTGACGTTGCGCAGGTTGTGCAGATGCGCGCCCTGCACTGTCAGCCATTGCTCTGGCTCGGCCACCCTGCCCGCACGCGGCGGCCGTACGGGGCGTCGCTCCTGCAGCGGGTGAACAATCGGATTGGCCAGGAAGCGACCGGTCGTCGAGTCCGATGCCGACGCCAACGTCTCGACGCCACCTTCAGCCACCAGCCGGCCCCCTCGCTTGCCGGCGCCGGGGCCGATGTCGATGATGTGGTCGGCGCGACGGATCGTGTCTTCGTCGTGCTCCACCACCACCAGCGTGTTGCCCTTGTCGCCCAGCTTGCGCAGCGCATCGAGCAGGATCTGGTTGTCGCGTGGATGCAGGCCGATGGTCGGCTCGTCCAGCACGTAGCAGACACCCTGCAGGTTGCTCCCCAACTGGGCGGCCAGTCGAATCCGCTGCGCCTCGCCGCCAGACAGACTCGGTGCGGCGCGATCCAGACTCAGGTAGCCGAGTCCGACTTCTTCCAGGAACTGCAGCCGGCTGGCGATTTCCGTCACCACATCGCGCGCGATATCGGCCTCGCGGCCCTCGAGTTTCAGGCCATCCACCCAACGGCGGGTGTCGGACACCGTCCACTGCGCCACATCGGAAATCGCCTGCGTATCGAACGTGACCGCGCGCGCAGCCGGATTCAGCCGCGTGCCATGGCAATCCGGGCACGGCGTATCGCCCACGCCTTCGGGTTCCTGCTCCTCGGACGGCAGGCTCTGCTCGCGGCCCCGGTTGTCGCCGCCCAGCACCGTGTCGTCATACACCTCGCGCTGCTCGCCCGTCAGCGCCAGGCCAGTGCCCACGCAGGTGCCGCACCAGCCGTGCTTGCTGTTGTACGAGAACATGCGTGGATCGAGTTCCGGATAACTCGTGCCGCACACCGGACAGGCGCGTTTGGTCGAGAACACCACCGTTTCGCAGGCATGCGGTGTGCCGCACTCCATCGCATTCTTCAATCCATCGAGCGGGGCCAGCAGATGCATCACGCCCTTGCCGGCTTCCAGCGTCTGGTCCAGCAGCTCGCGCAGCGCGGCCTCGTTGTCGGGCGAGACGACGATGTCGCCCACCGGCAACTCGATGGTGTGCTCGCGGAACCGATCCAGGCGCGGCCACGGATCGACCGGCAGGAACTCGCCGTCTACGCGCAGATGCGTGTTGCCGCGCGCCTTGGCCCATTTCGCCAGATCCGTATAAACACCCTTGCGATTGACCACCAGCGGCGCAAGCAGGCCAACGTGCTGGCCACGGTAGTCGCGCAACAACTGTGCGGCAATCGACGCCGGGCTCTGCGACGTCACCGGCGCACCATCGTGGACGCAATGCTGGATGCCGAGCTTCACGTACAGCAGGCGCAGGAAGTGCCAGACTTCGGAAGTCGTCGCCACCGTGCTCTTGCGTCCGCCTCGCGACAGCCGCTGCTCGATGGCCACCGTCGGCGGAATGCCGTAGACGGCATCGACTTCGGGCCGGCCAGCCGGCTGCACGATGGAGCGGGCATAGGCATTCAGCGATTCCAGATAGCGTCGCTGACCCTCGTGGAACAGGATGTCGAACGCCAGCGTCGACTTGCCCGAACCGGACACCCCGGTGATCACGTTGAACTTGCCGTGCGGAATGTCGACGTTCAGCGCTTTCAGGTTGTGCTCATGGGCGTTGACGATGCGCACCACGCCCTCGCCTTCCACGGCACGACGCGCCCGCGCGGCCTGTATGGCAGCCTGCAGCGGCTTGCCCTGGCCTTCGGCCTCCGCCTGTTCCGCAGCCAGCGTGCCATCGCCCAGCGCCTTGTCGTAGGCGATCAGCGCATGGCCCGTATGCGATGCGGTGCAAAGCTTGACGTCCTCGGGTGTACCCTCGCACATCAGTTCGCCACCGCCGTCGCCCCCTTCGGGACCAAGATCGACAATCCAGTCGGAGGCGCGGATCACATCGAGGTTGTGCTCGATCACGATCAACGAATGGCCACCATCGAGCAGCTTGCCGAAGGCGCGCATCAGCTTGGCGATATCGTCGAAGTGCAGACCCGTGGTGGGCTCGTCGAACATGAACAGCCGCTTGGGCAACACCACCGCCTTGCGGTTCTTCACCGGCTGCGCGGCAGCGGTCTCGGCCAGGAAGCCAGCAAGCTTCAGACGTTGTGCCTCGCCGCCGGAGAGGGTCGGCACGGGCTGACCCAGCTTCACGTATTCCAGGCCCACGTCGGCGATTGGCGCCAGTACGCGCAGCACCGCGGCATCCCCTTCGAACAGCGCGGTCGCTTCGCTGACCGTCAGTTCGAGCACATCGGCCACGCTGAGCTTGCGCGGCGCCTGCCCCCGGGCAGCGCGCTCGATCTTGACCTCCAGCACTTCGGCCCGATACCGCGTGCCGTCGCAATCCGGGCAGCGCAGGTAGACATCCGACAGAAACTGCATCTCCACGTGCTCGAAGCCCGAGCCGCCGCAAGTCGGGCAACGACCATCGCCCGAGTTGAAGCTGAATGTGCCAGCCGTGTAGCCGCGTTGCAGTGCCAGCGGCGCCTTGGCAAACAGCTTGCGAATCTCGTCGAAGGCACCGACATAACTGGCCGGATTCGACCGTGCGGTCTTGCCAATCGGCGATTGGTCCACGAACACCACATCGTTGACCTGGTCTGCCCCGATCAAATCGCGGAACGCACCCGGGGATTCCGTCGCCTTTCCGAAATGGCGGGCCATGGCCGGGTACAGCACGTCCTGCAGCAGCGTCGATTTGCCCGAACCGGATACACCCGTCACGACGACCAGCCGGTTCAGCGGGATGCCGACCGTCACGTCCTTGAGATTGTGTTCGCCCGCGCCTTCCAGCGTCAGGCGCGGCGTATCGGCATCCACGGGCCGCGACTGCCACGCCGACGCATCGGTCACGCGGCGGCGCCCGCCCAGGTAATCGCCGGTCAGCGTCCGTTCCTTGCGGATGGCATCGGGCGAACCGTCGAAAATGATCGAGCCGCCGCGCTCGCCCGGCCCCGGACCCATGTCGATCAGGCGATCGGCAGCCAGCATCACGGACGGATCGTGCTCCACCACCACCAGCGTATTGCCCGCGTCGCGCAGCCGATGCATCGCCTCGACGATGCGGTTCAGATCGCGTGGATGCAAGCCGATGCTGGGCTCGTCAAGCACGAACAGCGTATTGACCAGCGAGGTGCCGAGGGCCGTGGTCAGGTTGATCCGCTGTACCTCGCCGCCCGACAGCGTCCGGCTCTGTCGGTCCAGCGTCAGGTAACCCAATCCCACATCGCACAGGTATTTGAGCCGCGTGCGGACTTCAGCGAGCAGCAGCTTGAGCGCATCGTCAAGCAGCGCGCTCGACAGCGTCAGGTCATCGAAGAAGCGCCGGATGCGCGCGATCGGCATCAGCATCAGGTCGTGCACCGTAAGACCTGGCAGGGCCTCCAACTGCGGCCGATCCCAATCCACGCCGCGCGGAAGAAAGCGCGTTGCCGGGGCCAGCACGGTATCGGCATTATCCTTGCTGCCCAGGCGCCACAGCAGCGCCTCGGTTTTCAGGCGCGCACCGCCGCAGGTTTCGCACGGCGTGTAGCTGCGGTACTTCGACAGCAGCACGCGGATATGCATCTTGTAGGCCTTGGACTCCAGGTAACTGAAGAACCGCATCACGCCATACCACTGCTTGTTCCACTGCCCGTTCCAGTCCGGCGAGCCGTGGATGACCCAGTGCTGTTCGGCCTCGCTCAGCTGATTCCACGCCAGATCACGCGGAATGCCTGCCTTGGCCGCGTAGCGCATCAGGTCGTCCTGGCACTCCTTCCAGGCCGGCGTCTGCATCGGCTTGATCGCGCCATCGCGCAGGGATTTGCGGCCGTCCGGAATCACCAGTCCCAGATCGACGCCGATCACGCGCCCGAAGCCCCGGCACGTTTCGCAAGCGCCATAGGCGGAATTGAACGAGAACAGCGCAGGCTGCGGATCGGCATAGCGGATATCGCTCTCCGGGCTGTGCAAACCCGTCGAGAACTTCCAGACGGGACCGTCGCCTTCGTCGGTCACTACCTGCACACTGACCCGGCCGCTACCGCGCTTGAGCGATGCCTCGATCGCTTCCACCGCACGGGCTTTTTCCACGTTGCCGATGCGGAAACGATCCGCCACCACATCCAGCACCTTGCGCCTGCCCGTCGCCGATTCCACGATCCGCTGTCCATGGATGCGCGTATAGCCACTGACCGACAGCCACTGCTCGACTTCCGCTTCGGTCGCCGTTTCCGGCAACTCGACCGGAAACGTCATCACGAGCCGCGCATCGGCATACGGCTGTCCGGCTGCCGTACGGGCAACCAGTTCGGAATAGATCGTTTCGGGGGAGTCGTGCTGCACCGGCAGTGCGGTTTGCCGGTCGAACAACTCGGCAGCGCGCGCGTAGAGCAGCTTCAGGTGATCGTTCAACTCGGTCATCGTCCCGACTGTCGACCGCGAGCTGCGCACCGGGTTCGTCTGGTCGATGGCAATCGCGGGCGGCACCCCATCCACCTTGTCGACCTGCGGACGGTCCATCCGATCCAGAAACTGGCGCGCGTAGGCACTGAAGGTCTCGACGTAGCGCCGCTGCCCTTCGGCATACAGCGTGTCGAATACCAGACTCGACTTGCCGGAACCCGAAGGCCCGGTAACCACGGTCATCTGCCCGGTATGCAGGTCGAGATCGACGTTCTTGAGATTGTGCTGACGCGCCCCACGGATGCGGATAGTGCCGGAATCTGACAATTTCTTGCCTCGAATCAATAAGTTGAAACCGATTTCTGAAGTGCTTTCTTGATGCGTTTCGGACGTGCGGGGTCCGAAAGATCTCGTAACTATACTGTATAAACGTACAGGTCTGCAGCTCGATTGGGATATGAGCCGATTCTGAAAAGTGCCACCTCGGTCGGCGCCAGCAAACCCTGCCCTAGCCAGATAGAAAACCGGAAGCGGGCGAGAGTGTGGAGGTGATGCAAGCGTTGGCGCTGGCATTGAATGTGCCACTAGATCTGATCGCCGGCACGCAATAGACGGGACTTCCAAGTTGGTCTAGGAGCATGTGCCTGCATTGCGACAAATCAACCGTCGAAACTGGCGGCCTTGGTAGGGTGCGAGATTCCACGTCGGTTGTCCTGACTTCGCGATCGCAGACCGCTGCGAGCGAGTGAGCGAGGTCACCGACCAACCCGAGCCAAGGCGTACATATGCGACTCACCGAGGAACAAATCTGCAAGATTATTGACAGTGATCGCGACCTGCAGGCGGAATTGCAATCTCTCGCCCGAATACGGACTTGCTGGACAAACAATCTTTCTACAAGAAATCTTGTTCATCTATTGGGGCTGGAGGAAACGTCGCGACGCCTCGACAGCCGAAACGCCTCGCTGTTCTTCAATGGCGTGGTCCTGGTCTGGCTGGAGGACGGACAGACTTATCGGCAGTGGCCTGCCGTGGCTGGCAGGCCTGGGTTCACAGGTCCCGAGCATCAAGCCAGCATGAATATTGGTCCCCTTCCGGCGGGTCGATACAAAGCCCGCCAGGATCGATTGGAGCGTTGGGACAACGTGGGGCTTGTTAAGAAGCTGTTTTCGATCGTACGCCAAGGGCCATTCCCTGGTGGAACGCCTACCTGGGGCAGACACCGCGTCTGGCTTGATCCGCTCCCAGGCAATCAAATGTTTGGCAGATCCGATTTTTCGATTCATGGCGGTCATCAGCCCGGATCCCGAGGCTGTATTGACCTGACCGGCGCCATGCCCGAGTTCGTCAGTGAGTTCCTCCACTATGCCAAAGACCTCGACCTCGTCGTCATGTACTAAATGGATCGCCACGCCCATTCTTGTCGGGCTCATCGTACTTTTTCTGTGCGCTTACTGGGACGCCTGGCAATACCCCGATATCTACCCCTTCGGAGTAGGCGGGCCAGTCGGGCACAGGTGGCTTTACCGGTCACAGACCAATTACTTACTAGGCACAGCATTGACGTGTGGCGCTGTCGTCCTTGCGCTAGTAGGCGTCTGGCGCCAGACGCGGTCGAAGTTGGTCCGATGGCTCTACTTCGCCCCATTCGCCTACTGGGTGCTGATCACGGTGGTCGGCATCATTCAGGACATAATCTGACGGCAGCCATCCCCAACACACCCCTCACCCGCGTGACGGCAGCTTCCACCCCGGTCGCACGAAGTGGCAGGTGTACCCGTTCGGCAATCGCTCCAGGTAGTCCTGATGTTCCGGCTCCGCCTCCCAGAACGGACCGGCCGGGGCTACTTCGGTCACGACTTTGCCAGGCCACAGGCCGGACGCGTTGACGTCGGCTATGGTGTCTTCGGCCACGCGTTTCTGTTCGTCGTCGCGATAGTAGATAGCCGAGCGATAGCTGGTGCCGATGTCGTTGCCCTGGCGATTCTTCGTGCTCGGATCGTGGATCTGGAAGAAGAATTCGAGGATCTGGCGGTAGCTGATCTTGGCCGGGTCGAAGACGATTTCGATGCCCTCGGCGTGAGTGCCGTGATTGCGGTACGTCGCATTGGGCACGTCGCCGCCGGTATAGCCTACGCGCGTGGTCAGCACGCCCGGGTAGCGGCGGATCAGGTCCTGCATGCCCCAGAAGCAGCCGCCTGCCAGGATTGCGGTTTCAGTTTGCGTCGTCATGATGTGTGCCTTGCCAATGAGCGATGGTTCAAGCCCAGTAATATACGCACACCCCGCAAAATTCGCTGAAACGCCATGAATTCCCCTCACCCCGCGATGGGCGCAGTTGAAGCGCTGCGTCGCGAGATCGCGGCCTGCACGCGCTGTGCGGCCGATCTGGCCGCCGGGCCTCGTCCGGTCGTGCAATTCAGTGCCACGTCGCGCATCGTAATCATTGGCCAGGCGCCGGGTGCACGGGTGCATGCCAGCGGCATCCCGTTCGACGATCCAAGTGGTGACCGGCTCAGGGACTGGATGGGAACCGCCAAGGACACGTTCTACGACGCCTCGCGCATCGCCATCGTGCCGATGGGCTTTTGCTACCCCGGCAAAGGTGCGAGTGGCGACCTTCCTCCGCGACGCGAATGTGCGCCGCTCTGGCATGAGCGGGTATTGGGATGTCTGCCTGCCGACCGGTTGACGCTACTGGTCGGCACCTACGCACAGAACTACTATCTTCCGACCGACCACACGCAGACCATGACAAGTAGCGTGGCAGATTTCAGGCGCTTCGGTCCGAACGTCTTCCCACTCCCTCATCCGTCCTGGCGCGTGGTGGGATGGATGCGCCAGAACCCATGGTTCGAGGCGGAACTGCTGCCCATGCTGCAGGCCGCCGTGGCGGCCCGTATCGATTCTCGCGAAATCGCCGCGCCGCGAGCGTAGTGGGATTCCCGGCTCCCGTTGTGGCCAGCACGCCCCTCGGCCATCCCTGTTACGCGAAACACCCAATCGGCGCCGCGCTGTCTGCCGTCTTCGCCATCTTCGCCATCGCGGCATCCATCTGTTCCGGCGCCGCAAGCATGCGCCACAGTTCCAGCAACGTGGCATTGGCGCTGGCGGCTGGCCGGTAGGCCCGAATTTCGAGGCTGGCCTGCCAGGAGGCATCGCCGGCATGGACCAGGGCGCCATCCGAGAGCGCCTCGGCTGCCGTCGACAACGGCAACCACGCCAGCCCGTGCCCTTCCACCGCCATTTTGAGGAGCAGCATCGCCATGTCGGATTCGTAGCAGCGAATCAGGCCCCGATGGGCGTCGCGCGCATCGAGCACCGACCCTACGACGCGGCCCAGCGTGGTATTGGGCGAATAGGCCAGGAACGGGGTGCCATGGGCATCGGCGAGATCCGCGGGATCGGGCACCGGATAGAGCGGGCGTCCGCGCGAGGTGGGCACCGAGACCGGTATCAGCGTATCGGACCCGACGGACAGGCTCAGGAACCGGTCGGCATCCAGCGAGACCGGCACGCGCGGATGGTGGTAGCCGAGCATCAAATCGCACTGCCCCTCGGCCAGCGCCACCACGGCGTCGATCACATTGGCCGCGCTGACCCGCGCATGAAAGCTGCCAAACCGCTGGCGGCAACGCGTGAGCCAATCCGGCAGGAAGGCAAGCGACAGTGTGTGTCCCGCCACGATATCGAGCGTCCGGTCCGGCAGCGTCGATTCGCGATGCAGCGTGGCGCGTGCCTCGGTGAGCAGGTCGGCCGCCTGCCGCGCTGTCTCGCAGAACGTGGCGCCGGCAGGTGTGAGCGCCAGCGGGTAGGTATTGCGGTCGACCAGCTGTGCGCCAGCCCAATCCTCCAATGCGCGGATGCGGCGCGAGAGCGCCGACTGGGTGACATACCGCAACTCGGCGGCACGAGAAAAACTGCGCGTGCGTTCCAGCACGAGCAGGTCATCAATCCATTTCAACTGCATGTTGCGCCCCGGCAATACGCTGGCCTGCGGCGGCCGGTGGCCCTGTCCGTGGCACCGTGCCCCGTGGACCCCCTATTCCGCATCCGCATGGGTCCATGGCCAATCGGCATCCAGTCCTGCACAGACCGTGCCTAGAATCGGTTCCACTTTCCCAGCAGCACGCGGTTTCGCCCCGGCGAGACCAGGCATGACCGATGTGACAGAGCTGCATGCCAGCAGCCAGCGCATCAGATGTTCCGCAACCCCTTGCCCCACCGGCGCACCGGGCCGTCCTGGTCCACGCCGCGAGGCGACGCTTTCTCGGAGTCATCCCGATCATGTTGAAGCAAGTGCATTCGATTTCCCGCACCATCCCGGCGCACCCGCGCACCATCGCGAGCCGCTGGATGGCACGGGCCGGACTGACCTCGGCCATGGTCGCCGTGGCCCTGACCGGCACGCTCGTCGCCCCGGCCGCACTGGCCGAGTATCCCGAACGGCCCATCCAGCTGGTGTTGTCGTTCCCGCCGGCCGGCGCCACTGACGTGCTGGCGCGCGCCGTGGGCCAGCGCCTGTCGCAGGTGCTCAAGCAGCCCGTCGTTGTGGAAAACCGTCCCGGTGCAGGTGGCGCGCTGGGCATGGGCTATGCAGCCAAGGCTTCGCCAGATGGCTACACGCTCTACCTCGCCGCCGTGAGCAACGCTGCCATCGCGGCTGCCACCTACTCCAGCCAGCCGGCCAACCTGGGCAAGGATTTCGTGCCGATCGCCGGTATCGGCAACGTGCCGCACATCCTCGTTGTGCCGGCCTCGTCGCCGGTCAAGACGGTGCCGGAACTGGTCAAGATGCTGAAGGCCACGCCGGGCGAGCACAACTTCGCGTCACAGGGTTCGGGCACGCTGTCTCATCTGGAGTCGGAGCTGTTCAAGCTGCGCACGGGTGTGGATGTCGTGCATGTGCCGTACAAAGGCAGTTCGTTCGCCCTGCCCGACCTGATGGCCGGCCGCTCGGCCATGATGTTCGACAGCATCCCGTCGGCGCTGCCCCATGTGAAGTCCGGCAAGCTGCGCCTGCTGGCCGTGGCCTCGGAGCAGCGCGTGAAGCTGTTGCCCGATGTGCCGACGATGGGCGAGGCGGGCGTCTCGGACTTCCGCGCCAACAACCTGTTCGGACTGGTAGCTCCGAAGGGCACGCCG
The DNA here is from genome assembly GCF_039710735.1 of Cupriavidus sp. DL-D2. NCBI lineage: Bacteria > Pseudomonadati > Pseudomonadota > Betaproteobacteria > Burkholderiales > Burkholderiaceae > Cupriavidus > Cupriavidus sp. DL-D2. The sequence continues at coordinate 14,986 of NZ_JBDKXK010000058.1, read as the reverse complement.
CCCGCCGTGATCGACAAGCTCGCCGCGGCATCGAAGGCCGTGCTTGCCCAGCCCGAACTGGCCGAGACAATGGCCGCGCAAGGCGTGGAAATCGCCTACACACCCGCTGACAAGTTCGGCCGCATGATCCAGCAGGAAATGCGCGACTGGGCCAAGGTGGCGCAGGCGGCGCACGTCAAGGTGGACTGAGTCCGCTGAATCTGACGTCGCCCAAGATTTTTCCGATTTTCTACGTCGCACTGCAAGCCTCGACGCGGGCGGCCCTCCACAGCCGCCCGTCTTTGGCACCCTCAAGCTCATGACCAATTTCTGGGACACCCCCTACCCATCCCGCCGCATGCCGGTGCTGGCCGATAGCGTGGTCTCGACCTCGCAGCCCCTGGCAGCGGCGGCCGGCCTGCGCATGCTGGCGCGGGGCGGCAACGCCGTCGATGCGGCGTTGGCCACCGCCATTGCCCTGACCGTTGTGGAGCCCTGCATGAACGGCATTGGCGGCGATGCCTTCGCGCTGATCTGGGATGGCAAGACGCTGCATGGCCTCAATGCTTCGGGCCGCGCGCCACGCGCGTGGACGCCGGAATCGTTCTCGCGCTATAGCGCCATGCCGCCGATTGGATGGGATAGCGTGACAGTTCCCGGTGCAGTGTCCGGCTGGCGTGCCACATGGGAGCGCTTCGGCGACTTGCCGTTCGAAGATCTGTTCGCGCCGGCGATCGAATATGCGCGCAACGGCTTTATCGTTTCTCACACCGTCCATCGGCAATGGCAGGCCCAGGTGCCGGTGCTCGACGGCCAGCCGGGATTTGCCGAATCCTTCGCACCGCGTGGCCGTGCGCCATTGCCAGGCGAGCGCTTTACATGCCCCGGCCAAGCGGAAACGCTGGAGCGCATTGCCCGCTCCGGGGGTGACGATTTCTATCATGGCGAACTGGCCCGACGGATCGCCGATCATGCACGCGCCACGGGCGGCCGCCTTGACGAGGCCGATCTGGCCGCCCATCGCGCGGACTGGGTCGATCCGATCCGCATGCGTTACCGCGATCTGACGCTCTGCGAAATCGGTCCCAATGGTCAGGGCATTGGTGCGCTGATGGCGCTGGGCATGCTCGAACATTGGGATATCGCCGGCTCCGGGCGCGATAGCGCGCGTGCCATGCACCTGCAGATCGAAGCCATGAAACTGGCCTTCGCCGACCTGCACGCCTACGTGGGCGATATCGACGCGATGCGCGCACCGGGCGCCATCACGCCAGAGGCCCTGCTCGATCCAGCTTATCTGGCCGAACGTGCCAAGGCGATCCGGCCCGACCGGGCCACTTACGCAGGCGCGGGCAAGCCCCATAGCGGCGGCACCGTGTACCTGACCGCCGCTGACAAAAGCGGCATGATGGTCTCGTACATCCAGTCGAATTTCAAAGGATTCGGCTCGGGTGTGGTGGTGCCGGGCACCGGCATCGCGCTGCATAACCGGGGCTGGGGCTTTCGCCTCGAAGCCGCCCATCCGAATCAGGTGGCGCCCGGCAAGCGCCCGTTCCACACCATCATCCCGGGCTTCCTGATGCGCGGCGACGCCCCGCTGGCAGCGTTCGGCGTGATGGGTGGCTCGATGCAGGCGCAGGGCCACGTACAGATGGCCAGCCGCATCGCCGATTTCGGCCAGAATCCGCAGGCCGCCAGCGACGCACCGCGCTGGCGCGTGCTCGACGACAACATCGGCGTTTCGGTCGAAGCGCATTGCCCGGCCAGCACCATCGAAGGGTTGCGGGCGCTGGGCCATCGGGTGGAAGTGGCGCCTGCGGACAGCCTCGACTTTGGCGGCGCACAGATGGGGATGAAGTGCGAGCACGGCTACGCCGCCGCCTCGGACCATCGCAAGGACGGCTATCCGGTGGGTTTCTGAGCGTCGTCCGTCCTGCCCCTACCCCAGCGGCAACGCCGTGCTGTACAGCACCTGCTTGAGCGCGAAGCTCGAGCGGATGCTGGCCACGCCGGGAATGCGCGTGATCTGGTCGATGATCAGCCGCTCCAGCGCCTCCACATCGGGCACCACCACGCGCAGCAGGTAGTCGGCATCGCCCGACATCAGGTAGCACTCCATCACCTGCGGCAGTGCGGCGATTTTCCGCTCGAAGGTGTCGAGCGTCTCGCGCCGCTGCTTGTCGAGCGACACCGAGATAAACACCACTACCTTCAGTCCCAGGCGGCGCGCGTCGAGCAACGTCACGCGCCGCGAAATCACGCCAATTTTTTCCAGCCGCTTTACCCGCGCCAGGCATGGGGATGGCGAGAGGTTGATGCGGCTTGCCAGCTCCACATTGGTCAGGCTGCCGTCACGCTGCAGTTCGCCCAGGATTCGTATATCGGTGGCGTCGAGATCGATGTCCAGCATGTTATTCGCCCAAGGAGTTTATCGGCAGCATTCTATGCTGAATCGAGCCGATCACGCAGTGTGATCCGGACAATGCTGCGGCGCAATGAAACGTAGACTTTCAGCCATGGAGCCGGTTGCTCACAAACCCCTCGCCGGCCACGTCTATCGTCACCATGTCTGCCTCCTCGCTCGCCTCATCCTCCGCGAAGTCCTCTTTTCGATCATTCCTGCCGCTGATCGGCGCCGTCATCATCTGGGGCGGCAACTGGCCTGTCATGAAGCTGGGGCTGGCGCATGTGAGCCCGCTGTGGTTCGCGGCGTTGCGATTCGGTTCGGCCGCGCTGATCAGCCTGGCCGTGTTGGGATTGATGCGACGCCTGCGCCTGCCCACTCGCGACGAATGGCCGTTGGTGATCAGCGTGGGCTTGCTGCAGATGGGGGCCTTTACCGCGCTGGCGCTCTGGGCGCTGCAATACGTGCCGCCCGGTCGCGCATCGGTGGTGGCCTACGCCACAGCCATCTGGGTGATTCCGCTGTCGTCGCTGGTGTTGGGCGAGCGTCCGTCGCGCTGGCAATGGCTGGCAACCGCGTTCAGCTATGCAGGCATCGGCGTCATCGTCGCCCCCGCGCTGGGCGGCTGGGAGATGCACACGGTGATGGGTCTCGGTATGTTGCTTGGCGCCTCGCTGGCATGGTCGATCAGCATCATTCACCTGCGCGGCAATCGGCATGTGCGACTCGGCGCGGACATGATTCCGTGGGAGTGCGCTGTGGCAACCGCGCCGCTGCTGGCCCTCGCGCTGCTGCGCGATGGCGCTCCCGATGTGGGTGCGATGGTCGATATCTGGCCGGTCATCGCCTATACCGGACCTTTGGCTACGGCGCTGACGTTTATCGTCGTGCTCAACGTCACGCAAAGCCTGCCGCCCGCTGCCACCTCGATTGCGATGCTCGGCGTGCCGGTGCTCGGCCTGGTGCTGTCGGCCGTTGCATGGCACGAAAAGATCTCGGCGGATCTCTCGATTGGCCTGGCCCTGATCGGCCTCGGGGTGGTCACTACCGCGCTGGCGCCCCGGCTCGCGCGTCTGTCCGCAAAGGCTTGAGCCAGTCGTTCAAGGTTCCACCGACGGCTCGCGCTTGAGCGTGCGCAGCACGAATGTCGAGTGGCTGTGCCGCAGGCCCGGCAACTTGTAGAGCTTGTGGCGCAGGAACTCCTCGTACCCTTCCGTCCCCGCCACGGCCACCTTGATCAGATAGTCGTACTCGCCCGTGAGCAGATGGGCTTCGATCACCTCGGGCAGTTGCGCCAGTGCCTCGCCAAACTTGTGGAGCATGTCATCGTCGTGCCGGTCCAGCGTCACCTCGATCAGCACGGTATCGGGCAGGCCCAGCGCCTTCTGGTTCAACAGCGCGGCGTAGCCGCTGATCACCCCCGCATCTTCCAGCGCCTTGACGCGGTTCCAGCACGGCGTGGCAGACAGCCCAACACGCTCTGCCAGCTTCGCATTGGAGAGGCGCCCATCGCGGCGAAGTTCACGCAGGATGCGGCGGTCGGTGTCGTCGAGTTTCGGCAGATTGGTCACGATTTTCTCTGGAGAATGAAGATTTATCCAGAAATTTACACCAATACAGAGATTCATTCTCCAATCAGACGATATTCGGAGAATATTCAGAAGCCCATTCTTGCGCTTCGCTGGTAAATTTACCGGACGTTCTACTCATCACTTCCGGACCCGGCCATGTCGCTCCCTTCGCTCCAGCTTGCCCTCCAACTCGACCGCGCCGATGTGTTCGGCAGCCTGGAATGGGTGCTCGCCAACGCGCGCCGCACGGGCCTGTCCTTGCAGGCGATGGAATTCGACGCCAGCCGCGCCAACGCCGTCCGGCTGGTCTGCGAAGCGCCAATGGTCGAACTGCTGGAACTGTTCGTGCGGCGGGTGGCGCATGGCGTGGATCTGGAGATCGTCGATGCGGAGTTTTTCGATGCCGTGGAAGACCAGCCTGCCGCCCTCGCGGCCTGACGCTCAGGCTTCCGCCAGAAGCTCGATGCCATCGAGTTCCGCCGCGCAGGTGTCACGCACGATCGTGACGAAATCCCGCACGTAGGGCCGATCGGCCATCGGCGTCGGCACCATCGCGTACAACTCGCTCCATAGTCCCTTGGCGCCGATCCGCTTGGCCAGCACGTAATCGTGATCGACGTAGTTGCGGACGCCCCAGTTCGGTAGCGCCGCCACGCCACGTCGGCTGGCCACCAGTTGCAGCACGGCCACCGTCAGTTCAGCAGTGCGCCGCTCCAGACGAATGCCTGCTGGCTCCAGCACCTCGCGAATCAGGTCGATGCGCTGCTCTGGCACCGGATAGGTAATCAGCGTCTCGCCGGCCAAGTCGCTGGCCTCCAGCCGCCGCTTGTTGCGCAGACGGTGCTCATTGGCGATGACTGCAAGGATCTCGAAGCGGAACAGCGGCGACACATGCAGGCCGCGCCGCGCTGGCGGCTTCGATCCGATCACCATGTCGGCCTTGCCCTGCGCGATCAGACCCAGCGGATCGGCATGGAAGCCGGCCACCAGATCGATCTCCACCTCGGGCCAGCGACGACGGAACTCGTCCATGACCGGCATCAGCCAGTCGAAGCAGGTATGGCATTCAAGCACCACGCGCAGTTCTCCGCGTGTATCCCCTTTCAAACGTTCCAGATCACGCTCGGCGGCGCTGATCGCGGCCAGCGCCTCGCGCGCCAGCGCCAGCAATCGCTCGCCGGCCGGCGTAAAGCGCAAACCCTGGCGCGTGCGGTCGAACAGCGCCATGTCGTAGTGCGATTCGATGGCCTTGATCTGATGGGACAGCGCCGACTGGCTGACGTGAACACGTTCGGCGGCGGTCGCCAACTTGCCGGATTCGGCGATGGCAACCAGCGAACGGAAATGGCGGACTTCGATCATGAGCCGGAACGCTGCAACGCAGTGAGTTGAATGAAATTCATACAATGTTTAAAACATGTCGCTTGATTCATTCTAGCCGCGAACGGACACTGGCCGCCACTCGAACTTACGGAGCACCGGCATGGCACAGACCCACATCCTCGGCTTTCCGCGCATCGGCGCGCGCCGCGAACTGAAATTCGCGCAGGAAGCGTTCTGGCGCGGCGAAACCTCTGAAGCCGCGCTGCGCGAAACCGGCGCCGACCTGCGCCGCCGCCACTGGCAACTGCAGACGGCGGCCAGGCTGTCGACCGTGGCCGCTGGCGACTTCGCCTGGTACGACCAGATGCTTGGCCTGACCACGCTGCTAGGCGCCCTGCCCCGACGCTTCGGCTTCGATGCCGAAACCCTGACGCTGGCGCAGTACTACGAACTGGCGCGCGGCAATGCTGCCCAGCCGGCCATGGAAATGACCAAGTGGTTCGATACGAACTACCACTACATCGTCCCCGAACTTGATGCGGAGAGCACCTTCGACGGCGGCGCCAATTGGTACTTCGATGAAATCGAAGAGGCGCTGGCGCAAGGGCTTTCACCGCGTCCGGTACTGGTGGGTCCCGTGACTTACCTGTGGCTATCGAAGTCCCATGTGGCCGGTTTCGACCGTCTGAGCCTGCTGCCCAAGGTGGTGAGCGCCTATCAGCGCATCCTGTCGAAACTGCGCGCCCGGGGCATTGAATGGGTGCAGATCGACGAGCCCGCACTGTGCCTGGACCTGCCGCCGCAATGGCTCGACGCCTTCGATCATGCCTACCCGGCTCTGGCCGACAGTGGCGTGAAGCTGCTGCTGGCCACTTACTTTGACACCGCCGCGCCGCACGCCGCCCGCGCCGCCGCGCTGCCCGTGCACGGCTTTCATATCGATCTGGTGCGCGCCCCGCAGCAACTGGCAGACTGGCTCAAGGTGCTGCCCAAGACCGCCGTGCTCTCCGCCGGCGTGATCGATGGCCGCAATATCTGGCGCGCCGACCTGCGCCGCCTGCTGGAGACACTGCAGCCCTTGCACGCCCAGCTCGGCAACCGCCTGTGGCTCGCCCCGTCGTGCTCGCTGCTGCATGTGCCGGTCTCGCTCGATGCCGAATCCCGCCTCGATCCCGAACTGAAATCGTGGCTGGCCTTCGCCACCGAGAAGCTCGATGAAATCTGCACACTTGCCACGGCATTGAATGAAGGCGAAGCGGCAGTGGCCGCCAGGCTGGACGCCTCGGACGCCGCTCAGGAAGCGCGCCGCACCTCGCGCCGCGTGGTAAACCAGCAGGTGCAGAAGCGCCTGGCCGCCGTGCAGCCCGCCATGGCCGAGCGCCAGAGCGCCTTCGACATCCGCATCGCGCGGCAACGCGACACGCTCAAGCTGCCTGCGTTGCCCACCACCACGATTGGCTCGTTCCCGCAGACCGCCGCCATCCGCCAGACGCGTGCCGCCTACAAGCGCGGCGATATCGGCGCGCTGGAGTACCTGGAGCGCATCCGTGGCGAGATCGAACTGGCTGTGCGCAAGCAGGAAGAACTGGGGCTGGACGTACTGGTGCATGGCGAGGCCGAGCGCAACGACATGGTCGAGTACTTCGGCGAACAGCTTTGTGGCTATGCCTTCACGGAGAACGGCTGGGTGCAGAGCTACGGCTCGCGCTGCGTGAAACCGCCCGTGATCTACGGCGATGTCTATCGTCCCGACCCGATCACCGTGGACACGGCGCGTTATGCGCAATCGCTGACCACCCGGCCGATGAAGGGCATGCTGACCGGCCCGGTGACGATGCTGCAGTGGTCATTCGTGCGCGACGATCAGCCGCGCGCCGAGACCACCCGCCAGCTTGCCTTGGCGATCCGCGACGAAGTGGTGGATCTGGAAGCCGCGGGCATCCGCGTGATCCAGATCGACGAACCGGCCCTGCGCGAAGGCTTGCCGCTGCGCCGTGAAGATTGGGCGGCGTATCTCGACTGGGCGGTCAACGCGTTCCGGATCTCCGCGGCTGGCGTACGCGACGAGACCCAGATCCATACCCATATGTGCTATGCCGAATTCAACGACATCCTGCCGGCCATCGCCGCCATGGATGCTGACGTCATCACCATCGAGACTTCCCGCTCCGCCATGGAACTGCTCGAAGGCTTTGGCGACTTCGACTATCCGAACGAGATCGGACCGGGCGTCTACGACATTCACTCGCCACGTGTGCCATCGGTGGAAGCCATGACGCGCCTGCTCGAACGGGCCTGCGAGGTGATTCCGCCCGAACGTCTCTGGGTCAACCCGGACTGCGGTCTCAAGACGCGCGGCTGGCCCGAGACCGAAGCCGCGCTGGCCAACATGGTGAGCGCCGCCCGCCAGTTGCGCACCAGGCTTGGTGGTGAGGCGTCGATCGCGTGGAAGCGTGTCACGCGGCCGGCGCGCCCTGCACCGGTGGCCGCACATGTGCATGGTGCGGCATGCGGTGCCGAGTGCGTGGGCCAGGCGGCAGTCTGAAAACGCCTGAGCTTATGTGGTGATCCGATCCGCTGCGGCGCTGTGCCACATGGCGCCGCAGTGGGCCGCTTCGTATGCTTCCGGTCGAGCCCAACAAGAACATAGAGGCGTGCCGAGGTTGACCCGGTGCAGCCTTCGACCCGATGAAACGACCCACCCCATGGCGCCGCGCGGCGGCGCTACCCGTTGCTGCGCTGTCCGGCGCGGCACTGGCACAAGGCGCCGTCGGCGCCGCAGGCAGCACGCCTGACGAGGCCAGAATCCCGACACTTCCTACCGTCACCGCCACGGCACCCGCCTCCGGTTCGCTGACCGTCCCCGGCGTGGCCCAGCAGCGCGAATCGCTGTTCCAGTCCGCTGGCTCGGTCGGATTTGTCGATGCGGCCACCTATGCCAACACCTACGCCTTCGATCTGCGCGACGTGCTCAAGAACGCGCCCGGCGTCTATGTGCAGGAGCGCTACGGCCAGGAATTGCGGCTCTCGGTCCGCGGATCGGGCATTGCGCGCGGCTTCCACACGCGCGGCATCGAGATCCTGCAGGACGGTGTGCCCACGAACTTTGCCGATGGCAGCGGGGATTTCTATCAGGTCGATCCGCTCGCACTGTCGGCCGCAGAGGTCTACAAGGGTGGCAACGGTCTGGCCTACGGCAGCACCACGCTGGGCGGCGCGATGAACTTCACCACGCCCACGGCGCTCACCGTGGAATCGCCAAACATGGTGCGTATCGATGGCGGCAGCTTCGGCACGATCCGTGGCAGCGGACAGGTGGCACGCCAGATTGGCAACTGGGATTTTCTGGTCAATGCCACGGTCAGCCACTCGGAGGGCTGGCGCAACCACGAGCGCGGCCAGTACGAGCAGATTAACGCCAATGTGGGCTATCGCTTCACGCCGGCTGTGGAAACGCGCTTCTACTTCGGCGCGTATATCGTGGATCAGTTGCTGCCCGGCGCGCTGACGCTGAACCAGGCACTGAACACGCCGCGCATGGCCTCGGCCAGTGCGCTGGCTGGCGATCAGGCGCGCAACACGCGCACCGAGCGGCTGGCCAATGTCACGAGCGTCAAGCTCGATAACGGCCAGATCGATTTCACGACGTGGGCCATCCACAAGAGCCTGTACCACCCGATCTTCCAGGTCATCGACCAGGATTACTGGACCTACGGATTCGCGCCGCGCTACACAGGGCAGTTCACCGTGGGCGGCATGCGCAACCAGTTGATTGCCGGCGCACGCTTCTTCGGCGGCAACAACGATGCGCGCCAGTACGTCAACGTCAACGGCAATCGCGGTGCGCAAACGCTCAACGCCGCGCAGGATGCCTACAACTACGAGGCATATCTCGAAGACCGTCTCTACGTGCTGCCCACCGTGGCGCTGATGGCTGGCGCCAAGGCGTATCGTAACCGTCGCGAATACACGGACTACGGCGGCTTGCCGACCAATCCCACGGCGAAGGCCGATGCCACGACCTATAGCGGCGTGAATCCGAAGTTCGGCGTGCTGTGGGAACCGAAGCCCGATGTGCAGGCGTTCATCGACATCACGCGCAGCGCGGATGTGCCCGACTTCTCGGATCTGAACCAGACCATCGGCACCACGCAGCGCTTCGTCCCGCTATCGGCCCAGCATGGCTGGACGCTCGAAGTGGGCACGCGCGGCAAGACCGATCGCTTCGGGTGGGACATCACGGCCTATCGCTCGCTGCTGCGCGACCAGTTGCTGCAATACACGGTCAATGCCGATATCCCGGCCTCGACGTTCAATGCCAACAAGACCGTGCTGCAAGGCGTGGAGTTTGGGGCCAGCGCCGATGTGTTGCGAGACCTGTTCGGCAAGGGCGACAAGGTCACCGTATCGCAACTGTGGAACTACAGCGATTTCCGCTTCGACAACGATCCGGTCTACGGCAACAATCGCATCGCCGGTGTGCCGCAACATGTGCTTCGCACCACGCTGGCCTACAGCCGCAACACACGGCTGCGCGTGGCAGGCACCATCGACTGGGTGCCGACCGGCGCCTATGTGGACTATGCCAACACGCTGAAGACACCGGCCTACGTGCTGTTTGGCATCGAGGCCAGCTACGAATTCGAGCGTGGCGTGACGCTGTTCCTCGATGCGCGCAACCTGACCGACAAGCGCTACATCAGCGATTTCAGCACCGTGACCGATGCGCGGACGGCCAATACCGCCGTGTTCTATCCCGGCACAGGACGCGCGTTCTATGCCGGGATGAAGTACCGCTTCTGAGGTGCAGCGGGTCGGGGTCAGACCTTGCCGTCGTGGATGATCACGGACAACGTGGTGCGCGGCGGCACGACAACGTTCTCGATGAAGGTGCCCGTCACATTGCGTCGAACCATCGGCAAGACCGAGTGGGCCGGCAGCGTGGCGCCGGGCGTCGGCAGCTTGCGCTCCGCGGCGAGCGTCTGCAAATCGATTGCAGGCAACGCGTAGCCGGTTTCCGTACGCGCCGGATAGCCATAACCGGAAGGTGCATTCTCGGCCGGTATCAGCGCTCCAACCGATGCAGCCCAGCGCCGCAGTTCCGGCACGGTGCCCGATTGCGGACGCACCGAGCGGATGGCTGCGTCGAGCATGTCCGTGGAAGACTTGTTCGTACTGTCGTTCAGCAGATTCCGGAAGAAATCGATACCGAACTGGCGGTTCAGGTAGCCGCCCCACGCGCCCCAGACCCCATAGCCGTCGCAGGCTTCGCGGTCTTCCGGCCACTGGAACACCGGGCAGGCATAGAGCGGCGTGCGGGTGTATTGCGGCAGGCGGGTGTCCGCGATCTCGTTGTAGGTCGCCAGCAACCGGCCGCTCATGAAGTCTTCCACCATGACCGCCGTGCCTTCATCGAGCCAGGTTTCCATGACATGGTCCGGCCCCAGCCGCACGCCCCTACGATAGAAGTTCTGCATGTGGATCGATTCATGCGCCAACGTCAGCAGCGCCGTGCCGATGCCGCCCCCGTCTTCGGCGTACATGATCGATGTATCGATGAACAACACCACCGCCTGATTGCTGCTCAGCGTATCCGCTTCAGACGGATTTCGCGTGAACGCGTTGTTGGCGGAGAAGAATCCCGCCAAGCCCGTCTCGTCCATTTTCATGAAGACGATATTGACCGCCTGCCCGGTGCCGCCAATCAGTTCGGGCAGGTTGTGGGCGCCCCACAGCGGACCGCCTACTCCGATCAGGAAGTCATAAATGCCGTCTGCAACGGTGTACTGCGTGGATAGCGTGTCGAGCATCTCTCCTGTGACTTTCTCCGCATCGGACTCACTGTCCTCCAGCCAGAAGTTCACCGTGACGCCGTCGCTTGTCGTCGATTGCCGCATCAAAGTGGTGTCGCGTGGCGTGTCGGTCTTGCCGTCGTGCCACTGACGCGAATCGCCAGGCTGGGCGGCTGGCGTTGGCTCGGGCAGATCGCCCCCGTCCCGCGCCGTCGGCGGCACCTCGCCACGCAATGCGCGAAGTTTCTCGATGCGTTGCACCCAGCCGGACTGATTGAAGGCGCGGACCTGATCGCCAAACGATGGTGACACTTCCCGCTGTTCCGCTGCCTGCGGACGACTCCGTGTCGTATCGCCTTGCGCAGTCATCGGCATGAGCTGTGCGTCGCCGCTGTCATTGGAAAACACCAGCGATACGTTCTGCCCTTTTAAATTGCGGAGCGAGACTGGAATTGAGACTGGCTGGTCTGTCTCGTTGGAATAGGCCCACACGCCCGTGCCCTGCCCGCTGTACTGCGTGGGCGAGACCGCACTGCAACCGGAGCACGCCGGTTCGATTGTGGCAACGGGTGCGATAGGTGTATCCGGCTTGCCAGTGCCGGGCGAAGGATTGGACGATGGGCAGCCGGCCACCAGCAGTACAACGGCCAGCAACGCGCCCGATCTGAAATGATGTGACGTCATGAAGAAACTCCTGTCCGATAACGAGGCACGTGGCCTCTCGGTCAGGATGCTTCCGAGGGAACGTCCGAATATTGACGCCGTGCAATGCGATCACGGCATTCGTAAAACGGCGAGAAATCCGTCCGGCAAAGACAAAGCCCCTCCGCTGTGGGAGGGGCCTTGTCGACACGGCGACGACTACAACACGAATCAGTTCACGCGCTGCACGGGCGGCGGCATCCACTTGCCGTCGAGCAGCACCTGATCGGGCCAGTAGGCGCGCATCATCAGGTTGAAGCCGTCGGGTGGCGCCGGCAACCAGTTGGCCATCTGGTTCGGGGCCGGCCGTTCGTACTGGATGTAGATGTCCAGCGAACCATCGCGGTTGTAGCGCAGGCGGTCGCGGCTGCCGATGGCGTAGCGCTGCAGTTCGTTGCCGACGAATGCCTGCTTGTCGTTGTACATCGTCAGCGACCAGAACGCCTTCACAGGCGGCAACTGGCCTTTCTCGAAGTGCATGACGTAGCGGGCGCCACCATCGAACGGACGGCCCGTGGCGTCGGCACGGGCCGTCGGGTAGATCGCGTCCTCGGGCAGGTTGGCGCCGAGCCCGAACATCGCCACGGCCGCGCGCCGCGCATAGTCCATGCCATAGGCCCCCATATCGCGCGACACGCGCCAGCCCGAACCGCCTGCGGCGCTCTTGCGCGCGTTGGCCGTCACGGTGGCCAGGGCCGCTGTGGCACCTTCCTGCACGGCACGCGCGGTCGACGGTTCCAGCACGGTGGTCTTGAAGGGCTCGCCGGGACGGATACCCATGCGCAGCATCTTCTCCACCATGGCGTCATCGTCCGGGGACGGCGGATTGTCCTGCAGCAGAGAGGCCAGGCGGCTGAAATATGCCTGCGCGTCCATGGCGGCCACCTGCTCGACCGGCGGCGTTTCCGTATCCACCAGCGTCGCGCGGGGCGTGGCCGGCGGCAGGCTGCGTGTGCCCTTGCGCCAGGCGGACAGCGGCACCAGCCGGAACTGGTCCTGCAGGCGATGGACGTTGCCGTAATCGGCCTTGCCGTTGGTCTGAATCCGGCCGATCAGCCACACCATGTCCGTGGGCGAGCGGATTTCCTGCACGCCCTTCGGCAACGTGCCCTGCCAGTCAGGCCCGACGATCGCGAACGCGCCGCGCTTGGTGCCGGTGGTGCGCTTGCCCGGTGAGGCGAACACGTTGGTCCAGGCATCGAGCATCTGCATGACGTAATAGCGTCCGGCGGTATCGGGCACCGACATGACGACGGGCTCCTTCGACACATCCAGCCAGGCCGTGGAGTACAGCGTATCGGCATTCGGACTCACCACGTCCGCAAACGAAGCATCCGGAAAGACACGCTTGTGCGTGAACGTGTTCACCGGCACCCGCGCTGTCATCACCTCTCGCGTGACATCCATCAGGACGAGCGGATACGCGAAGGTGAAGACCTCGGCCGACAGCGATTTCATCGCCTGATCGGAAGGTGGCTGTTCGGCTGCTGGCGCCTTGACTACCGGCTCGGGTGCGGATGCGCAGGCGGACAGCAAGACGGCAAGCGCGACCACGCTTGCCAGTTGGCGGATTGATCGGTTCATGACCCCGTTTCCCTTTGGAGTGGCGGCCTTCCGAAATAACGTGTCACAACGACTGGGGGCGCGTGAGTTGCTCCGGAGGCGCATCTATTCCGGACGAATGATGGGCTGGGGGTTGTCCACTGTCAATGACCCCGACGATCGGTTCGGGGGGAAAGCGAACACTATGGTAGGAACGGAGGCGGAGGCTGCGAGGACCTGTGTCGAAAACAGCACGTTGAGGACGGGTCGGGCAGAAATCCGGCAAAGAAAAAGGGCTTCCGTTTCCGGAAGCCCTTCCTCACTGCATAGGTGGCGCGGCTGGCAGGATTCGAACCCACGACCCCTTGGTTCGTAGCCAAGTACTCTATCCAACTGAGCTACAGCCGCACGCGAGGCCCGAATTATATAGAAACTGATTCGGCGCGCAAGTGTTTTTTGCACGCCATCTTTTTCAAGCCGCTACCAGCGGTATCGTGCCCCCACCGTCCCCCCGGCATTGCGTCCTGCCCGCGCCTTGACCCACACCTTCAGTCCTGTGTTCGACCGGCTTTGCGCGCCCACATTGAACGAGAGCAGTCCGCGCAGCAGGTCGGTGTCGATACGCGTGCCGTTGATGTTGATGGTGCGCGCACGGTTATCCTGCCACCAGTCGGCTTCGACATAGGGATAGACACCGCTCACCCGCGTGGGCCGGGAGTTGTAGAGCCGCACCGCCAGGCCCGTGGCACTGCTCTCGCCGGGGGGCGCGTCCCAGTTGCCGGGAACCGGCGACAACCCAGGACGATAGGCCATCTCCACGCGCGGTTGCAGGGTCAGCCCGCTGCGCGACAGCGGCGCGTCAAATGCCAGCGCCATGCTGCGCACACGGCTGTCCACGAAATTGGAACCTGTCGAGTTGTCGTCGATATGCAGCGCCGCATCACGCGGCCCGCTGCGAAAACGCTCCACGACGCGATCGATCGATGCCAGGTTGATCGTTACCGTCTCCACATCGACCGATACCTGTCCTTCAGGCATGCGCGAGGCATGCACGGGAATCGGCAGATCCGGCTCGTCGTTCTCTACCACCATGCGGGGCGGAACCAGGGACAGCGTCACGTCCTGGACTGGAGTTGGCAAGGGCGCGGGTGATGCGGCCTCTTCGATCTGCGGCGGCGCCTCGCCGAACGGCGGCGCTTCGGCAAACGCCCGGGCATGCTCGACCGCGCAGGCCAGCAACATGAACGCAACGCACAGGGGAAGACCAGGATGATACGAAGGATGCGCAGGCACACAGCACCCCCGCCCGGACTCACGCCCGGTGCTCTCCTCTCTTCCGCACATCAACAGTACGGACATGATGACCACCCTTGCCGAGCGTTGTGTGAACCATGCCCGGTCAGCTTGAGCATAGGTCAAAGGCTTGCGGATCGTTAGCTGCGAATGTGGGATCGGCCGCCGGACAGAGGGATGAGAAACGGGTTGCTGTGGGGTTAATGCGGAGAGGCTTTTGGTGGTCCGACTGCTGCCGGTGTGCTCCCCTCTCCCGCGAAGTGGGAGAGGGGTTGGGGGAGAGGGCTGGCGAGTCTGCTTGCCGACCGCGTCACGATTTGCACCGCTGGCCCTCACCCCTGTAGTGGTCAAGTAATCTTGGACACTTTTTCAGGCAGACC
>NZ_JBDKXK010000057.1:0-83999 GCF_039710735.1 Cupriavidus sp. DL-D2 | reverse complement strand
GCTGGCTTCGGTGTCTACCGAGCCGTCTTCGCGCGTGATGCGGAACGCATCGTTGATCGCGCGGATGCTGTCGGCTTCGATGTCCATGTGCATCGCCGACAGGAAGCCGCCGGGTTGCACCACCGTGCCGGTGACGACGTTCCAGCCACCTTGCGCCTTGTATGCGTTGGTGCCGATCGACACCACGTTGGGGCTCAGGTCGAGGCTCCCGGCCTTGACCGTCAGCGTGTCGCTGGCGATCACTTGCCCGGTGTTGCGTAGCTGACCGTCGATGGTCAGCTTGATGTTTTCGCCGCTGATCGTGCCGCCCGTGGGCACGGAGAGCGCTTGTGCGTAGCCTTCTGGTAGGTAGACCTGCGGGACCAGCGCGTTGACCGGCGCACAGATCGTGCTCGATACCGTGCAGCGCGGATCGGGGACGGCTTGCTCCACGTACCAGAGCATCGGCGCGTCGAGCGCCTTGACCTGGTCGTCGCTCAGCGCCGTGCCGAGCGCGATGTTGTGATCCTTTGCGTAGTCGGCCGCGTTCTTGTAGAGCGCCAGTTTTTCCTGATCGGTGACCGACAGGTTGTTCTGGCTATCCCAGGACAGTCCGCTGATAAAGCTCTCCTGGCCCGTCTGGGCCAGCGCGGCCTGCTGCAGTTTCTGCGATTCGGTGTACGGGTCGTAGTAGAACGACACATTGCCCGGGCGTAGTTCCGGCGGGAGTTGGCCCAGCAGGCTGTCGGGCGTGATGCCTGCGAGGACGCCTGTCGCCGGGTTCGGATTGACGTATTGGGCTCGGTCGTTCGATCCCGTCGGGGTCGTGATCGGCGTGCCATCCGGTTTGGCGTTGAAGTGCCAGTCGACCGTCGGCGGCGTGCCGGTGGTCGGTGCGCTCGGCGTAGCAACGATCACCGGCGTGAACTGCCACGGGTCGGTAGGATCGACGGCCGGTGTCGTGGCCGGGAGCGAGCCCGATGGCACCGGCGTGGGCCCAAGCGGAATCACCTGGCGCGGCGCGGTGTTGGCGGGTGTCGGCTGGTCCGGGCTTGTGATGCCGTTGACCATCGATGCACCCGTCAGATCGACCGCCGCACCTAGCAGGTTGCCGGTATTGACGATCTGCCCGCCCGAGTTCACGGTCAGTGTGCTGCCTGCCTGGATGCCCGATGCGATATTGCCGATGGTCGAGCGACCACCGGTGTCGTGCCAGCGATCACCGCCGCTGCGGTCTTCCTGCCAACGGCCGATCCAGTCTGCGTTCAGTGCGATGGCGGTATTGTCCACGCCGCCACTGGCCTGCACGTTGACATCGCGGCCACCGCTGATCAGTGCGCCGTGGTTGTTGAGCGAACCTGTCTGGATGGTGACGTCGCGTGCGGCGGAGATGACGGCAGCCGGGCCGGTCGCGGCGTCTTCCGTGGCTGCGCACTGGCTGTTGCCATAGGTGCCGCCCGGATTGCATCCACCAGCATAGGACGGGTTCTGGCCACCATAGCTCTTGTGCAGCTTAACCGGGTCCAGCGATGTATTGACCAGCGAAGCCGCCGTAATCGAGACATCGCCAGAGATCGATTGAATGGCGCCAGCCTGATTGGTGACCGTGCCGCCCGTCGTGATATCCACCTTGCCCTGCGCAGCCAGCGTCGCGCTGAGGTTCTGCACGTTGCCGGCATTCACCGTCAAGGTGTTCCCTGCGGCGATAGTGCTCGGGGTCTGCTTCCACGCTACCGATTGCACCGTCGGGAAACTGTCGTCCGGGCAATCGCCTCCGGGAACGCAGCCCTGCACGGTGGTCACGTTGACTTCGTTGATGCCCTTGTTCGTGAACGTGCCCGGCGTCGTGATCTTGATGTTGCCTGCTGCGGCGATATCGCCGGCATTGGTGAGATCGCCTGTTCCGGTCAGTGCGAGATTGCCACCCGAAGTGATCTGGCCTGCCTTGCCAAGCTGGTAGGTCGTCGATGACTTCGTGGGAGCCGTGACGGCCGCGTTGTTGACATCCAGACCGACCGTCACCGGCATGCCGGTCAGCGGTGGCGCACCGCAACTATCTCCCGAACAGGGAGGCGGATTGGTGCCAAACAACAGTTGGTTGTCCGCGCCCTTGGATTGCGTCCCGGGTACCGTCTGGCCGAGTTGCTTCAGGTTCGCCAGCAGTGCATTGAATTCAGCCTGGTTCACGGTATCGGTGACGCTGTCCACCAGCGTTGCCGAGCGACTGTTGTCGAGCGCGCCAACATCGAGTGTGACGTTGCGTGCAGCGAAGATGGAACCGCCCTTGTTGGAAAGGTTCGCTGCGGCGATATCGAGGTTTCCACCTGCAACGATCTGCCCGGCGGTGCCATCGGCTTGCTTGACCACGGTGCGATCCACCGTCGGCAAGGCAATGGCAGGGCCTGTGCCATTGACGGGGTCACGGCTCGTGATGTCGACGAGCTGGTACATCGGCAGGTATGTGACGCCGTTTTCTCCGCCCGCCGAGTAGGGCTGATAGCCGATCTCGGGCGCCAGTGCCGTGCCGTCAGCAGTGCGACGAATCTCGCCAATCGTGAGGTTGTGCGTCGCGCCAGCTCGCGGTCCATTGGATTCGCTGAACACCCACTCCGCGTAGTTGCCGATCACCGCGGAGTTGACCAGCGCATCATCCGTGATCTTCCCCGTCGTGCTCCCCGCATCCACCGGCCCGGTGCGATCGTTGATCACCGCGCCCGCCGCGATATGCATGTCACCGTTCGCACCGATCACGCCGCCCGTGTTGGTCACGGTGCCGCCGATATCGATCTTCACGTTGCCATTGGCCTGCGTCTTGGCGCCGGTGTTGTCGTAGTTGCTGCCAGTGACTATTACGTTGCCGAGCGCTTCGGCCACGCCACGGTTGGTGACGTTGCCATCCAGCGCCAGATCGCCGTTGGCATGCAGCGTGCCGGTGTTGGTCAGGTTGCCTGACGACAGCGATACGTTACTGCCGCCGATAATCTGCCCGGTGTTGGTCAGTGCACCACCCGTGGCCAGCGACAGATTGCCCGCCTTCTGGATCGTGCCGCTGTTGCTGATGCCCTGGCTCGCGTTCAGCACGACACTGCCACCGGGAACCGTCCAGGTGCCGGTGTTGTTGATCGCCAGTGCGCCCAGTGTCAGCGTGCCGTTTGCGTCGATCTTGCCCGTCGTGGACGCTGACGGATCGAACACCTGATTGAGGGCGTTCAGCGTCAGGTTGTTGCCGGCCAGCATCTGCCCGCCGACATTGTTGAAGCTGCCGTTGCCACCCTGCACGGCGAACGAGAGGTTGCCGCTCAGCGGATTCTGGCCGCTCAAGTCACCGGCGAACAGCGTGCCGCCCTGGTTGTTCACCAGCGCCCCCGTCGACACCGTCAGTGTCTGCGCGCCGGAGAGCAGCCCTGCCGCGTTATCGAAAGCGTTGGCAACGGTCACGCTGACGTTCTGGCCGCCCAGCACGCCACGGTTCGTCAGGTTCGCAACATTGAGCGTGGCGGCATTGCCTGCCAGCGTGCCGGTATTTGTGACCGATCCACCCGAGACCTGCAGTTGCTGAACGGCGACCGTACCACCGGTGTTGCTGATCGTCGCGCCATTCAGCGCGACGTTGGTTGCGGTGGTATCGCCAGTCAGTGACAGGCTGCGCGTGGCAGCCGCATCAAGCGTGCCGTTCACCGCGTTCTGCTTGCCTGCTGGCGCACCGATCGTCACGTCGCCGCCGCGCAGCGTGGCATCCTTGCCGATCCACGTCAGGTCACCGACCTGCAGCGTGCGTCCCGCCGACACGCCGAGGTTGCCGCCGACCATGGTGCTGCCGGACAACGTCGCGTCCTGCGCAGCGGAGACGCTGGCATTGCCGATACTCGTCAGCGATCCACTGATCGTGGCAGACCCCGTTGCCGCCGACACACTGGCATTGCCACCACTCGATAGACTGCCTGACACCGCGGCATTGCCACCTGCCGTGATCGTGGTGTTACCGTCGCTGGTCAGCGCGCCGTTGACGGCGACATGGCCCCGCGTGGCAGTGATCGTGGTATCGCCCGCGCTCTGTGCCTGGCCGCCCACCGTCACGTCCTGCGCCGCCTGGAGCGCGATGCTGGCATTGCTGCCGATCTGTCCGCTGGTGGTAATGCTCCCAGTCTGCGCGGTGACGTCGAGCTTCCCGGTGGAGATGACCTGGCCGCCCAGGCTGACATCTGTCCCTGCGTTCACGTTCAGCGTACCGGGCGATACCACGTTGCCCGTGGTCGTGACGCTGCCATCGACACCCGTCAGCGATACATTCCCGGTGGTGCTACCTGCAGCACCATGGATGGTCAGGTTGCGCTGCGAGGCAAGATTCAAGTCTCCAGCCGAAACAGCGCTGCCGTCGATGACCGTGTCTCGCGCTGCCTGCAACGCGATGGTTCCCGGCGACGTGACGTCGCCACCCAGGCGGATATCGCCCTGCCCGTCCTGGCCCGCAGCCTTGACGACAATCGTCGCCCCGCTGACCGCACCGCCAATGTCGACATTGGTTGCTGCATCCAATGCCACGGCCTGCTGCGCCTTGACACCTCCCGCGCCCTTGATTGCGCCTGCGGACGACAACACGGCCAGCGTGCTACCCGACTCCAGCGTGCCACCCAGCGTCACATCGCCCGAAGCGTTGACCGTGAAGCCCGCTTCGCCGCTGCCATTGCCCGATGCTTCCAGCGTACCGGCAGCATTCAGGTTCACCGCCTGCTTGGCATAGCTGCTGCCGATCTTGAGGTTGCCGGACGAATCGATAGTCAGGTTGCCGGACGATGCGGCGAGGTTGCCATCGGACCGTACGCCGACACCCGCCGCAGTACTGACGATGCGGATTTGCCCTGCATTCATCGCACCGAACGCTGTGGCGTCTATCGCCAGTCCGTTCGCAGCGGTAGTGGTGGTCGTGGCATTGTTGGCACCCGTGGGCACGGTCGTGAAACCATCGCCATCCGGCTTCACCAGTTGCCGTCCTGCCACCAGATTGATCTGCCGCCCCGCGTTGAGCGCCGCATCTACGCCAATCGATTCGGCTATCAGGTTGATGTTGCCAACCGAGCCCTCGATCCCGGTGCTCGCCGACCCCGGCGTGGGATTGCCGATCTGGATGCGGCCACCTTCCACAAGGAATCCTGCCGTTGCCGCCGCATCGAAGCTCGTGGCAGCGCCGGACGCCGACAACCACTGCGGTGTGCCCGTGGTCAGCGTGACCTGCGAAGTATTGGTGAATCCCGCACCGTTGGTATAGACCCCACCCGGCGCGGCGATGACCACACCGGCCTGGGTGCCAAAGACCTCGACCATGCCATTGATCTGCGCCGGCGCACTGCTGGTCACCTGATTGACGATCAGTCGCGCGGGGCCGGACGCCGCCAGATTGGCATTCGCTGCAACCTGTCCGCCCAGGAACGCGCCACCACCGCTGGTGCTGTTGTTGAGGATCAGCCCGATCGGATCGACGACGAACGAACGATACTGATTCAGCGATACGCCCTGAGCATTCGGCGTGGTGATGCCTACCACGGGCACGCCACCAGCGGGCGCGCCGGGGCCGGCCGTCGTCGAGATCGTCGGGGTAAAGCGGATTGGCGCAGTGGGGTCTGCGATGGGTGCGGCCAATGCTTCGGTCGGCCCGAAGCTCAGTACCACTGGCAGCCGTGACATCGCCCAACCCAGCAGACCCTGCCGAACCGCCCCAACGTGAGTGGCAAGACCATCCACGGGCGTAGCTCCCGCGCCTAGCACGCCGGCCGCCTGCTTCGACTGCTGCAGCGTGATCGACATCGGCCCCAACCACATCGTCGTGGCAATGCACGCCGCAACAGCACGTGCTGCAATGCTGCGACGGCCACGGTCGGCTAGCGACATATCCTCCGGACCCTCCGTAGTGGCAGGGGCGGAAGACGAATAGGCAGGGTACAGCGTGGCCGAGCGGTCGCGTTGCATGGTATGGCTAGACAGGAGGCTTCAGTCGGATGGCACCCGACGGCGAACAGGCAGCCGTCAGGGCTTCAAAAGAACAGCGATGACTTGACGAGCAAAGACGCTGACTACTGGGTGATCTTTGCCTTGGTCAGCAGGCCGGTCACCAGGGTCAGCGTGGCGCGCTCCAGTGCCTGTGCCTGAAGCGCCTGGCGAATACCTGGCGCGGCGGTGTCGAATGACGGAATCTGCGTGGGACGCACGGCATCGATCTTGATGAGGTAACGACGCTCGCCCAACACCACGGGTGCGGGTGTGACAGCACCCGGCGGCAGAGACGCCATCGCCTGCGCAATCGGCAGTGGCAGGTTCTGTGTCTTGCCCTCCTGCACCGGCACCTTGAAGCTGAGCCATTCCATCGCGCCACCCGCGGTCTTCGACGGTGCGAGGCTGATGTCCTGCGCGATCTTCGCGAAGTCTTCGCCGGCCTTGATGCGCGCCAGTGCGGCACTGGCCGTGGCATCGTCGGCCACCTCGATCACGCGCGCCTTGTACTCCTTGTCACCGAGCGTGGCGACGATGGCGTCATACCGCGCACGCACTTCTGCATCGGTCACCGGTGCGGGCTTGATGTGGTCCTTGAGCCAGGCCTGGGTGAGAATCTGGTTACGCGCCTCGCGCAGCAAGGCCTGGACATCTGGCCGCTGATCCAGTGTCTTGTCTTTTGCAGCTTCCTGACGGAACAGCTCGCGCGCGATCAGTTGCTGCTTCATGGCCTCGCGTGCAGGCGCGGAGTCGGGAAGGCCCGCCGCGCGCACGGCGTCGACGATGGCGCTGTCGGGAATCGCCACGCCATTGACCGTGGCGGCGTACGCGCATTGAAGACCCAGCGCCATGACAGCACCCAGGACGGCACGATGGAATTTGGCTTGCATGGTGTCTTGCTCCTAATAAATCCAGTTCAGGGTGGCCAGCACGATGCCGCGCTTCGGCCCAAGGTTGGCGGGCTGCGCCAGCGGCGCGCCCACCAGCAGTTCGCTTGTGAAGGTTTGTCGCGCCCATTGGGCCGACAGGCGGATACCCGCGCCGGCGCCGGCCACGGCTTGCCATTGGCGGGTGGCCACGTACTGCGTTTCGCCGCCATCGAGGAATACGTACGGTTCCATGCGGATACCGGCAATGACAGGCGCATTGACCCACGCGAACTCGTTACGCAGATAGGCACCGCGATCACCGGCGATCACACCTTCGCGAAAGCCACGCACCGTGCTCATGCCACCCGCATAGATCTGTTCCGAGCCGAACAACGCCACGTTGGTCCACTGCCCCACCAACTGGGCGCGCCATGCGAGTTGCACGCGCTCCGCAATCGTCGGCAGCGGCAATTGCGTGGTCGAGTTGGCGTCAAGTTTGTTGAACTGCGCATGTGCTTCGTCGTGCCGGATATCCGATGGATCGGACGTGGCGTGGAACGATGGCAAGCCGCGCGAGTACCCGGCTTCTGCCGTGACATAGCCCTGCTGACCATTCGCCGCAAAGCGCCACAAGCCGTTCCATGCCGCGCGCAGCACCGTCAGCCGTTGCGGGTCGAGCAGCAGATTGTTGATCTCGCGCTCGCTCTTGCGCCATGTGAGCGTGAGGTCCAGCGCCTGCCGGCCGCGCTGGTCGCGCGTGATGACCCGGTTCCAGCCGAACGTGTGCCCGACCGTGCGGCCATAGAGCAGCGCGCTATCGCCAATCGTGTTCTGGTACTCCGACAGCGATGCCGTGTAGCTGAACGTGTTGTAGCCAAATGGCACAGCGGCGGAGGCGACTGCCGCATTGGTATCGGCCGTGCCCACATAGCTCACGCCGAGCGATTCCTGCAGTCCCAAGGCGTTGTCGGCATCGATGCCCAGCCGCGTGCGCGAGATACCTGTCACGCGGCTGCCGTAGTTGTCTACGCCGGCATTGAAGCGGAAGCGGTCGCCTGGCTGGTTGGCCAATGCCACCACCGAACCACCCGGTGTCTGCCCCGGCAGGATCTGCATCTCGGCGCGGTTCCGGCGCAGCCGGTTCAACTGATCGACGCCCTGCTCCAGATCGGCCAGGCGCAAGGTGTCGCCCGGTGCCGGGAATTGCCATACGGTGCCGGCGTCGGTGACCCATCCGCCTGCGGACGTATCGAACAGCGGCAGCGATCCCGGACGCAGCGTCTTGCCATTGAACTGGAGTGACTCCACGCGACCCGGCACCACCGTCACACGCAACACGCCACTCGCCAGATTCTGCTCGCCAAGGTAGGCCCGCGTGGTGATGTATCCGTGGGCCACGAAGGCTTCGGTAAATCGGCGCAGCAGCAGGTTGATGCGATTGGCACCCAGCCTGTGGCCGACGAACCGGGCGGTAATCGCTTCGACCTCCGCGTCGGACAGCACGGTATTACCTTCGACGTCGATGCGATGAATCTCGAATGTGGCAGCGGTTTCCTCGATATCCTCGACGCGCACATCTGGCGACGTCGAGACACGATTCTCGATCTGCGGTGGTGGTTGCGTGGCTTCGCGCTGCAGGTCACGCTGCCGCTGCTCGCGCAACAAGCGCTGAGCCGGGTCTTCCGGTGGCACAGGACCCAACGGAGGCACCTGGGCCATGGCGGAACCTGCGACGGCCATCAGCCAGCATGCAGCCGCAGCGCGCAGGTGCCTATGTACTGGTACTGGCAATTGCGTCATCGCCACAGCCACGTTGTCATCCCGAGGTGGTTTTCCACCGAAACCGGCTCTTGCTTCCGTGGCCGGCTTGTCGTGGTGGTGCCAGCGATGACGACATCGCCATCAAAGCTGCCGCCGTTCACAATCCCATCGCCGCTGATGCGCGTGCGGCCTGTCGCCATCCAGCTTCCGCCAACGTCCATCGCGTACAGCCGTGCCCAGGTATCGCCGAAGAACACCTTGAAGCCGCGATTGCGAGCAATCGCCATGTATCCGGTGACGCCTGACGCATAGCTCGACGGCGCGTTCACAGTCAGGTCGCCCATCGCCAGTACCCGACCACCGATGTTCTCGGCAGATCGGCCGGCGGTGATGTCGATATTGCCGCCAGCGGA
Organism: Cupriavidus sp. DL-D2; assembly: GCF_039710735.1. Lineage (NCBI taxonomy): Bacteria > Pseudomonadati > Pseudomonadota > Betaproteobacteria > Burkholderiales > Burkholderiaceae > Cupriavidus > Cupriavidus sp. DL-D2. Next base: position 74,992 of record NZ_JBDKXK010000057.1, on the reverse strand, counting down.
TAGCAGGCCGCCCGTCACGGTGGTATTGGATGACGCTGAAGTCCGGCATACGATCATGCAGGTGCGCGAGTAATGCGCCTGGCCCGTGGTCACACCTTCCGTGCGGAACGTATCCGCAGCCTTTATCGAGATCGGGCCGTTGTTGGCGTAGATCTCGCCGCCAGTGTTGATGACGTTCCGGCCTCGGAGCGAGGTGCCGGTATCCGACAGCAGATAAGCGACCTGTCCCTGGCGATCGGCGGTGCCGTAATCGATATCGAACGTACTGCTACGTTTGGACAAGACCATCCAGCGTCGCCCGGATGTGGAATCGATCAGCGCCTGTTCACCGTTGGCACCGGGCTGCTTGGTGATCTCGTTGATGAGGTCGCCAGCTGCCGCCACATCGAGCCGCGCATTGGACAGCATGCGCGCATGCCGGTTGACAATATCGCCATCCGCTCGCACCACCACGTCATCGGCGGCGCCAAAGAGAATGCCGAGGTACTGCGGAGTGGATTCATTCCAGATGGAGCCACCCGCGCGAACCGTCACCGCCCCTTCTGAATCCGCGCCTTCGAAGCGGCGCTGGCCTTGCAGCAAGGCACCGGCATTGTTTAAGTCACCATCGACACCCAGCAGGACGCCGCCATTCCTCGCCACGATGGTGGATTGACGCGTGCCCGATATCAGATCCATCGATCCGGCGTGGAGCACGACATTGGAGGCTGCCATCACGTCGGCGTCTTGCTGGTGCCATGCGCCTGCCACATCAACGTCCACCGCGCCACCGGAAGACGTCAGCGTGGCATCCTGCAACGTGGCATTGCCTGCCTTGATGGATACGCCGCCGACGCCATCGATATCGGTCGCACTAGCAAGCAATCCCGTGGCCTTGATCGACATGGCACCCTGGTGCGAGACCAGCGACGAGCGTTCCCGGCCACCCGTCACGCTGAATCCGCCCATCCCCTCCAGCACGACATTGCCGTTCGCGCCCATGCGCACACCTGCGAGAGACACTCCTGCGCCTGCGTCGAACACACCCAGCCCGCCACTGGCGTCCAGCGTCGTATCGGTGAGTGACAACGTCTGGCTGTGCGCCTGCCCGGTCTTGCCGATGACCAGATCGCCAGTCGTCGTCGTTCCCGCTTCAATCGCGCTGTCTGCGAGGTGGATGCGATCGGACGAAACCTGTACGTGACGCCCTGCCGAGATGGACCCGCTCCCACGCAGGCCCCCGCTGCCGACGAGGACGTCGCGGTAGGCGCCGACCTTGCCTGAAGCGAGTTCCAGATCGCCACTGCCGGAAATCACGAAATCCCCCGCTGTGGCAAAGGCCGAGCCGGCATTCCGCACGCCCGCCCCTTGGTCAGTCACGATCAGTTCCACACGTCCGCCGAACAGGCTGCCTGCAGCCGTGATATCGAGCGCAATCTTGTTGGACGATGCGGTGCCTGCTGTGTAGGAGATCCACGGTGTCAGGTTGTCGCCAGGCGACACGCTGGCGTCTATCTCCGCATGGCTGTCCCCCACCACGGCGCGCACGCGCGAGTTAGGGTCGCCGTAGAGGTTCTCGATCGTTCCGTCCACGCGCAGTTGCTTGGAGATCAGTTCGAGGTTCAGCAGCGTTCCCGACAACCCGCCGGGTCCGATGTCGATTGCGCCCTGGCTTGTGTTCAGCACCAGGTTGCGCTGCAACTGTCCGTTGACAGTGAAATCGTTGAAGGTGACCTGCCCTGTCGTCAACGCAAGGTTGCCTACGTTCTGCACGACCATGCCATTCACGCTGATGCCGTTCGGATTGGCGATCACCACGTTTGCACGAGGTCCGAGCACACTGAGCGGGCCTTCCAGCAGCGAGGGGTTGGTACCGGTGACCTGATTGAGGATCGTGCGTGCCCTGGCAGCCGAGTTGTCGAGGTCGACACCCGCGCGCGGCACGTTGAACTCGCGGAAGCTATTCGTGGACACACCGCCAACGGCACCCGCCACGCCCACCGTCGTGCGTCCGCTTGCGCCCACGTTGACGGTGGTAGCCGTACTGCCATCGATCACCACACCCGCCGCGTGGCTCTGCACCGCTAGCGCGATCAGTGTCAGTCCCGCGACTGCACCGCGCACGCGGGGACGGACCGCCTGGCGTGCAAGGCGGCCTCCGATTACCCGGTATCCCAACAAAGTACTGCTCCGTTCGTTCTTGTCTTTTTGAATGCCGGTGGCCGTCGCGTCGCGTGGACTGACCCTGGCTATCCCTGTTGGAGCGCGACATTAGCAAAGTCCGACACTCTGTAAAACCCGACTTGCGGGCGTATTGGCAATCTTGTTGATGTTGCGCAACGGGAGAGCGCCGAGGGAGAAGACGGCTTCTGAAGAGAGATCGGAAAAGGACTTCCAGCCTATGCCGATATCTCGATTTCAGTCCGAAAGGCTTTGTATTACCGAGGAAGACAAGCAGTCACAGGTTTTGGCTGACGACTAAAGTTCTGCGCGCGAAAGCCGTTAATTCGTTTCGGGAGGATTCAACGACTATCCAGACAAGGGCACCGACACCCTGCCGATGGGGGTCATGCCCCCTACTGTGGGAGGATTTTCAAGAAAGCGAGGAGGCGTTCACGCCCTCAAACCAATCGTCCTGACACCGCAGCAATCGTCTTCCGCCAGACCTCGCGCTGTTGCGTCAGGTAGGTCACAGCTCCCGCGCCAGTGAGGCCAAGCGGTTCAGCGCCATCCTGTGACAGGCGTTGGCGCAGCGACGATGTTTTCAGCAAGCGGGCGAGTCGGAGTTCAAGCGTGGCGCGGCGCGCGGACGATACCGTGGGTGCGGCAAGTACGCCGTACCACGCGTCCTGCCACATGCTTTGCATGCCGGACTCGGCGAAGGTGGGGACAGAGGGTGCCAGCGGGCTGCGCGTGCGGCCGGTGACGGCGAGTGCGCGGACGCGACCCTGACGCATCAGGGGGAGCGATGCTTGCAACGTACTGAACAGCAGCGCCACGTGCCCGCCTTGCAGGTCGATCAATGCGCGGGCGCTGCCGGGATACGGAACGTGCGACATCGTGACGCCGGCCTCGCGACACATCTGTTCGGCCACGAGGTGCGCGCTGGAATGCACGCCCAACGATGCATAGGCGATTTCGCCGGGGCGGCGGCGGGCTTCGTCGAGTTGGAAAGCGAGGGCTGCGCGACGGTCTTCCGCGCGCGAACGGGTGCCGTCGCCGGCCATCAGCAATACGTGGGGTGTGCTGGCGACGATGGCCAGCGGATGCAGCGATGCGACCATCGCATCGGATGCACCGGGCAGCAATGGCGCGATGCTCACCGAGCCTACCGTGCCGAGCAGCAGCGTTTCACGCGTGGCGTCGGCGCGGGCGGCTTCCTGCATGGCGATCTGTCCGGCGGCACCGGGCCGGTTGTCGACGATCGTTGGTGCACCATCGCCAGTGAGCCCGTCCGCGACGATGCGCGCGATGTGGTCGGCCCCGCCGCCTGCGGCATAGCCGACAAGCAGATGCATGACATCAGCGGCAAGACTCGGATGCCAGGGGCGTGCAAACGGCAGCGACAGCAGCGCTGCGGTCACGCGCCTGCGGGAAAGCACGGACATGAGGCGGGGACGCGAATCGAAAGGCTGGCCGCATCGTAGCACCAGCCGCCCGCGCCCGCCGTGCGGACAAACCCACCTGCCCTATGTCTTGCGCCCTGCTACGGCTGCGGTGGTCGGCAGGTGGCTCCAGCCGAATTTGCGGACGGATTCGTGTCGAACACCGCCTGCGCACCGCATTGCGAACCGAACATGCGCGCCTGGTCGTGCCCCACGCCCACCACTTCGAATGTCTTGTGCGCGGTAATCGGTGCCGCGCCTGCCAGGAACTTCTCGTAGCGCCAGTAGGCGCGTGCGCGCTGCAGTCGGGTTGGTCCTTCGGCCTCGGCGCCGCACGCCTTGTCGAGCACGCGATGGTTCGGGTCATTGTCCTCGCTGCCCGCCATGTACGTCACCTGCCGCTGCATGTAGCGCCGATACAGCGTCATGCCATCGGCACCCTTTGCGTACGCCACCATGTCGCCCATGCCGTAGCGGTACTTGTCATAGTCGGCACAGACCGCCGTGCTGTAGGGCGCAAAGCGTTTGTAGTCCGGCGCAACGGGCCGGTCTGGCGTGAAGTAGAGGTAGGACGATGGATTGGCCACCACGTAGTGCAGGTCGATACCCGTGCCGCGCACTTTTTCATCCACGTTATTGAGCACCGCATAGCGATGCACGATCTGCGCGCCGCCCGAGTGGCCGGCCACCGTCACCTTTTTCACCAGCGGCACGCGCTTGCGGTCGGTCACAAAGGCCAGCAGATCGTCGAGCACCTGCAGCGAACTGGTGCCCTTGCCCGGACCCGACACCGCATCTTCCCCGCCGATCCACCCCTGCACGGTCCAGACCGGCATGTTGTCGAAGTGCTTCGCGGTATCGGGCGTGCCCGGAAAATTCGGCGCGATCAGCAGCACCTCGTCGGCGTTGCGGCCGCTGGTTTTCAGCAGTTCCGCACCGGCGGCGTAGTAGTCGTCGCCATTGCGCTGCAGCCCGTGCTGCACCAGTATGACCTCGCGAATTCGGCTCAGGTCGCCGTCGAGCCGATGATTGGCGTAAACCGGGAAGTCATAACCCGCGCCCGCCCCCAGGTGTACGCGCTGCCATGACGGTTTGGAAGCCTTGCTGGCCATCGCGGGACCATCGACAGTTGGCGACGGCGACGTAGCGCAACCGGACAACGCAGCGATGGTACTGATGGCGATGGCTACCGCAGCGAGGCGGACGTGGGATGGCATGGCGTCTCCTTGATGTTCTGTTCACGCATCCTGCGCGTGATGGCGGCGCCCGCCATCCGGCAAAACGCCAATATAGGCGCGTGGCGTCCGTTCGTAAAATATATGCATGACACGATTTCCATATTTCACGGATATACCGCGATGGAGTTGAGACACCTGCGCTATTTCCTCGCCGTGGCCGAGACGGGTTCGGTCACGCGCGCCGCCGAACAGCTTGGCATTCAGCAACCGCCGCTATCGCAGCAACTGAAAGCGCTGGAGATCGAACTGGGCGTGACCCTGTTCGATCGTCAGCCGCGCGGCGTAGCATTGACCCCAGCCGGCACCGCGCTACATGCCGATGCAACCGATCTCTTCGCGCGGATCGAGCAGATGCGCGCCCGCATGCAGCGCATGGCGCGTGGCGACGAAGGGTCGCTGTCGATCGGCTTTACGAGTTCCGCTGCCGCGCACAAGCTCACGCCGGAAGTCCTGCGCGCGTGCCGCCGTCAGTTTCCGCGCGTCGCGCTGACGCTGACCGAATGCAATGCCGCCGAAGCCATCGAGCGACTGGCCGATGGTTCGCTGGACGCCGCATTGCTGCGTGCGCCGGTATCGCATCCGGAAGGCGTGCGCTTCGATCTGTTGCTCGAGGAAGAGATGGTGATTGCGCTGCCGCTCGATCATCCGTTGCTGCGCCGACGTGCGCTGCGTGGCGAGGGTGCTGCAGACCCGGTATCGCTCAGCGAACTGGCGGCAGACCCGTTCATCCTGGTTCGCCGTCCTGGCGCACCCGGCATGTATGGCGATCTGCTGCGGGAATGCGAAGCGCTGGGCTTTACGCCACGCATCGGCGCGGAAGTGAGTCGCATGCTGACGAACCTGAATCTCGTGGCGGCTGGCGCGGGGGTCAGCGTCGTGCCCGCGTCGATGGCAGGACTGAATCGCCATGGCGTGGCGTACTGCCGCATGGTCGAAGCCGATCGCTTGCGCGCGCCGCTGACGCTGGGCTATCGCGAGCATCATGACAACGCGGCACTGGCCGCGCTTGTGGCACTGACCCATCGCATCGCCACACGTCATCGCAAGAAAGCAGAACCGCCAGAGCTTTGATGCTTCGAAAAAAATGAAGGGCAGGGAGCCATATGCGCCCTGCCCTTCCTTTGCCATGCATCACTCAATGCAGCACACCAAACTCCAGTTTTCCGGTGGACGTGCCTGTCAGCAAGCCGCTGCCATACAGATATGACGCAACCACGCCACCTGTGGCCCCGATCACGCCCGGCACCGGCGTGTTGTAGGTCAGCGTGCCCGACACACCGTTGCGCACGATGGTTGTTCCCGACAGATCCGCCGCGACCTGCGCCCCATCGGTGGCCTGTACGCGATACGCACCATCGGCCGCTCCGGCCAGCAATCCCGACGCCGCCTGCTTCGCATACACGTTCATGCCGTAGGCCGTGGTCGAGCGCGTGAGGATCAGAGGCACCGGCGTACCATTGACGATGCCGCTGATCAGCGACCCGCTCAACACGCCGTTAGCTGCCGCGATGGTGCCGCCCACAAAGTAGTCGAACGCCTGCCGCGTGGCATTCCACACGATGTAGCCCTTCGTCGTGTTCGTGCAGTTGGCGTCGTAGACGATGTATCCGCCGGTCGCGTTGGCTGCGCACGTTTGCCACGTGGCCGCCGAGGAGCGCAGCCGAGCCGAAGCGTTGACCGTGGACACCGCACCATTGGCAACCGCGGTCTGGATGCCGTTGACGTTGTAGATATCCGCCACCGCCGTGTAGTCGGCGGATACGTTCTGGAATGCGATCAACGGACGGAACGTGGCGCCCGATGCGGCCCGCACACCCGCCGACAGCAATCCGCCGCCGCCCAGCGTGAACTGCGCGCCGTTTTCGTCGCTGCCGTAGGTACAGCCACCCTGTGACACGAGCTGCCCCGTAATCGCCGTGTTTGCCGCGCGCTGCAGGCTGGCGTCGATGGTCACCGTGTATTGCAGCGTCACCGGATCGATGCGCACCGACAGTTCCTCGCCATCGGTATTGCCGCCCTTCCACGTCGTGGGCGTCGAAGGCATGTTCAGGCATGACTGCACGATGCCGGACGCGCCTTCGCACGTGTAGTTGACCGCTGCATCGGCACTGCCCGTGCCCTTGTACTTCGGCCACGATGGATACAGGCACAGCGGACGCGTACGTCCATAGGTGCCTGCATTCGTATCCATCACTGTGCGCGTGCCCGGTGCAGCGCCCAGTTCGACCCAGTTCTCCAGCGCAGTCAGCGAGTTCCACGCCGGCAGGAAGCTGCCCGTGCCATGGCCCATGCCCGGCACCGTATAGAAGCGGATACCTTGATCGACCGCCGTCTGTCCCACGCGACCGATCACGGCCTTGTACCAGGCAATCGTCGAATTGGGACTGATCACTTCATCGGCCAGGCCATGCAGCAGGATCAGGCGTCCACCTTTACCGAGAAACGCGGAGAGATCGGGATTGGTCGCGTCGGTCAGTGCCGACACGGTCTGCACCCGCGAGGTCCAGCTACCGGGGCTGGCTGGATCGAATGTCAGCGCATCGAACGTGGCATTGCGCGTGACGAAGTACTTCACCCACTGGTCGCCAGTGAGGTACATGTTCGCATCGGCAGTGGTTGCGGGATTGCCCGGCACGGGACGCGTGCCGAGGTCTCGCGACGTGAACGGTCCCGCCACCAGCGCCCCTTCCAGAATGTTGTAGCCGCCCGCCACCGTCACGCCATTGGCCAGCGGATAGTTCAACTGCAGCGGCTGCTCGATGGTCTTGACGGTGGCGATCTGCGCATCGGAGAGACAGGTATCGCCGGTATCAGTGCCACCCGCGCAGCGCAGGCTTTGCAGTACCTGCAGCGCACCTACGCGACAGCCTTCCACGTTGCTCACCACGCGATCGGCCACACCATCGAGCGTGTCGCAGGCGTCCATGGCGGCCTTCTGCACGAGCAAGGTCTTGTTGATATTGAGCCAACCCGTGCCACCGTTCAGATAGAGCGCGCGACCCAGTGCCACGTTGGACAGCCGTGTACCGGTGTAGTTGAGTGCAGGCTCGTTGGCGATCACCCCATCGTAGTCCGCCGGCCAGCGCTGGATATAGCTCAATGCATCGCGCCCGCCCGTTGAGGTCCCCAGGAAATATGCCTTGGTGAGCGCCTTGCCGTAGCGCTGCGTAATCAGCGCGATGGCCACGTCATGGGTCTTCTTGAGCGTGTCGCCGCCGTAGTTGGTCAGGGCCTCGTCGTTGGTGGCAAAGCGGCCATCGGTGATGCTCGTGCTCTGGTGGCCGGAATCGTCGCCCCAGGTTGCATAGCCACGTGCCAGCGGCGCGGGATCATCGGGCAAGGCAAAGCGCACAGTCTCGGTGCCGTCGATCAGCGTGCCGTCGAATCCGCCGCCGCCGAACTGGATGCCCTTGCCATTCCACTGCGTCGGCAAGTTGACCGCGAAATTGATGTTCGGCGATGCCGGGTCCACCGGCGCAATCGCGCCGCGCACCTGGCAGTACTCGCCCAGCGTATTGCCGCTGGCGTTCGCCGCAATCAGCGTCGCACCCGTGACCGTGGCGCCGCCCGTGGCCAGCGCAAGGCTCGACGCCGCGATACTGACGCCGTTCAGCGCATTGCACGCATCGAGTGCGCTCAGTGCAGGCTTGTCCGGGGTGGGCGAGCCAGTGCCGGTGTCGCCCTGCCCTGCACCCGTATTGCTTCCGCCACCATTCGATGCAGCGGGCGTATCGTCGCCACCGCCGCAAGCCGTCAGCGCGAGCGTGGCGGCACACATCGCGGCCAGCAGCCATGGCTGCCGCCGTCCATGAATTCGGGTTGTCATCTCGTCTCCTCCAGTGCAGCCGGTACTTTTGCCGGTTTGCTGGAGCGAGACGGTAGCACCGCGTTGGGGCTACGTAAAATATATGTCGGACGCTGTATTCATATTTTATGAATATGCGTCAGCGTGATGTGGCCCAGTGCCTGCTACAAGCGCGGCTTCTGAACTCGGAGTCGAGCACTCTTGTCGAGTGCGTCCAGAATGGCATCAGCACCATAGACGGCCGCGTCTGCCACGGCATCGATCACAACATCGACGGCATCGTTCACTGAGGCGATCACACCCTGTTTCGTGATGCCCAAATGGCGCACGCGGGTATCACTGCCGATAAAGAACGTGCGCACCCAGCCGTAGCCGCCGGGCGCGTACTCATGGAAATGCGGCACGCGGAACCACGCTCGGCTGTCATGAATGTAGTCATCGAACAGCTTGACGACGCCCTTTTCCTGTATCGCAAAGCGATCCACCGCGGCGGCCGAGGTCCACCGGCGCAGGTAGTTCACTATCTCTGGAGCAGGCTCCAGCACCGCATCGTCATCATTGGAGTAAGGCAGGCTGGCGGCACCCATCATGCGTATGTCCGAAGGCAGCATCACCACCATCCTCGAGTCGGAGCGTGGCCGTCCCTCGCGAACGACGACTGTGCGCAGACCTAAATTCTTTAAAAAACTGCCGATCGCCTTGTCGGGTCTATCCACGATGCCACCCAGCGAAACGGTCCGTACCTTCAGCGTGATGGTGGCTTGCCAAGCGTCGCGCTGATCCGGATGCAGCCATGCCAGCAAGAGACGGAAGTCCTCAGCGCCTTCCCGCAAATCCGTCCTGTCATTGACGACGATATCCCCGGCCTCTTCGCCAGGGCGGGCCGCGTCGCTGGGTTTTCCCGCAACCTCCGCATAGAGTTCTTCTTCGCGACGCTTGATGTCGGCCTGCCTGGCTTTGATCTCCTCGTTTAGGGCGTGAAGCTCCGCGACCTTCGACAAGCCGGAATTGGCCGAGGTCCGCATCCGGTTCAACTCGCGCGCAGCCTCGGTGCGCTTCGACTCCAACTGGCTCAATTCGCCTTGAAGACCGTCAAGGACACTGTCCCGCTTTTTGACCTCCGCATGGTGCTGATGGACCTGATTGGGCGTCAGCGCTTCCTCGGGTGCCGCCTGATAGAAGGGCTGATTGGTGATGTAGTGTGGCGTCCCAACTCGGGCGCGCAGTGTGCGCCACAACAGGTTCTGGCGCATACCGAACTCCATCGCGTCTTCGACGCGCTGGATGGGTATGACTTTGTCGAGCCAGGCGTTGAAGGCTTGGGACACCTGTGGAGATATTCTGAAATCACGGGCCAGTCTTTCAGTTGCCTTGATCCCGTCGTGACGCAGAAGCGGAACACCCGCTTTCAGCGCCTCGATATACATGTCATGCAAGGGAATCCTGCTGAGTTTGTCGTGGTCACCTTCTCGCGATTTGCCTTGCTCACTCTGCACATACCCGCCTCCTACGTCGGAGTGCACCCCTGGGTAGGCCACTTCAAGCAACCTTGCCGCGCCCTGTGGATAGCCCGCGCCCATGCGCACAGTATCCAGCGGGAAACTCATGCGCTGTTCGTGGATGGAGAAGAAATGCACGCAGCGCTGCACCGTATCCGGGATGTTCAGATTGCCCTTGCTGGCCCATGCAAAGTGGCCATCGAACATGTCTGCCTGGAGCACACCATTGATCGAATCCGGCGGCCCAACCGATGCAACAGTGTCGAACAATCCAACAAAGTTGACACCATAGGCAATGCTGCCAGCGATCTTCCCATCCGGCGCCCACTCCTTGATCAGCTTGTTCAGGAAGACACGCGCAGCGGCAGCACCACGAGAGAACCCGAACACGTTGATCCAGACGTGCTTGATGACCCGGTTGCGCTGACCATCGTCCTTGCGGTTTTGTTGCGAGACGGCGAGGACGTTCTCCTTGGCCTTCAATTCTGGCGAGTGTCTTCCGTAGTCGAGTGCTTCGCAGATTTTCTTGGCGGTGGGGTCGTCCATAAGCTCCACCTTGGCGGGGAGCATGATGGCGTCGTAGATAGCTGTCAGTATTCGCGTATAGCCCCAGGTGCATCGCTTAGCGAAACCGCTAGCGAACGCCTTGCCGAAGCTGCTATAGGTCTCTTCACCGAGTTCCGGGAATGGTGTACCGACACCGACAATGTAGAACTTGAACTTGTCCTGATCCGGGTGTTCGATTGCAGCGCCGAACAGCCGCGCAACATTGGTGTGCGACTGTTTTTTGGAATCCCGCCACCGATTGTTCTCGTCATCGTTGTTATTGGTGCCGTCGAAAAACAGACTGACATGCAATGTCCGCTCACAACTGCCTCGCGGATCCATGACCTTGCCCGCCCCCGTTTGATAAGCCTCCTGGCTTTCCGGCAAGCGGCCCTCTTCCGTCTCCGGCATCTTCTCTGGCCAGCGTAGGATGCTCATCACTTCGTTCTCCTGTCTGTGCAATCTGCCAGCGACGCTGATGCATCGCGCTTGCATCGTTCAACTGCCTCACGTTCCACCACCTGTCGATGGAGCATTTCCTTCTCGACCGCCTTCGCCTCTGCAACGTCCGCCATGCGACGGTCTTCCGCAGCTTCTCGCCGAAGTCTGATCAGGTCCTCTCCTGTCGCATCCTTCGCTTGCGCTTCCGCCGCGTTTGCTCGGCGGCGGCGCTCCCTAGCCTCTACCTCAGCATCGTGATAGCGGCTTCGCAGTAGCTCACGATTCGCCTCCTCGTCAATCACACCCTGTGCCACATACGGATCGTCGTCCGAAGGGCGCAACCAGACGTTATGTTTCCCATTGGGGTTGCCATCGCGCACTATCACCTTCACCCGGTTATCAGGCAGAAAGATCGCCCACATGCCTGCCGTCTCCCTCGCATACTCCGGAATGCGCGCTTCCGCCACGTAGTGGACCGCCGGCGTCTTGCCATCAGCCACCTTCTCCGCGCCCCAGCGGATCGTGACTTTCATGCCCGGCCTCCACACTTCGGGAATGCCGATGCAGCAGGTCTCAGCGCCACCACCGGCAGGCCCCTCCCCTTCAGCGCGCCAGATGTTCGGACCGCCACCCCTCATGCCGTTCTCGCCCGTGATGCCAAACCCCACGATGTAGTGCGGGGTGTAGTTGCGTCCCCGTACACCGCCCGGATTCACAACCGGTCGTGGCTTGTACGCGGGTGCGCTCGCCGCCGACACCTCGGCCGGACGTGCCGAATTGCCATCGGAGCACGCCAGCAGATGTGCCGTGGCAATCCCTATCATCAAGACTCTCAAGTACCTCATCGATGTCCTCTGTGAATACCGACATTCAGAACGCGCGTTGCCGGACTCGGCGCGGGTGCATGTCATTGGGGAGTGGTACTGCATGAAGGGGAGAGAAATCGCTCGCGAATGCGATTTTTTGTCAGGCTATGGGAATTCCAGATCGCTCGCAATTGCCTGACGGAAGGCGTTGCCGCATTGACGCCGGTGGTGCCATGGTCGTGGCGCGTGTCTCCGTATCGCTTATAAATTTCTTTTATCTAATCCTGGCGATAACACTATGCAGAAATGGAAATTTCTGCAGATCTATGCCGATCATTCCGCAAAAAAACGCGCTCACTTACAATCGTGTCACGAGGTCCATCGCATTAACCTTAAATTGATATGAAATTTTTATTTATCCTGGAATGGCAGACGCCACCGCGTCGCTCACTTCGATGGACGATCCATATCAACAACGACGGAAGGTTCTGCACGCGCATGGGCAGCGCGACACCGCTGTTGCAGCGGTGGTGCCCGTGACGTTCGGAGGAAGGTTGAGAAAGGATTCGCGTTGCGCGCTATCCCGCGGAAACAGAAGCGAAGATCCCGATATGCCTCATCGCGGCAATCCCACATAGTTCTCCGCAAGCGATCGGCACGCCGCTTCGGAACCCACGAGGTAATCGAGTTCGGCTTGCTGGATGCGGCGCGCAAAGACGTCGGCGTCAGGGAAGCTATGCAGCAGTGACGTCATCCACCACGAGAAGCGTTCGGCCTTCCAGATGCGGCGCAGGCATGTCTCCGAATACTGGTCGAGGCCGTGCGCATCGCCTTGCTGATAGTGCGCGATCAATCCATCGGCGAGATACAGCACGTCGCTGGCGGCGAGGTTCAGTCCTTTGGCGCCGGTGGGGGGCACGATGTGCGCGGCGTCTCCGGCGAGGAACAGCCGGCCGTATCGCATCGGCTCGCAGACGAAGCTGCGTAGCGGTGCGATGCTTTTCTCGATGCTGGGTCCGGTGATCAGTGCGTCTGCGGCTTCGGGATCGAGGCGGCTGCGCAGAGTTTTCCAGAAGCGTTCATCGGACCAGTTCCCGGCCTTTTCGGTGGAGGGCACCTGCACGTAGTAGCGGCTGCGTGTCATCGAGCGCATGCTGCATAGCGCGAAGCCGTCCGGGTAGCTGGCGTAGATCAGTTCGTCGGCTACGGGCGGCGTATCGGACAGCACACCAAGCCAGCCGAACGGATACACACGCTCGAAGATCTGTTTCGAGGGTTCGGGCACGCTGGCGCGACTGACCCCGTGGAAACCATCGCAACCGGCGATGAACTCGCATTGCACGGTATGCGTGACACCGTCCTTGCGATATTGCACGCTGGGACGGCTGCCATCGAACTCATGCAGCGACACCGATTCGGCCTCGTACACGATGGGCATGCCAGACGCCTGGCGCGTGGCCATGAGATCGCGCGTGACTTCGGTCTGGCCGTACACCGTGACATCGCGGCCGATCAGCGCATGAAAATCGATGCGGTGCCGCGTGCCGTTGAACGAAAGTTCGATGCCGTGGTGCTTCAGTCCCTCTTCTTGCAACCGCGCGGCCACGCCTGCGCGCTCCAGTGCTTCCACGGTCGTACATTCGAGAATGCCGGCGCGGATGCGGCCCAGCACGTAGTCTGCACTGCGTTGCTCGATGATGAGGTTGTCGATGCCCGCGACAGTCAGCAACTGGCCGAGCAACAGGCCGGCGGGGCCGGCGCCGACTATTGCTACGCGCGTGGCATGCGTTCCATGGGGGGCCATGGCGTGTCTCCTGTCTTGTTGTTATGGTGCGCGCCCCGCTCTATGTCGGCGAGGCTACGTGGTACTGCCCGTGGGTCAGCACGTCCCGCCCTCGTCACCGAGAATTTCCTGCGCCAGATGGAAAGCCGAATTTGCAGCGGGCACGCCGCAGTAGATGCCCGTTTGCAGCAGCACTTCCTTGATCTCGTCGCGTGTCACGCCGTTGTTGGCCGCCGCACGCAGATGCAGCTTCAGTTCCTCGGAACGATTCAGCGCCACCATCATCGCAATCGTGATCAGGCTGCGCGTATGGCGCGGCAGGCCGGGACGCGTCCATATCTCGCCCCATGCGTAGCGCGTGATCAGGTTCTGGAATTCCTCGGTCAGCGGGGTGAGCCGTTGGAGCGAGCGATCCACGTGCGCGCTGCCCAATACGTCGCGGCGCACCGCGAGGCCCGCTGCGTAGCGCGCCTTGTCGTCGCGAATGGGCGCTTGCGTTGGCGCCGCTTCCGCGTGCGGCGCGCTGCCGGAAGATGATGGTTCGATGTGCGATGCGACCGACGCCGTGCGATGTCCACGTCCATTGCGCCACGCCTTGACTGCCGCATCGGCAAACCGCATCGACTGCCCCGCGTAATGCGCAGGGTCTGCAAGACGATCCAGCGTGGCGTCATCGAGCAGACCGGCGTGTTTCGGATCTTCCGCGAGCGTCCTGGCCAGCGCATCACGCAGCGTGCTGCCCTCATCCACCGCGCGACGCGAAGCACGCTCCACCACATGGTGTGCGGCAAGCCGTCCGATATGTCGGCCAAGTTCGAGCATGGCGGCCTCGCCAAGAATCAGGCCACGTGTGATATCGAGATTGGCGCGCATGCGTGCCGCATCCACCTGCAGGCCGCTCACGACCTCGCCCATCTGTCGCAACGCGCCTGCGGCCAGCGCCACGATCTGCGGCAGCGTGTCCCACTCGGCCTGCCAGCCGCCCAGCGCGCGCTCGTGCTCCTGCGTCATGCCCGCCAGCATCGTGGCCACCAGTGGCGGTACGCGCACGGCAGCGGTCAGCACCGCCGCGCAACCCACCGGATTGCGCTTGTGCGGCATGGTGCTGGAGCCGCCGCGACCCGGCGCGGCGGGCTCGCTGACTTCCGCGATCTCGGTTTGCATCATCAGCGAGATGTCGCGCGCCATCTTGCCCAGTGTGCCGGTCAGCATGCCGAGCGTACTGGCAACTTCGACCAGACGATCGCGATGCGCATGCCATGGCAGCGTCGGCAATGCGAGTTGCAAGGCTTGCGCGAATTGCGCGGCCACGGCGGGCGCATCATCGCCGAGGCTGGCCAGCGTGCCCGCCGCGCCGCCAAATTGCAGCACGCGTGCCTGCTGGCGCGATGCATCGAGCCGATCGCGGTCGCGTCGCAGCGCGTCGAGCCATCCTGCTGCTTTGAGTCCGAACGTCATCGGCAGTGCATGCTGCAGCCAGGTGCGTCCCACCATCGGTGTGGCGCGATGCGCGGCGGCCAGATCCGCGCAGGTATCGCCAAGCGTCGACAGGTCGTTGTCTAGCGCGTGCAGTGCCTGCATCAGTTGCAGCACCAGTGCGGTATCGATGATGTCCTGGCTCGTGGCGCCCCAGTGAACATAACGCGCAGCGTCGGCATCGCGCAGCGCCACGGCAGCCGTCAATTGCTTCACGAACGGGATGGCGAGGTTGCCAGCCGCCACCGCATCGTTTGCCAGCTTGTCGGCATCGATGGGATCGGCCGCGCAGACTTCTGCAATCATCTGCGCCGCCTGCTGCGGAATCACGCCGCAACACGCTTCGGCGCGCGCGAGTGCGGCCTCGGTATCGAGCATGGCGCGCACCGTGCCTGCATCGGAAAACGCCGCGAGTACGGCGGGACTGCCAAACATCGGATCGGTCAGGCGGGAGTACGTGGGCATCGTCGTGGCGTGTCGTGGCGTGTCGTGGCATCAGGGCGGTGCGCCGATTGTGAGGGATATTGCGCTGCGGGTATCTTCGGGCGATCCCTCGTCAGATGTCGAAAAACACCGTCTCGCCCGCGCCCTGCAGCACCACGTTCCAGCGGTACTGACCGGCATCTCCCTCGGCAATCAGCGTGTTGCGCCGCGCTGCTGGTACGAGCGAAAGGACTGCGTCCGCGTTATTGGCCTCGACCTCGTCGGAGAAATACATACGCGTGGCCACGTGCTTGACCAGTCCGCGCGTAAAGACCGACACCATGATGTGCGGTGCCTGCGGGCGCCCATCGATACCGGGCACGGCGCCCGGCTTTACTGTGACGAATCGGAACTCGCCATCGGGGCCAGTGGGCACGCGGCCGAATCCGTTGAAGCCGGCAACGAGCGGAAGATCGCGCGTATCGTCAACGTGACGATAGCGTCCGGCCGGATTGGCCTGCCAGATCTCGATCATGCCATCGGGTACGGGATCGCCCCGGCCATCGGTCACGCGGCCTTCGATCACGATGCGCTGCGCGGCAAGCTCTGGCGCATCGGCGGTCAGGTCCGCGCAGTTGAGCCCCGTCAGGCCGATATGAAGATACGGTCCCACGGTCTGGGATGCGGTGGCGTACAGCATGGCTTACTCCATCGGCGTGGCATCGCGGCCACGCAGCACGATATCGAAACGGTAGCCCAGGGCGTACTCGGGCGCGGTGGTCTCCCAGTCGAACGTGGCAACCAGACGGTTGCGCGCTTTCTCGTCGGGCACGCACTGGAAGATCGGATCGAACGCGAGCAGCGGATCGCCCGGGAAATACATCTGCGTCACGAGCCGCGTGGCATACGCATTGCCGAACAGCGAGAAGTGGATGTGCTGGGGCCGCCAGGCATTGTGGTGATTACGCCAGGGATACGCACCTGGCTTGATCGTCTTGAACTGGTAGTTACCGTGCGCATCGGTGATGGTGCGGCCCTCGCCCGAGAAATGGGGATCGAGCGGTGCGTCGTGCTGGTCGCGCTTGTGCGTATAGCGTCCGGACGCATTGGCCTGCCAGATCTCGATCAGCGCGTTAGGCACGGGGCGGCCGTTCTCGTCGAGCACGCGGCCGGTGACGAGCATGCGCTCGCCAATCGGTTCACCGCCATTGCCAACGGTGAGGTCGTTATCCCCTTCACGCACGAATTCCGGGCCGAACGTGGGACCGGTCACTTCGGACAGCGACTGCGGCAAGCCGATCAGCGGCTGGGCCGGCGCGCGCAGCTGCGTCGAGGCATAAGGCGGATAGAGGTATTCGGGTTGGGTGTCCCAGTAAGGCTTGCGGTACTGGGCCGGACGATCGGAGCGAGGGGGCATCGCTGTCTCCGTGATGTGGATGTGGGGGCGTTGGACGAAGACTGTAAGCAACGCAGGAATTCATGTAAATTGAGTTTTTGAGTAATTAGCATGAATTTTAATTATGAAAACCTCGCCGCCGCCCGATGCTTTTCTCAGCCGTATCCGTCTGCGGCATCTGCATTGCTTTGTCGCCGTGGCGCAGGCGCAGCACCTTGGCCGTGCGGGTGAACGGCTGGGTCTGACGCAGCCCGCCGTGTCCAAGACACTGACCGAGCTGGAGGAACTGGTTGGCACGCGACTGCTGGTGCGCCAGCGTGCCGGCACCGATCTCACGGCGGCCGGCATGCGCTTCCTGCGCCATGCCTTGCGGATTCTCGAAGATCTGGATGCGGCAGCGCAGAGCTTGTCCGGCGATGCGTTGCGTCACGAACGCATCCGCGTGGGCGCGCTGCCGAGTATCGTGCCAGCGCTGCTGATCGACGCCGTTACCCGCTTCCGCAGCAGCCACGCGGACGTGGCGCTCGCCGTGCAGACCGGCATGAACCGCACGCTGATCGACTTGCTCAAGGCCGATGTGCTCGATGTGGTGATCGGCCGCCTGGACGATCCTGCCGCCATGGAAGGGCTATGGTTTGAATCGCTGGCCGGCGAGCCGCTGGTGCTGGCCGTGCGCGCCGGACATCCGCTGGTTGCGCACGCGCGCCCCACGATGCACGATGTGCTGGCGCATCCGATGGTGGTGCCCGCCATGGGTTCCATTCCACGCCACAGCACCGAAAGCCTGCTCGCGCGGCATGGTCTGACCCTGCCGGAGGGTTGCCTGGAAACCGCCGATGCCTACCTGAGCCAGCTCGTCACGCTACGCAGCGACAGCGTCTGGGCCGCGCCGTTGTCTGCCACGCGGCTGGCGGTGGCCGATGGTGACATGACGCTGCTGCCCATCGCCACGCCCGGCACCGAGGAACCCATCGGCCTGCTGCGCCGGAGCGACCGCACGCTCGAACCGGTGGCGGAAGCGTTCGTCGACACCATCCGGACCATCGCTGCGCGCCAGCCTGACTGATCCCGGCTCTGTTTTTTCTCCCCTCTCCCGCTGGCATGGGAGAGGGGAGCGCATAGCGACGGGTGATGGCATTTACGACGCGCTCGGTTCGCCCTCCTCCCGCGACAACAAATCGTGCAGAGGACGTGCTACCGTTGCGCAGGACTGGCAGTCACGTTGCGGCGCACTCTCTTTGACCAGCACATCGCTTCCATGGCTTCGAGCAACCCTTCGGACAACCTCGCAGGCAATCTCTTCCTGATCGGCTTCATGGGCGCCGGCAAGACGACCATTGGCCGGACGGTTGCGCATTTGCTCGGCCGTCCGTTCTTCGACACCGACCATGAGATTGAAGCCCGCTGCGGCGTGCGCATTGCCACGATTTTCGAGCTCGAAGGCGAAGAAGGCTTCCGGCGTCGTGAAACGCGCGTTTTGGATGACCTGACCCAACGCAGCGGCATTGTGCTGGCCACCGGCGGTGGCGCTGTGCTGCGGGCCGAAAATCGCGACATGCTGCGCACGCGCGGCCATGTGGTGTATCTCGATGCCACGGTGCAGGAGTTGTGGCGACGCACGCGGCGCAACCGCAATCGTCCGCTGCTGCAGGTGGAAAACCCGCGCGCCCGGCTCGAATCCATGTTCATGGAGCGCGACCCGCTCTATCGGGAAACCGCCCACGTCATCATGCCCGCGCACAGCGGCAGCGTGGCGCAGGCCGCCGCCAGCGTGCTGGCCCAGCTTGGCTTTGTGGACTGCGGCACCACGCACGACGCAGCGCCCAGCGACTAACCGGCAGGCGGAAACGTTGAACTTTGCAGCCGGCACCCGGCTCTGACCGTGGATGACAACCGTGGAGAGTGACGCCATGCGCGCTGCATCCGTGCCGCACGCCAGCCCGCGAACTGAACCGGCCCAACCGAATGCAGGCGTCGATGCGGCGGCGCAGCAAACCCGGCCGGCGCCATCGGGCGGCCATCCCTCTCATTGCCACGCGCACGCCCCGTCGATCACCCACCTGCCGTGCCCCGATCCTTCCGTCTTGCCGGGGTGCGCGGCATGCGATGCGCTGTCGCCCGCTGAGCGCTATGAAGAATTGTTCGTCGATGTGCAGGCCAGTGGCCTGTTCGCGGACAGCAAGACGTTTCCCGATTGCGTGCCGCTGGATGCGCCGGAAGCCATCCTCGCGCGCTATCGTGCCCAGCGCGATACGCCGGATTTTTCGCTGGAAGCCTTCGTCGGTGCGCACTTCGAGCGCGAGACCGTGCCGGATTCCCATTACGTCTCGCACCCCGAGCATTCGCTGCGCCAGCACATCGACGATCTCTGGCCGGTCCTGACACGCGAGCCAACCGAGCATCCGCCGATGTGCTCGCTGCTGCCGCTGCCCGGACCCTACGTGGTACCGGGTGGCCGTTTCCGCGAGCTGTACTACTGGGATTCGTACTTCACCATGCTGGGCCTGTCCGCCAGCGGGCGGCACGACCTGCTCCGCCCGATGGCCGATAACTTCGCCTATCTGCTCGACACGTATGGGCATGTGCCAAACGGTACGCGGTCCTACTACCTGAGCCGTTCGCAGCCGCCGGTGTTCTCGTTGATGATCCAGTTACTCGATGAACTGGAAGATGGCACCGAAACCGCCCTGCGCTACCTGCCGCAACTAAAACGCGAACACGCGTTCTGGATGGACGGCAGCACGCATCTGCAGCCCGGCTGTGCCCACCGGCGTGTGGTGTGCCTGCCCGATGGCACATGGCTCAACCGCTATTGGGACGACCGCGCCCATCCGCGCGAGGAAGCCTATCTGGAGGATGTGGAAACCGCGCGGCGCAGCGGCAGGCCCGCCCACCTGGTCTTTCGCGACCTGCGCGCGGCCGCCGAATCGGGCTGGGATTTCAGTTCGCGCTGGTGCGAACCCGTGGCTTTGCAGGACACCCCCGATCTCGCCACCATCCGCACCACGGCCATCCTGCCCGTGGATCTCAACGCGCTGCTCTGGCACGCGGAATGCCGCCTGGCGGAACTTTGCGACATGGCCGGCACGCCCGACGTAGCGACACGCTATCGCGACGCAGCATCGCGCCGACAGCAGGCGATGAACGATTTCATGTGGGACGAAAGTTCCGGCGCGTTTCTCGATTTCGACTGGCATTGCCACGCCATGCGGCCACACCTGACCGCGGCCACGCTGATGCCGCTGTTCGTGGGACTCGCCAGCACGGAACAGGCCGCACGCATGGCCGCGATGATCCCGGCGCGATTGCTCGAAGACGGCGGGCTGGCCACCACGGAAATCCGCTCGGCCGAGCAGTGGGACCGGCCCAATGGCTGGGCACCGCTGCAGTGGATCGCCATCGCCGGACTGCGCCGTTATGGCTACGGCGCGCTGGCCGACGACATCGCTCATCGATGGCTCTGCACGGTGTCGAACCTCTACACGCGCGAGTACAAGCTGGTGGAAAAGTACCGGTTGGTGCGACGCCATCCGCATAGCGCCGAAGGCGGCAGTGGTGGCGAATACCCGCTGCAGGATGGATTCGGATGGACCAACGGCGTGGTCAGCGCGCTACTGGCGTGTTATCCGGCGCATCCGGCTCGGCATAGCCAGGCGGGCAGGCCGGAGACTGCCGACTAAGCGTCATGGCGCGACCTCGTACGATGCATCAAGCCCTCGCGCCCCTGCCAACGCCTCGCGTTTGGAACCCGATTCTTTTGTTCGGAATGCTCACGCTGCGCGGCGCATGATTCGTGCGGCACCGCACATACGCCAATACCTCATGTGAGTTATTGGCGCTCGGCGCTGGCAACGTCACACTTGCCGCAGGGTCACTCGACACGACCCCAAACGACTTGGCAACTCTTACTGCCCCGACGATCCCGCGCGTCGGGGTATTTCTTTTGGGCGAAGGGTTTTGTGCAGTAGGTTCCGGGCCACCCGCCTATGAGACGATCCTCAAAATCGCATGACGACCGTCCACAGTGCAAGGTGCTCGAAGACTGGCTCCAGGCGATGCAACGTCACTACGGGCGCAACGTCTTGAGCGTCGACGCACGCGTGTTCGAGACTCTGCAGATCGCTAGTTCAGCAGATTGCGGCACCCGCCATGAGCTTCCCCGCCCTACGCGTCCGCCCAACGCCGTAGCAGGTTGTGATAAACGCCCGTCAATCCAATCACGGACTCGTGGTCCTGCCCGATGGTGTCCGCAACCTGGCGCAGTCGATTGTCGAGGTCGAACAGCAGTGCGCGTTGGCCATCGTCGCGCACCATGCTCTGGATCCAGAAGAAGGACGATACCCGCGCGCCGCGCGTGACTGGCGTGACGTGGTGAACGCTGGTGGCCGGGTACAACACCATGTGGCCGGCGGGCAGCTTCACGCGTTGGGGTCCGAAGGTGTCTTCGATCACCAGTTCGCCGCCGTCGTATTCCTCGGGTTCAGTGAGAAACAACGTGGCGGAGAGATCGCTGCGGATGCGGAAATCCGTGCCACCCAGGTAGCGGATGGCGTTGTCCACGTGCTGGCCGAAGGTCTGGCCGCCTTCGTACCGGTTGAACAACGGCGGAAAGACCTTGAGTGGCAGCGCGGCGGAGAAGAACAGCGCACTGTTGGCGAGCGCGTCCTGAATGAACCCGCCCAGTTGCTGTGCCACGGGCGAGGACTCTGGCAACTGCAGGTTGCGCTTGGCCAGCGCGGACTGGTGGCCCGAGGTGAGGTTGCCATCCGTCCAGTCCGCGGCGTCCATCAGCGCGCGGCAGTCGGCAACCTGGGCTTTGGACAGGACGTCCGGAATGTGCAGCATCATGATGGGAAAACCAGAACCCCGGGAGTGACCCCGGGGTGTCTCGGCTTAGAAGCGGAAGTTGGCGGTCAGCATACCAAAGCGGCCCGCACCCAATGCAGCATAGTGGGCGGCGAATGCCTTGGTGTAGTACGTCTTGTTCAGCAGGTTCTGGACGTTCAGCTGCAGCGTCAGGTTCTTGTTCACGCGATACGCGGCCATGGCATCGAAGCGCCAGTACGACGGCACGTACAGCGAGTTGGCCGCGTTGCCGTAGACCTGGCTGACATAGTAGGCACCCCCACCCACGGTCAGGGCGGGCAGCACCTGATAAGTCGACCACAGGCTGAAGCTGTTCTTCGGCGTGTTCGGGAACTGGTTGCCGTTGTTGGCGGCATTCGCGGCGACGGGGCCGTTGTTCTTGAGTTCGCTGTCCAGGAACGTATAGCCGCCGAACAGGTTCCACTTATCGGTGACGCTGCCCGCAAAGCCCAGTTCGAAACCACGCACCTGCTGCTTGCCCACGTTCTGCGTGGTGTTGGCATCGACGGCCACGCGTGCGTTGTCCTTGTCGATCTGGAACACGGCACCGGTCAGCGACAGGCGGCGGCCGAGCAAATCCCACTTGGTACCCAATTCCCAGGCGCGGCTGCGCTCGGGGTCGAGGTTCTGGATCTGCGCGGAGAGGTTGTCGGAGCCATCGCCGTTGGACGTGCCCGGTGGCGTCGAGGCCGTGCCGTAGGACACGTAGATGCTGCCGAAGTCCACGGGCTTGTAGACGATGCCGGCCTGGTAGTTGAAGAAATTCGCGTTGTTGCCGAGGTTCACCGCCGCCACCGATGCGCCGGTGTTCGGGTTGATGTAGGCCGGCGTGGCGGAGGTGGTGCGGTAGCTGTCGTAGCGGATGCCGCCGTTCACGAGCCACTGCTTGGTAATCTCCACCGTGTCGAACAGGTAGACCGCGCGCGTATCGGTCTTGGTCTTCTGCGTGTAGCCCATCTTGCCGACGCGGCCCGTCCAGACATCGCCCGGGTTCGGGTTGTACAGGTTCGTGCAGTCCCCGCTGGCCAGCAGCGA
This sequence comes from Cupriavidus sp. DL-D2, assembly GCF_039710735.1. NCBI lineage: Bacteria > Pseudomonadati > Pseudomonadota > Betaproteobacteria > Burkholderiales > Burkholderiaceae > Cupriavidus > Cupriavidus sp. DL-D2. The sequence continues at coordinate 52,094 of NZ_JBDKXK010000057.1, read as the reverse complement.
CGCATTGCAGGTGTTGCCCGCACCGCCGCCCGGCACCACGTTGTACGGCGTGTTATCGGTATCGTCGCGGCTGAACTCGAAGCCGAACAGCATCGAGTGCTTGAGGCTGCCGGTATCGAACTTGGCGATGAAATCGGTCTGGTTGATCAGCGAATCGGTGGCCGAATCGCGATTCTTGCTGCTGCGGTAGACGTATCCATTCGCCACGTTGCCACGGCTGTCGTCCGGGTTCGTGACGATGTAGTCGTTGGTACTGCGGCCCCAGCGCGTGGTGTTGCGGAACGTCAGCTTGTCGCTGAACGCGTGTTCGAAGATGGCCGTGCCGATATCGGACTGCGTGTGCTGGAAGTCGCGATCGACCAGACCATAGAAGTTGTTGCGGTTCACGTTGGCCGGGCCGGCCGGGTTGGCCTTCGACGACTGCGCAGCCGGACGCGCATACGGGATGCTGTAGTCCGGCATGTTCTGGCCCTGCAGGTGGTAGTACGACAGCGTGAGCTTGGTCGGGCTGTTCAGGCCGAACGTGACCGACGGCGCGAAGCCCCACGAGTGGCCGCCCACCGCCTCGCGGCCCGGCGTGTTGGCATCCTGGGCCATCGCGTTCAGGCGCAGGCCGGTGTTGTCGTTGAGTACGTAGTTGCCGTCGAGCGTGGCGCGCTTGTACGCATCGGTGCCAATACCGACCGAACCCTGCACGAAGTTCTCCTTCGTCGGCAGCTTGGTCACGATGTTGATCAGGCCACCGACCGAACCCTTGCCGCCGTAGGCCGAGCTCGGCCCCTTGATGACCTCGATGTTCTCGATGTTGAACGTATCGCGCGTTTGCGAACCGGCGTCGCGCACACCATCCACGAAGATGCTGCTGCCCGAGTCGAAACCACGAATAAACGGACGGTCGCCAATCGGGTTGCCGCCCTCGCCTGCGCCGAAGGTGATACCCGGCGTAGTACGCAGTGCATCCTGCAGGGAGTTCGAGCCCGATTGCTGGATCACTTCGGCGGGCACCACCGTCACGGACTTCGGCGTGTCGAGCAGCGGCGCAGTAAATTTCGGAGATTCGGCCCTGTCGACCTTGTAGCCATCCTCACGGGCAGCTTTCACAGTCACGCCTTGCAGTTGCTGAACCGGGCTGGCCTTGGCCGTGGTGGCCGGCTTGGCTTCCTGGGCCGCAGCCCCTTGCATGGCCATGGCGGCCATCGGGCCGGCGAGCGCCGTCACCAGCACATTGGGCCGGAACACCTCCGAATACTTGCTCATTACTCTCTCTTCCCGTGGATTGCTTGTGTGGATACCGTCACGCGTCGTCAGTGGTCATCACTGATCGCCGTATCGGCATCCGAGGGCGCTGAACGCGGCTTTCCTCGGGGCGCGATTGTATGGAGGCGTCACTAAAACCTCAAATACGAATCATTCTTATACTCATCCGCATGTGCAGCGGCGCCTTCATCACAATCTGACCGATCAGATGTCTTCTGTCGGCAACTGCTCGAGATCGTTGATTCATCCGTTTGTAATCGTCTTGTAATGTTCGGTAACAAACCGTGTACGGAACGCGACAGGGACCGCATTACACGTATGGGACGAAGGGGCATCGAACGCGGCCCCGTGCATGACAGGACACCAAAACAGGCAGATTCGAAAGTGTCTGACCACTACACTTACGACTTTGCAACCTTGCTGCTGCCCTGATCGCATCGTGTCTGACGTTACGCTCGCCTCCGCCCCTTTCCTGACCGACTTCCGCGCCGATCCCGCACCGGCTCATGACAACCCGCGCCCCGACCGGCTCGTGAACGGCAACCCCGACCGAACGACGTGGACGCACTACAGCGCCAGTCAAGGCGATTTCGATTGCGGGATCTGGGCGTGCGAGCCGGGCGCCTGGCGGATTGCATTTCCCGCAGGCAAGGAAGAGTTTTTCCATGTGATCAGCGGCCGCCTGCGCATCACCCGCCACGACGGCGACGCCCGCGAGTTCGGGCCGGGCGATGCCTGCGTGATTCCCGCTGGCTTCGAAGGCGTATTCGAGGTGATCGAGCCCGTGCGCAAGCATTTCGTCGTCATCGACCGCAACGCGGGGTAGTTCGCTCCGCAGGAGACTGCCATGTCCGTGAACAGGTTCTTCGCCATGCTGGGCGCCGCCATTGCATCCTGGCTTGTTCCTGTTGCACCGGTCACTGCCGCGACCCCATCACCGTCTTTCGATTGCCGAAAGGCCCAGGGCGAGGTCGAGACACTGATCTGCAAGGACGACACCCTTGCCCGGCTCGACCGCGAAACCACGCGGCTGTATGGGCTTGCACTCGATGCGCAGTCCTTGCCGAAGTCTCAGAAGAAGCAACTGATCGCCGGGCAACGTGGCTGGATCAAGGGCCGCGATGCCTGCGCGAACGCCGACGACGCACGGGCCTGTACGGTATCGACGTATCTGGAACGGATCTACACGTTGCGGCACAGCTATGCCGGCGCGCGTCGGCAGGACGGCAAGGGCATCAGCCGCGGCCCCTTCAATATTCGCTGCGAAGGGTTGGACGCGGTGATCAGCGGCACGTTTATACAGACCGATCCCGGTTATGCGTATCTGCGCTGGCTCGACCAGCAACTGGTGCTGCCCCAAACACGCGCTGCGTCTGGCGCGCGGTATGCCGCCACATTGAAGGATGGCGACGCACTGTTCTGGGACAAGGGACCGGATGCGCAACTGGTGATACCGGGCAAGCCGGAGACGAGTTGCCGGGTGGAAATGTCGGGAGTGTAGCCGGCGACGCGTTTGGTTTGCTCCCCTCTCCCATTGACATGGGAGAGGGGAGCGCATAGTTACGGGCGTTGGCCTTTACGTGGTGCTTGCTGTCTCCCCAGCCCATCGCCGGATCTGATCTACCGTCTGCATCTCCGTCTCACACACCACCGTGCCGATTTCCCGCGCCCAGTAGCGTTCCGATCCATCGGCCATACGCCACGCGTGAAGCCGCCGTGTGAATAGCTGCAAATCGTATTCAGCGGTGATACCCAGCGCGCCATGTACGGCATGCGCAGCCGCGCTAACTGATGTCACAGCATCGCTGGCGTTGAACTTGCCGATAGCCGCGTGCATCCGGTCCGGTTGCCAGCCTTCGCCCGAACATGCGATCTGCGCCGCCATCCGCACGGCCGCCACTTGCTCCGCCATCGTACTGATCTGGTGCTGGATCGCCTGGAATTTGCCGATGGAGCGCCCGAACTGCGTGCGGTCGTTGGCGTACTGGAGCGTGAGGTCGAACACGCGCGACATCGCGCCAGCCATCAACGCCGTGTGCAGGGTCGCACCGATGGTCCGCAACAAGCCGTGCGGCAGCGGGAACGACATTGACGGCTTTCCAGCAATGCTCACTGTCAGGTCACCATGCACGCCTGTCGATTGCATCGTGGCATCGTCACGCGCCAGCAACCATGCGACATCCCCGCGCTGAACGAGAAACCACGCAGCACTCGCCCCGTCGGCAACATGCGTGCGAGGTACATCTTCTAACGTAGCAAGTGCGATGGGTCCAGCAGGAATCTCGTGGCCCGCAGCATGCAGCACCGCGCGCGCGAACATCGTCTGCGCCAGTGGCAATGGCAACGCGTACTGCCCCATCGCCATCAGCATCGGCAGCACATCGGCCAACGACAACCCAGCATCGGGCAGCAGGCTGTCAGCGAAACCACTCTCGTGCAGCGCATCCCATAGCGTCGATGCCGATCTGCCACCCTCGATGTCTCGCACCACCGCTGGCGTGCAGGCATCACGCAGCAGCGCTTCCAGGGCATCCGAATAGACGTTTTCCATGACAAGTCCCCGTTAGCGCAGGCCGAGCCCGCGCGCGATCATGCCGCGCAGGATCTCGCGGGTGCCGCCGCGCAGCGAATAGGTCGGCGAAATCTGGCTGATGTACGCGCAGGTGCGATACAAGTCGGCATCTGCAGCCAGCACCGGATCATCCCCGAGCGCCGCTTCCGCCAGCGCGCCAACCGCCTGTTCGAGTTCAGTGCCAAGGTCCTTGACCACCGCTGCCTCGATCAGCGGACTTTCGCCCGCGGCTAGCCGCGCGGTGACTGCCAGCGACATCGCACGCAGCACGGCCAGCCGGCCCACCAACCTGCCGATGGTGACGGTATCGCGCTGCACAGCCGGCAAGCGACGCAGCGTGGCAATCCATGCATCGAGCAGCACCACGCTCGAATACAAACGCTCGGGCCCGCTGCGCTCGAAGGCGAGTTCGGCATTGACCTGTTCCCAGCCAGCGCCCTCCTGCCCCACCAACGCATCGGTGGGAAGCATCACATCGTCGAACGCAACCTCCGAGAAATGCGCATCGCCTGCAAGATCGTGGATCGGTCGAACACTCACACCCGGCGCGGACAGATCGACGATGACTTGCGACAGGCCCTTCTGCCGATCCTCGGGCTGCCCCGAGGTGCGCACCAGTGCAAGCATGAACTGGCAGCGATCCGCATTGGTCGTCCAGATCTTGCGGCCATTCAGGCGCCATCCACCCTCGCACGGCGTGGCGCGCGTGGTCACGCTCGCAAGGTCGGAGCCTGCGTTGGGCTCGCTCATGCCGATGCAGAAGAATGCCTCGCCCCGACAAATGCGCGGCAGGTAGAAAGCCCGTTGCGCATCGGTGCCATAGCGCAGGATCAGCGGACCGCTTTGCCGATCCGCAATCCAGTGCGCGCTCACCGGCGCGCCGCAGGCCAGCAATTCCTCCACGAGCACAAAGCGCGAAAACGCATCGAGCCCCGCGCCGCCGTATTGCGCCGGCAGCGTGATGCCAACCCAGCCGCGCTGCGCCAACGCGCGGCTGAATGTTGCATCGAATCCCATCCACGAACGTGCGCGACGGTCGGGCGGCAGATCGGGAAGATGGTCGCGCAAGAATGCCTTGACCTCGCCCCGAAACGCCGAGGCTTCTCGCGGCAGCGCTGTCAGGGCGAACGTGTCAAACAGGGAACGCAAGATCGATCTCCTTCCAGGGAATGCGGTCGGTCAGTCCAGCGTCACGCCAGTGTCCTTGACGACCTTGCGCCACCGCTCCAGTTCCTGGGACAGATACGTCCCGTAGGCTTCGGGCGACGACCCGCGCGGTTCAGCCCCTTGCGCGGCCAGGCTGGCGCGCACGTCCGACGATGCCAGCGCCTTCAGCACAGCACCGTTGAGCCGACGCACGATATCCGGTGGCGTTTTTGCGGGAACCATCATGCCCTGCCACGCGCCCACCTCGAAGCCCTTCAGACCAGACTCGGCGAGCGTCGGCACATCCGGCAACTGTGCGCTGCGGGCGCTGCTGGTCACTGCCAGCGCCTTCATGCGCTTGCCCCGGATAAACGGCAGCGACGAGTTGATCGTGTCGGTCATGAACTGCACCTGTCCGCTAGCGAGGTCGGTCAGCGCCGGCGCGCTGCCCTTGTACGGCGCGTGCACCGCTTCGATGCCATTGGCCTGCAGGAACAGGAACGCGGCGAGATGGGTCACGTTGCCGTTGCCGGCGGAGCCGTACGTCATCTTGCCGGGGTTGGCCTTGAGCCACGCCACGAACTCGGGCACGGTGTTCGCCTGCACCTGCGCATTGACTTCGAGCACCAACGGCACGTTGGCAGTCAGCGCCACAGGCAGCAGGTCGCGCTTCACGTCGTACGACAGCTTCTTGTAGAGCGCGGGACTTAGCGCGATCGACGACGTGTTGTACAGCACCGTGTAGCCATCGGCCTGCGCCTTGGCCACGATCTCGTTGCCGATGTTGCCGTTCGCGCCGGGACGGTTGTCCACGAGCACCGTCTGGCCCAGATCCTCCGACATCTTCCTGGCGATCACGCGCGAGACGAGATCGGTGGGACCGCCCGGCGGGAACGGCACGACCAGCCGAATAGGACGATCAGGGTAGTCTGCTGCCAACGCGGCTTGCGGCAGTAGGGCTACGGCAACGCCGCACGCGGCCACCGCTCGCAACCATTTGCGGCGCAGCGCGATGGGTTGGGGATGCCTGGCATTCTTGCTCTGTATTGGCATGCTTGTGTCTCCTCCAGGTGAATCCGTTGGCTGCCTAGCGCCCAGCCAGCAGCCGCCGCGCCGTGTACGTCATCACCAGTTCCTGTCGCTGGTTGAACACCTCGATCGATGAATCGACCACTGCACGGCCGCTCTTCGACGTTGGACGAATGCCGGTCACGGTGATGCGGGCATGGATGGTGTCGCCCACCAGTACGGGGCCGAGGATCTTCTGCGTCAACTCCAGCATCGCCAGCCCCGTGCCCTGAATCATCGTTTGCAGGATGAAGCCTTCGATCAGCGAATACGTCAGCGCCGCCGGCACTGGGCGCCCCTTGATGGCACTCCCTTCGTAGCCTTCCTCGATGAAGATCGCTTCCAGCATCCCGGTTACCGAGATGAAGTTGACGAGATCGGTCTCGGTCACGGTGCGGCGGAAGGTCTCGAAAACCTGTCCTTCCTGAATGTCCTGCCAGTAAAACCCCTGCCCCAGTCGTTGCGGCTGCGTGTGACTCATGTCCCCTCCTTGATGGATTCTTGATGGATGCGTGTTCAGCCGCCCAATGCGGCAATCTCTTCGTCACTGAGTCCTACGCCGCCCAGCACTTCGCGCGTGTGTTCGCCAAGCCGCGGCGGCACGCTGGCGCGTGCGCGTTCGCCATCGAATCGCACCGGTGCGCCGGGAAAGCGCAGCGTGCCCATGGCCGGATCGCTTACCTGATCGAAGAATCCGGTGGCACGCAGATGCGGATCGTCCACGAGTTCGTCGAGACCGTTCACGCGTGCCACCGGTATCTGCAGCGATTCGCAAACGTCGATCCACGCATCGGTGGTCCGCTCGCGCACCAGTTCGCCAGTGATCTCGTAAAGCGTTTCGATATGGCGCGTACGTGCCGCGATATCGGCAAAGCGCGCATCGGTCGCCAGATCGTCGCGGCCTGCGGATTTGAAGAAGTCGCGCCAGTGCGCGTCGGTGTACGGCATCATGCAGACGTAGCCATCGGCGGTCTGATAGGGGCGGCGCAGCGGCGCCAGCACGCGCGGATAACCGGCCTGCGCGCGTGGCGGCTCGAAGTGCTGGCCGTACAGATGCTCCACGAGGTTGAACGCCACCATCGACTCGAACATCGGCACTTCCACCATGCCGCCCTTGCCGCCATTGCGCTCGCGTCCAGCCAGTGCCGCGCTGATCGACAGTGCCGCAACCAGCCCGCTGGTCTTGTCCGCAGAGATCGTCGGGAAATAGCGCACGGTGCCGGTCTGCGCCGCCATCAGTGCGGCATTGCCGCAGAGTCCCTGGATGATGTCGTCATAGGCGGGCCGGCCCCCGTAGGGCCCCTCTTCCGCGAAACCGAGCAGGCTCACGTAGATCAGTTGCGGATGCCGCGCCATCACGCTCGTCGGGTCGAGATCGAGCTTGCCGAGTTTTTGCGGACGCATGCTGTGCAGGAAGACATCGGCGGTTTCCAGCAGCTTGTGCAGCGCAGCCTGTGCGGCGGGCAGTTTGAGGTTCAGCACCACGCTTTTCTTGCTGCGATTCACGCCGAGGAAGATCGCCGACATGCCCTCCTCGGTGGCTGGCCCGGTGCGGCGTGTGGAGTCGCCCTCGGGCGTCTCCACCTTGATCACTTCGGCGCCCAGATCAGCCAGCCACTGGCTGGCGTACGGCCCCATCACAACCGTCGAGAGGTCCACTACGCGAATTCCGGCCAGGGGCAACATGCCTGGGTCTCCTTGTTTTTTCTAGGGGTTCCGAAGACCACAGCCTATGCCCGGCAGTCAATCGTGTCTAATATTAGTTTTTTAGTAACTGATATCCACTGTATATCACCATGGATCTACGTCAGCTCCAGCAGTTTGTCGTCCTCGCCGAAACCGGCAACTTCCACCGCGCGGCAGAACGGCTGCATATGGCGCAGCCGCCGCTGTCGATCTCGATCCGCAAGCTGGAAGCATCGCTGGGCACGCCGCTGTTTGTGCGCACCACACGCGGCGTGCGGCTGACGCAGGCGGGCGAGGCCGCGCTCGACGATGCGCGCCGGGCACTCTTCCACGCCGATCAGGCGCGCGCCGCCGCGCTGTCTGCCGCACATGGCGAACGTGGCGCGCTGCGCATCGGCTTTGTCGGCTCGGCCACTTATGCGCTGCTGCCGCGCCTGATTCCCGCCTTTCGCGACGAACACCCCGGCATCGAGCTGATCCTGCATGAGTCCACCTCGGCGTCGATCCTCGAACGCATCGAACAGGGGCAGCTCGATGCCGGACTCGTGCGCTTTCCCATCCTGAGCAGCGGACCATTTGCACTGATGCCACTGGAGTCCGATACGTTCGTCGCCGCCGTCCCGGCCGAAAGCCGCTTCGCCAGGCAGGATCGCATCGCGCTGAAGGCGCTGGCCAACGAGCCGTTCATCATGCATCCCGGCGCCGATGTGCCCAACCTGCGCGCCGTGGCAATGCTGTTGTGCCAGCAGGCGGGCTTCGTGCCGAAAATCGCGCAGGAAGCCGTGCAGGTACAGACCATCGTCAGCCTGGTGGAGAGCGGCCTTGGCGTGGCACTGGTGCCCGGCGTGGCCGCGCGCTATACCAATCGGCGTGTGCGCTTTCTGCCGCTGTCGAGCCCGCGCCCGGCTGCCGCCATCGGCATCGCGCTGGCCACGAAGGAGGACACCGATGATCGCCACGTGCTGCGCTTTGTTGCTGCGGCGCAGAAGATTGCGAAGGCCGGGGGATAGCGGACATCGCGGGAAAGTGCGTATTCCCCCACAACCGTTCACGACGGCGGAATCGAACTCGCTGTTGAACTCGCTGTTGAACTCGCTGTTGAACTCGCTGTTGAACTCGCTGTTGTCGAATTTATTGATATCGGCGGAAAACTTCTTCACATCACGGCCTGATCCAATCGTCGCGCCGCCGGAGGCTGCGCGCCGCCTGCGAAGTCGCACAGGCATCGCCCGGTCAGTGGCAGAAAAGTCCGCATCTTCGGACGGGTGCATGTCTTGACACCGCCGCATCGGGTTTCTTTAATGGGTTACGCATCACCGGCGCTCGTGCCGGGTGCGCCTGTTCAAGAGCCGGGGAAACACATGGATTCGGGCAGCGTTCAGGAACCACGGAACCCTCACGACCCACAGCGCAAGAAGGAAGAACTGCGCAGTTTCCTGTTTCTTACCGCCGTGATGGTGCCGGTGTTGTCCGTCATCATCGTGGCCGGCTATGGCTTCATTGTCTGGATGAGCCAACTGATCAGCGGACCGCCCACGCACTGACGTGCATTACCGGTAGCACCCTTGGCCCAAGGGCCAATGGCAAAAAACAGAAAGACTGGAACACTCCAACCAGCAGTCTTGTTTGCGGGGTATCTGCATGCCTGCAAGACGTTCCATCCCCATCACGCCCGTCGCATCGGGCGACGAGTGGCATATCGCCGGCATCATGGTCTATGCCCATCCAGCCAGCCTGGATCGGGTGCAGGCCGCCGTCGCGGCCATGACGGGTGTCGAGATCCATGCGGTCAGCGACATCGGCAAGCTCGTGGTCACGGCCGAGGCCCCTACCTCGCAGGCTATCGTGGCCCAACTCACCTGCCTGCATCAGCTTGAAGGCGTGATCTCCGCGACACTGGTCTACCAGCACAACGAGGATGCCGCAGCCATGTACGAGGAGATCGGCGATGCCAGTCACGCGACGTGAATTCATCAAGCAGACCGCCATTGCGGCCACGGCCTCCGTGGCCGGCATCCCCACGGCTGCCGAAGCGGCCAATTTCGTCACGGACAGCGAAGTCACGAAGCTGAAATGGTCGAAGGCGCCCTGCCGCTTCTGCGGCACTGGCTGCGGCGTGACCGTGGCCGTGCGCGACAACAAGGTGGTGGCCACGCAGGGCGATCCGCAATGCGAGGTCAACAAGGGCCTGAATTGCGTGAAGGGTTACTTCCTGTCGAAGATCATGTATGGCCAGGACCGGCTTACCAAGCCACTGCTGCGCATGAAGAACGGCAAGTACGACAAGAACGGCGAATTCGCACCGGTCAGTTGGGACCGCGCCTTCGACGAGATGGAAAAGCAGTTCAAGCGCGTGCTCAAGGAAAAAGGCCCCACGGCCGTGGGCATGTTCGGCTCCGGCCAGTGGACGGTCTGGGAGGGCTACGCCGCCTCCAAGCTGATGAAGGCCGGATTCCGCACCAACAATATCGATCCCAACGCCCGGCACTGCATGGCATCGGCCGTCACCGGCTTCATGCGCACCTTCGGCATGGACGAGCCGATGGGCTGCTATGACGATTTCGAGAACGCCGATGCCTTCGTGCTGTGGGGTTCGAACATGGCCGAGATGCACCCGATCCTGTGGACGCGCATCACGGACCGGCGCCTGAGCCATCCCAAGACGCGCGTGGCCGTGCTCTCCACCTTCACGCACCGCTCGTTCGACCTCGCGGATGTGCCGATCATCTTCACGCCGCAGACCGATCTGGCGATGCTGAACTTCATCGCGCATCACATCATCAGCACGAACCGCGTCAACAAGGATTTCGTCAACAAGCACACGGTGTTCAAGGAAGGCGTCACCGACATCGGCTACGGCCTGCGGCCCGACAACCCCCTGCAAAAAGCCGCCAAGAATGCGGGCAATGCCACCGACGCCAAGCCCATCACCTTCGACGAGTTCGCGAAGTTCGTCTCGAAGTACGACGTCAACTACGTAAGCAAGCTGTCGGGTGTGCCCAAGGACAAGCTGCTGCAACTGGCCGATCTCTATGCGGACCCCAACATCAAGGTGATGTCGTTGTGGACCATGGGTTTCAACCAGCACACGCGCGGCACGTGGGTCAACAACATGGTCTACAACGTCCACCTGCTGACCGGCAAGATCGCCACGCCCGGCAATAGCCCGTTCTCGCTGACGGGGCAGCCGTCCGCATGCGGCACCGCGCGCGAGGTGGGCACCTTCTCGCACCGGCTGCCCGCCGACATGGTGGTCACGAATCCCAAGCATCGCGAGGAAGCCGAACGCATCTGGAAGCTGCCCGCTGGCACCATCCCCGACAAGCCCGGTTATCACGCGGTATTGCAGAACCGCATGCTCAAGGACGGCAAGCTCAATGCCTACTGGGTGCAGGTCAACAACAACATGCAGGCCGCCGCCAACATGATGGAAGAGGGGCTGCCCGGTTATCGCAACCCCGACAACTTCATCGTCGTGTCGGACGTGTATCCCACCGTGACCGCGCTGTCCGCCGACCTGATCCTGCCCAGCGCGATGTGGGTGGAGAAGGAAGGCGCCTATGGCAACGCCGAGCGCCGCACGCAGTTCTGGCACCAGCTCGTCGATGCTCCCGGTGAATCGCGCTCCGATCTCTGGCAGTTGATGGAGTTTTCCAAGCGCTTCAAGGTAGAGGAAGTCTGGCCCGCCGACCTGATCGCGAAGAAACCCGAACTGCGCGGCAAGACGCTGTTCGACGTGCTCTATCGCAACGGCAACGTCGACAAGTTCCCGCTCAAGGAAGTCAACGCCGAGTACCACAACGCGGAGTCGAAGGAATTCGGCTTCTATGTGCAGAAGGGACTGTTCGAGGAATACGCCACCTTCGGTCGCGGTCACGGCCATGACCTCGCACCGTTCGATACTTACCATGAGGTGCGCGGGCTGCGTTGGCCTGTGGTCAACGGCAAGGAAACGCGCTGGCGATATCGCGAAGGCAGCGATCCCTACGTGAAGGCGGGCACGGGCTTTCAGTTCTACGGTCATCCTGACGGGAAGGCCGTGATCTTTGCGCTGCCCTATGAGCCGCCGCCCGAGTCGCCGGACAAGGAGTATCCCTTCTGGCTCGCCACGGGTCGCGTACTCGAACACTGGCACTCGGGTTCGATGACGCGCCGGGTGCCGGAACTCTATCGTGCATTTCCGAACGCGGTCTGCTTCATGCATCCCGAGGATGCGCGCGCCATGGGCCTGCGGCGAGGTGTCGAAGTGGAAGTGGTGTCACGGCGCGGCCGGATGCGTACGCGCATCGAAACACGCGGACGCGATACGCCGCCGAAGGGCCTGGTCTTCGTGCCGTGGTTCGATGCGAGCCAGCTCATCAACAAGGTGACGCTCGACGCCACCTGCCCGATCTCGCTGCAGACCGATTTCAAGAAGTGCGCGGTGAAGATCGTCAAGGTCTAGGAGGACGCCATCATGCCGACACGTTCCTGGCCCGCCCTGCTGGCCTTTGGCGTCTGGCTGCTGCTGGCGCTGGTCACGCTATGCATCGCCCCGGCCAATGCGCAGGGTCTGGTCGATGCCATGCGCGGCCCCACGCCGGTGGCCAATGAGACCAAGCCGCCGCTGCTCTTCCCGACCGAGAACAAGGACATCCGCCGCACGCGCAACTACACCATGCAGCCGCCGACGATCCCGCACAAGATCGACGGCTACCAGTTGGATCGCGACTTCAACCGGTGCATGTTCTGCCACGCGCGCACCAAGAGCGAGGAAACCGGTTCGATCCCGGTCAGCATCACGCACTACATGGACCGCGACAACAACGTGCTGGCCGAGGTCTCGCCGCGCCGCTACTTCTGCACGCAATGCCATGTGCCGCAGGCCGACACCAAGCCGCTGGTGGGCAACTCGTTTGTGGATGTGGAAACGATGCTCAAGCGCGCGGGCGGCGAGAAAGGCGCGAAGGACGGCAAGGGTGGCAGCGCCAAGGCCGGAACATCCGGTACAACGAGCACCAAATAACGGGATCGAACGGGGCGAGCGATGAAAGGCAGACTCTGGGACCTCCTCGTGCGCTACTGGCGCACCATCAACCGCCCCAGCGCGTATTTCAGCCTGGGCTTCCTGACGCTGGGCGGCTTCATCGCCGGCGTGCTGTTCTGGGGCGCGTTCAATACCGCGCTGGAAGTCACCAATACCGAGAAGTTCTGCACGGGTTGTCACGAGATGCGCGACAACGTCTACCAGGAACTGCAGGGCACCATTCACTTCACCAACCGTAGCGGCGTGCGCGCCAAATGCTCGGACTGTCACGTGCCGCACAACTGGACCGACAAGATGGCGCGCAAGATGCAGGCGTCGAAAGAGGTCTGGGCCAAGATCTTCGGCACGGTCAACACGCGCGAGAAATTCCAGGCGCACCGGCTGGAACTCGCCCAGCACGAATGGGCACGCTTCAAGGCCAACGATTCCCTCGAATGCCGCAACTGCCACGACTACCAGTCGATGGACTTCACGCGCCAGAGTCCGCGCGCGCAGGCCATGCACTCCACCTACCTGGCCAACAAGGAAAAGACCTGCATCGACTGCCACAAGGGCATTGCGCACCGCCTGCCCGATGTGGCCGCTGCGCCGGAGAAATAGCGCCATGGCGACCCCGGTGCTCGAAGCCAGCCAGTTGATGGTGCGGCGCATGGGCCGGATCATTTTTCGCGACCTCGACCTGTCGCTGACACCGGGCACGCTCATGCAGGTAGTCGGTCCCAACGGTGCGGGCAAGACCAGTCTGCTGCGTGTGTTGTCGAGCCTCGTTCCGCCTGCCGAAGGACGGTTGCTGTGGCGGGGACGCGTGGTGCGGGCTGGCGATGCCGAATTCCTCGCATCGCTCGCCTATGTGGGTCACACCAACGGTATCGATGTGGACCTCGATGCGGAAACCAATCTGCGCTTTGCGGCGCGCATGGCGGGTCTGTCCGCACCCGATGCCACTGCGATCCGCCACGCGCTGGCGCGACTGGGCCTCGATACCTTGCGCGATGTCCCGATGCGTGCGCTGTCGCAAGGCCAGCGCCGCCGTGTGTCGCTCGCCCGCCTGGCACTGGCACCGCGCGAACTGTGGCTGCTCGACGAACCGCTGACCTCGCTCGACCTCGATGCATCGGATCGCTTTCATACACTGTTGGCGCAACACCTTGCCGATGGCGGCATGGCCGTGATCGCCACACACCAGGCGATACCGTTGCCGTGTCAGACGCTCACGCTCGGGCCCACGACGAGCGCACGGCGATGATCGCGACACTGGCTTCGCTGATTGCTCATGACCTGTCGATTGCGTGGCAACGGCGCAGCAGCCTGCTGGCGAGCGTGGTGTTCTTCGTGATCGTGTCGAGCCTGTTTCCGCTGGCCATCGGACCCGACCCGCAACAGCTACGCATGCTCGCGCCCGGCATCCTGTGGGTGGCGGCGTTGCTGGCGTCGATGCTCTCGCTGTCACGCCTCTTTGCACAGGAGCATGCCGATGGCAGCCTCGACCAGTTGTTGCTCTCGCCCCATCCGCTGGCCTTGCTGGTACTGGGCAAGATTTGCGCGCACTGGCTATCGAGCGGCCTGCCGCTGCTGATCCTGACCCCGCTGCTCGCGCAGCAATACAGCCTGCCAGGCGGTGCCACGCTGTTGCTGACCGCATCGTTGCTGATCGGCACCCCGGCACTGAGCCTGATCGGTGCCGTCGGCGCCGCGCTGACGCTCGGCGTGCGCGGCGGCGCGGTGTTGCTGTGCGTACTGGTACTGCCGCTGTCGATTCCCGTGCTGGTATTCGGCGCCAGTGCCGGCGCTGCCGCCGATGCAGGACTCGATGTGATGCCGCATTTTTCGTTGCTGGGCGCATGCCTGGCGCTTTCGTTGTGCGTGTGCCCGCTGGCGACGGCGGCGGGCCTGCGCATTGCCATGGAATGAGGCGATGAACCGCGATATTCCACTGCAAGACACTTCCGCGCGCAAGCACCACATGGCGCGTAGCCGGTGGACGCGGCTTGCATCGCCCGCTGTGTTCTATCCGCTGGCAGGACGCATGGCGCCGTGGTTCTTTTTGCTTGCTGCTGCGTGGCTCGTCATCGGTCTCTGGATCGGCTTCGCCGTAGCGCCCACCGATGCACAGCAAGGCGAGGTCTATCGCATCATCTTTATCCACGTTCCTGCCGCGTGGATGTCGATGTTCATCTACCTTGTCATGGCCGGTTACAGCGCGCTCGCGCTGATACTGCGCACGCGGCTCTCGTCGATGATGGCGCTGGCACTCGCCCCCACCGGCGCGATGTTCACGTTCCTCGCACTGTGGACCGGCGCCTTGTGGGGCAAACCCACATGGGGCACATGGTGGGTGTGGGATGCACGGCTCACGTCCGAACTGATCTTGTTGTTCCTGTATCTCGGCTACATTGCGCTCGCTTCCGCCATCGAAGAACCCCGCCGCGCCGAACGTGCCTGTGCAGTGTTATGCCTCGTGGGCGTGGCGAACATCCCGATCATCTACTTCTCCGTGCAGTGGTGGAACACGCTGCATCAAGGCGCATCGGTCAGTCTGACCGCCGCTCCGTCGATGGCGGCGACGATGCTCGCCGGCATGCTGGCGATGACACTGGCGTGCTGGATGTACACCATCGCCGTGGCGCTGGTGCGCGTGCGTTGCCTGCTGCGCGAGCGTGGAGAGGCATCATGAGCGGGCACATTCCCTACCTCGTCGGCGCATTTGGCGTGACATGCGTCGCCATTGCGCTGGAGATGGTGCTGCTGAAGCGACGCAGTCGCAGGCATGCCGATCACGAGGACGACACACCATGACGCCGCGCCGGCGCCGTCTCGGCTTGCTGCTCGCCGCACTGGCCTGTGGTGGCGTGGCACTCGCACTGGTGCTCAATGCGTTCCAGTCGAACCTTGTATTCTTCTTCAGCCCCAGCCAGATCGCCGCTCACGAAGCGCCGCAGGGACGCGCGTTCCGCGTCGGCGGGTTGGTCGAACCGGGATCGATCCGGCGCGAAGGCGAATCGCTGACGATCCACTTCGTGGTCACCGATACCCGGCACACCGTGCCTGTGGTGTATCGCGGCCTGCTGCCCGACCTGTTCCGCGAAGGCAAGGGCGTGGTCGCGCGTGGCGCGCTCGATGCCAACGGTACGTTCGTCGCCAGCGAAGTCTTGGCCAAGCACGACGAGAACTACATGCCGCCCGAAGCCGCCGAAGCCTTGAAGCGCGCGGCCAACGATGATGCCGTGAATCGGAAGGTGCAGCGATGAGCGTGGAACTCGGCCACTTCGCATTGATCTGCGCGCTGCTGGCCTCGTTCGTGCAGGCCGTGCTGCCGCTGGCCGGTGCAGCGCGCAACGTCGTGCCGTGGATGCTGTGGGCGCGGCGTGCAGCCATTGCGCAATGGCTGCTGGTACTGGGCGCGTATCTCTCGCTGACGTTCGCCTTCGTCGATAACGATTTCAGCGTGCGCTATGTGGCCGGCAACTCCAACAGTGCGCTGCCGCTGATGTATCGCATCGCTGCGGTCTGGGGCGGCCATGAAGGTTCGATGTTGCTGTGGACCTTGATGCTGGCCGGATGGTCGTGCGCGGTGGCGCTGTTCAGCCGGCCCCTGCCGCTGCCGTTCGTGGCGCGCGTGCTTGGCGTAATGGGTGCGATCTCCAGCGGCCTGCTGCTGTTCCTGTTGCTGTCGTCGAATCCGTTCATCCGTCTGCTGCCGCGCGCGATGGAAGGTCGCGACCTCAATCCGCTGCTGCAGGACCCCGGCATGGTGTTCCATCCGCCCTTCCTCTACATGGGCTATGTGGGCTTTGCAGTGGCCTTTTCCTTCGCGCTGGCCGCGCTGCTCGAAGGCCGCCTCGATGCCGCCTGGGCACGGTGGTCCCGGCCATGGACGATCTTCGCGTGGCTGTTTCTGACCATCGGCATCGCACTCGGCAGCATGTGGGCGTACTACGAACTCGGCTGGGGCGGCTGGTGGTTCTGGGACCCCGTGGAAAACGCCTCGTTCATGCCGTGGCTGGCGGGCACCGCATTGATCCACTCGCTGGCCGTGACCGAAAAGCGCGGCGCGTTTCGCGCATGGACGGCGCTGCTGGCGATCTTCACGTTTTCGCTGAGCCTGCTGGGCACCTTCCTTGTTCGCTCGGGCGTTCTGACATCGGTGCATGCGTTTGCAGTCGATCCCAAACGTGGCATCTTCATCCTGACGCTGCTCGCGCTGGTCACGGGCATGGCCTTGGCGATCTTCGCATGGCGCGCACCGCAACTGACGCGTCGCGCCGATTTCACGCTGGCCTCGCGCGAGACCTTCCTGCTGGCCAACAATGTGCTGCTGGCCGTGGCCGCCGCCGCGGTGTTGCTCGGCACGCTCTATCCGCTGTTGCTCGATGTATTGGGTGCGGGCAAGGTCTCGGTGGGGCCCGCGTACTTCGAGCAGGTGTTCGTGCCGTTGATGGCGCCCGCCGTGCTGCTCATGGGTGCAGCGCCGCTGGCACGCTGGCGACGTGGCGAGTTTCCGCCGATGGTACGGCGGCTGCGTTGGGCGGCGCTCGCCAGCGTGGTGATCGGCATCGGTCTGCTGCTTGTTCTTCGTCACCCGTCGGCGCTGACGGGGCTCGGCCTGACGCTGGCCACCTGGTCGCTGGCCGGAGCAGCGGTAAGCCTTGCAGGCAAGCTGAAACACCGCGACGGTTGGCGCGCGTCGCTACGGCAGTTGCCGGCTGGTTACTGGGGCATGCTGCTGGCCCACGCCGGCGTGGGCGTGTTCATTATCGGCGTGACCATGGTGAACAGCCAGGAGACCATGCGCGAACTGCCGATGCGGGCTGGCGATACGGTCAACGTGGACGGTCATGTGTTCCGCTTCGATGGTGTGGTGCCGGTGGTGGGTCCCAACTACGAGGCGTTGCGCGCCGTGTTCACGGTCAGCCGCAATGGAAAGGCCGTCACCACGCTGGCTTCCGAGCGCCGCATCTACCGCAGCCAGGACATGCCGACCACCGAGGCGGGCATCGACACGGGCTTTGCGCGTGATCTCTATGTTGCGATTGGCGAGGCCGCCGGAGAAAAAGTCTGGGCCGTGCGCATCTACGTGAAGCCTTTCGTGAAATGGATCTGGGCCGGTTGCGGCCTGATGGCACTTGGCGGACTGGTTGCCGCGAGCGACCGTCGCTATCGCGTGCGCCGTCCCGTGGCAGATGCCGCGCCAATCGCCACGCCGCTGCCCTCATTCGACACCCGGCCATGACGCGCTTCCTCCTGCCACTGGCCGTCTTCGTCGCCATCGTGCTCGCCCTGGCTGCGGGCCTGCGGCATGATCCGCGCGAACTTCCCTCTGCGCTGGTCGGCAAGCCTGCCCCGCAATTCACGCTACCCGTGCTCGATGCGCCCGCATCAGTGAGCGCAGCCGATATGCGAGGCAAGGTGTGGATGCTCAACGTATGGGCGTCGTGGTGCGCCGCTTGCCGCAGCGAGCATCCCTTGCTGGTGGACTTCGCGGGCAAATCCACGGTCCCGCTCTATGGACTCAACTACAAGGACACCGTGCCAGCGGCGCGAAGCTGGCTGCAGCAGATGGGCGATCCGTATGTGCAATCGCTGGTCGATGCCGATGGCCGCGTAGGCATCGACTTCGGCGTCTATGGCGTACCGGAGACCTACATCATCGACCGACGCGGCGTGGTGCGGTATCGGCAGGTGGGTCCGGTGACGAAGGACACGCTGGAGCGGCAGATCAAGCCGCTGCTGCTGCAACTGGAGCGAGAGCATGCGTAAGGCGCTGCTGGGTGTTCTCTTTGTTGCGATGTCGATGCAGGCGAGCGCTGCCACCGACGCCGAACTCGATGCGCGCGTGCATGCACTGGCGCAGCAACTGCGCTGCGTGGTATGCCAGAACCAGACGCTGGCAGACTCCAATGCACCGCTGGCGATCGATCTGCGCGCGCAGATACGTGCGCAGTTGATGCAGGGGGCGAGCGACGACGCGGTCAAGGGGTATCTCGTCGAACGCTATGGTGAGTTCGTGCTTTACGATCCGCCGTTCAAGGCGTCGACGTGGTTGCTTTGGTTGGGGCCGTTCGGGTTGTTGGTTGTGGTGGTGGCGGTGTTGTGGCAGCGGCTGCGCCGTACACGGCTCCACGCCCGCCCGGTGGTCTCCCCTCTCCCGCCTGCGGGAGAGGGGCGGGGGAGAGGGCTGGCCGATCAAATTGCAACAAGTCGGCAAGCAGGAGCCCCCGCCCTCTCCCCCAACCCCTCTCCCGCGCGCGGGAGAGGGGCGCAAACCGGTGGCGCAGCGAGAAGCCGATGGACCACCGCCACCCTATGCGTCGTGCTTCCCCCCGCTGCCGCCATGATCTACCTCCACCTCGGCAATCCCGCCGCGGTGATCCAAGGTGACGATTCGCATAGCCTGTCCGGCGACGCTCACACGCCCACCATCGCGCAGATCGAAACCATGGTCGATCAACTGGCGCGGCGCCTGCAGGCCAATCCCAACGATGCGCAAGGCTGGGCCATGCTGGCGCGCTCTTATACGGTGATGGAACGGTTCGATGATGCGGCCGCCGCATATGGC
Organism: Cupriavidus sp. DL-D2; assembly: GCF_039710735.1. NCBI lineage: Bacteria > Pseudomonadati > Pseudomonadota > Betaproteobacteria > Burkholderiales > Burkholderiaceae > Cupriavidus > Cupriavidus sp. DL-D2. The sequence goes on along the minus strand of NZ_JBDKXK010000057.1, from coordinate 32,783 downwards.
AAAGCGGTGGCGCTGGAACCCGCGGTGGCTTCGTTACGATCGGACTATGCCGACGTGCTCGCCAGCATCAATGAGGGTTCGCTGCAAGGACCAGCGCTGGTGCAAATCCGGGCCGCGCTCGCCGCAGACCCCGATGACCCGAAGGGGCTGGCGCTGGCTGCCAGTGCGGCGGCTCAACGTGGTGACGCCGCCGAAGCCACAAGGTACTGGGAGCATCTTCTGAAACTGCTGCCGCCCGACTCATCGACGGCAGCACGCGTCGCGGCGAACCTCGCGGCGGCCCGCGGCAAGTGACGAAAACTCCGCGCTACAGCACAGACCGGTATCAGGATGCTGCGTCTCGACCTTGCGCGAGCGCAAACGCCATACCCGGGATTAGTCAGACAATGCCTCGCATCCAATCTGACCTTCGAGGCTTATGTGGTCGACTGATTCGTTTCACACTCCGGATGGATCGTCCCAGCCGGACGGTGCTCCCGCTCCTCGTGAGCGGCTTAGCATGGCGTTGCCAGTACGTCCACCGGAAGATGTCCAGCATCCCAATACTCCAATCCGCCACGTCAATACCGATCACCTGCGCCGGTTTGTATTGCTGATGCAGTTTCGCTCCGCCATTGCAGCGGAGCGGCACAGCGGCATTCGCGCCGCATGCATTCTCTACGCGACGCGCCGCATCGAAGAGCGCCTTGGCGTGGCGCTATTCACGCGCGAATCCACGCAGATGCATCCCACGGCTGCTGCAGTCCGCCTTTATCCGTGCGCGATCCGCCTGCTGAGCATGTGGGACACCCTGATGGCCGACACGCGCGGCCAGGACGAAGCCCCGGCCAGCGCATGAAGCGGCCCGCCTGCCTTTAGAAGCCTGCGCGTGCCTGGATGTAGACCATGCGCGGCGCACCCACCATGCGGCCAGCGTTGCCGTCGACATTGCGCGTGTAGTAGCGCTTGTCGAACAGGTTGTTCAGGCCGATGGTGATGTCGGTCCGCTTCATCTGCGGCACCTTGAACATCGCCTGAATGTTCCACGTACGGAAGCCCGGAATCTTGCCCACATTGGCGCTGGCCGATTCCGCCACGGTGTTGGCCGTGTCCGAATACTGCGAACTCTGGTGCGTGGTGGACACGTTGAACGTCCAGTTGCGCCAGTCGTAGCGCGCGCCGATCGTATCGGTGGTACGCGAGTAGAACGGTACGTCCAGCCCCGCCGTCGTGCCCGACTTCTGGATCGCACGCGTGTACGTATAGTTGGCGTACACGTTCAGGCCGCCCAGCATGCTCGCGCGGTCGAACGTGTAGTCGATGGCCGATTCCACACCATCGTGATCGGTCGCGCCGATGTTCTGGAACGTGGCAGGCACCAGGCCCGGCACCTGCAGGATCTGGTTGTCGAACTTGATCTTGAACGCAGTCAGCTCGCCCTTGATGCGGCTGTCCGTCCAGCGCGTACCCACTTCAAACGTCTTGGCCACTTCCGGCTGCAGCGGGTTGTTCGGTGTCTGCGAGTTCAACTGGATGTTCTGCACCGGGCCGAACGACGTGCTGTAGTCCGCAAACACGGTCCAGGCATTGTTCACGAGGTACGAAACGTTGACCGACGGCAGCGCCTTGTTGTTCACACTGTCGTACTGCGTCGTGGTGCCGGCCTGCTGGCGGTTGGTGCTGATGTGCTCGAAGCGGACGCCCGGCACGATGCGCCACTGGCCATAGGCGATACGGTCGTCGATGTAGACGGCGTGCGCATCGGTGGCATTGTCGAACGTCGAGTTCGGGGTCCGGACGCCCGTGCGGGTGTTGATGGTGATGACGTTGTCATCGCCGCGCTCGCGGATGTAGCGATAGCCGACCGTCACGTCATGCGTGGTCGGGCCCACGCCAAAACGCTGCGTGAAGCGCGGCTCGATACCGAAGGTGTTGTAGTTGCGCGGCTGGAACGAAGCGGTGGTGGCGGTCTGCTGCAGGGTGCTCTGGCGGTAGCTGTCGTTGTACCAGGTACGGATCTCGAACTCCTGATTCGCCGAGATCGTGTTCAGATAACCCAGGTCGAAACCGTAACGGTTGCCGCTCCAGTAGTCGTTGGGACGCGTGTTCTGGAACGGATCGGCGTTGTACTGGGCCACGGTCAGGCCGCCCGGCGTTTTCGATTTCACGTCGAAGTACGAGAGCTTGCCGTAGACCTGCTGCGTCGGCGTGATGTCGTACGCGAACTTCACCGCCAGATCGTTCACGTCGTCGTCGCTGCCCTTGCGCCAGTCGCGGCCGGTCATGCCCGAGTAGAGCAGCGCGATCCCGAGGCCGCTGTCGAGCGTGGTGCCCACGAAGGCGTCGTACTGGGTGTTCTTGCCACCGCCTTCGGTGTAGATGTTCTCGCGCACCGATGCGTCGCCGGTGATGCCCGGGCCGGCCGGAATCGGCTTGGTGGTGAAGTTGATGATGCCGCCCACGTTTTGCGGGCCGTAGCGCACGGCGCCGCCGCTGCGCACCACGTCGATCGATTCGATATTGCCGAGGCTCACCGGCGCGAACGACAGTTGCGGCTGGCCGTAAGGCGCCACGGCCATCGGGATACCATCCAGCAGTACTGTCGAGCGCGGCGTGTAGCGGCCCGTCAGGCCACGTACGCCGATGTTCAGCGAAATCGAGCTGCCCGCCGTGCCGGAGTTGTCCGTGGACTGCACGCCCGGGATGCGGCGCATCACATCGCCGATGTTGGTGGCACCGCTCTGCTCGATCTGCTTCTCGTCGACGATGGTGCGCGCGCCGGCAAACGTCTTCACGCTGTTCTGCAGGCCCGTACCAAGCCAGTTACCGCTGACCGACACCGTTTCGAGCATTTTTTCGTTGCCGGCAGATTCCCCTGCCCCCTCGGCCTGCTGGGCGAGTGCCCCAAGCGGCGCCATGCAGAGCATCGCGACGGCCACCGCCGTTGCGCACAATGCGGATTGAGGAACGGCGGGCTGCTGGCCGCGGCGGCTCGAATTCATGATCGGTCCTTCCTTGTAACGATAGCGATACGAAAGGGAGGAATGTAAATGATAATTGTTCGCGGAAGTCTGTCTTGAAATAAAAGACGGGGATAATCTTTGCGTCCCAAAACCAACTGTTGCCTGGACACGACGAAATGCTGTTCACCCCTTGCTCGATGGGGTTGTTGACGCGGCAAGCCAGCCGGTTGTCCAGACATTCCATGTGCGCATACCTGCCACAGACATGTAGGCGGCCGCCAGACAGAAGCGACGCAGCCGGCATCGTAGAATGGCGCCTGGCTTCGTCCGACATAGGGAATCGCCCATGACCGAATCTTCCGGTCTGCATCACAAGGTCTTCTTGCTGCTCCTGGCGGTGGTATCCATCGCATTTGCGTGGATCCTGCTGCCGTTCTACGGTGCGGTGTTCTGGGGCGCGGTGCTGGCCATCATCTTCGCGCCCCTGCAACGGCGGCTGGTGGTAGCCCTGCGGGGCCGCAACAACGTGGCGGCACTGCTGACCCTGCTGCTGGTACTGGTATTGGTGATCCTGCCGATGACACTCATCACGGCCTCGCTGATCCGGGAAGGCGTGAACCTCTACGAGAGCATCCGCTCGGGCCAGATCAACTTCGGCCACTACTTCCAGTCTGCCGCCGACGCCCTGCCACCCTTTGTGCGCGACATCCTCGCGCGAGCCGATCTCGCCAGCATCTCCGACGTCAAGGACAAGCTCAGTGCCAGCGCGCTGCAGGCCAGCCAGACGCTGGCCACGCGGGCACTGAGCATCGGCCAGAACACGGCGCAGTTCATGATCAGCTTCGGCATCATGCTGTACCTGCTGTTCTTCCTGCTGCGCGACGGCCCCACGCTGGCGCGCCGGATCCGGCAGGCCGTACCGCTCAGCGCCGGTCACAAGACCCACTTGATGCAGAAGTTCACGACGGTGGTGCGTGCCACGGTCAAGGGCAATATCGTCGTGGCGCTGGTGCAGGGCATGCTCGGCGGCGGCATCTTTGCGATCCTCGGCATCCAGGGCGCGCTGCTATGGGCCGTGGTGATGGCGTTCCTGTCGTTGCTGCCGGCCGTGGGCGCGGGCCTCATCTGGGCACCCGTGGCCGTCTACTTCCTGCTCACCGGCGCAATCTGGAAAGGCTGCGTGCTGATTGGCTTTGGCGTGCTGGTGATCGGCATGGTGGACAACGTGTTGCGCCCCATCCTGGTCGGCAAGGACACGCAGATGCCGGACTACGTGGTGCTGATTTCCACGCTGGGCGGCATGGCGCTGTTCGGACTTAACGGCTTCGTGATCGGTCCGCTGGTGGCGGCGCTGTTCATCGCCTGCTGGGACCTGAACGGTGCGGACGATCCCACCCGTCCCACGTTCGAAGACCCCCCGCACTGAGGCACGCGGCATGGACCGGCTTCAGGCAATGAAGACCTATGTGGCCGTAGTGGAAAGCGGCGGTTTCACGGCTGCCGCGCGCCGGCTGGATATGTCGTTGAGCGTGGTCAGCCGCGTGATCACGGAGCTGGAAACCCACCTCGGCGTGCGGCTGCTGACGCGCACCACGCGCGTGGTGCGGCCCACCGCTACCGGGGTGGCCTATTTCGAGAACTGTCGGCGCATCCTCGGCGAGATCGACGATGCGGAATTGTCCGCTGCCGGCGCACACACGGCGCCGCGCGGGCAACTGTCGATCACGGCCCCGGTATTGTTCGGCCGGCACTATGTCACGCCGGTGGTGGTGGAGTACCTGAATCGCTATCCCGAGGTGGATGTCGATTGCCTGTTCATCGACCGGGTTGTGAACTTCATCGACGAGGGTATCGACGTGGGCGTGCGCATCGGCCCGCTGCCGAACTCATCGCTGCAGGCCATTCCGGTGGGGTACGTGCGGCGCGTGACCTGCGCCTCGCCGGCCTACCTCGCACGGCATGGTGTCCCGGCTACGCCCGAGGACCTCGCGCAACACACCATCATCCAGACCACCGGTATTTCCACACTGCCCGAGTGGCGGTTCCAGCGCCACGGCGAACCGTTGCCGATACGCGTGGCGCCGCGCATGTCCACGACCACCAATGACTCGGCCATCGCCGCGGCGGTTGCCGGTTTCGGCGTGGTGCGCGTGCTGTCCTACCAGGTGGCCGATGAAGTGCGCGACGGCCGGCTGCAGTTGGTGCTGGAGGATGTGGAGCCGGTGCCGCTGCCCATCAACATCATCCACCGCGAAGGCCGCCATGCCATGCACAAGGTGCGCGCCTTTATCGATCTGGCCGTGGATACCCTGCGCAGTTCCCCTGCCCTGAATCCTGCGCGCTGATTTTTCTTGATTCTTCCTGAATTCAGAAGAGTGCCTTCCCGCGCCGACCGTTTTTCAACGGAGGAGGCACCTCTATAGTCGATTCCAACGCGGCATCCATACCGGACACCGCAACAATCGACTCCAGGACGCCTCGCCATGCAACTCTACGGCCACCCCCTCTCCGGACACTCGCACCGCGCCCGCCTGTTCCTGGCGCTGCTCGGCCAGCCCGTCGAACTGATCGACCTCGATCTGGCGGCCCGCGCCCACAAGGCCCCCGAATTTCTCGCGCTCAACCCGTTCGGCCAGTTGCCGGTGCTGGTCGATGGCGAGACCGTGGTCTGCGATTCCAACGCGATCCTGGTCTACCTGAGCAAGAAGCTGGGCCGCACCGACTGGCTGCCAGAATCGCCCGCTGCGGCGGCAGCCGTGCAGCGCTGGCTGTCGGTGGCCGCTGGCGATATCGCCTTCGGACCCGCCACCGCGCGGCTCAAGACGGTTTTCAACGCCCCCGTCGACGCCGACGCGGCCATCGCCCGCGCCCATCTGGTGCTGGGCCGTATGAACGATGCCCTGGCCGCCAATCAGTGGATCGCCGCCGATCATCCGACCATCGCCGATGTGGCGCTGTACAGCTACACGGCACGCGCACCCGAGGGCTTCGTCGATCTCGCTGGCTATCCCAACGTGCGCCAGTGGCTGGCACGTGTGGAAGCGCTGCCCGGCTTTGTGCCGTTCCAGCAGACGCCAGTCGGCCTGGCCGCCTGAGTTGTACTGAACCGCATTGAATCGCCGCACGTTCCTCGACTGGAGCCTGACATGACCTCGCATTCGAATTCGCACTCGCCATCGCAAGTGGAACGCCAACCGGGCACGCCGTGGCATGCCGGTGAGCGCGTGTTGCAAGCCCACGCAGGCATGGAGGAACGGCTCGCGGAAGTGGGGACGCGCGTGGTGCGCCCCTTCATGCCCGACCAGCATCGCGATTTTTTCCATCAGTTGCCATCGATCGTGATCGGCACCGTGGCACCCGATGGCCGCCCCTGGGCCACCGTGCGGGCCGCGCATCCGGGCTTCATGCACTCGCCCGATCCGCGCGTGCTCGACATGTCGCTGGTGCGCGATGCCGCCGATCCCGCCGATGCGGGCATGGAGGATGGCGACCCCATCGGAATGCTCGGCATCGAACCGGCCACGCGTCGGCGCAACCGGATGAATGGCACAGTGCGGCGCGACGATGCGCAGCATTTCAGCGTGGAGGTGGGACAGAGCTTCGGCAATTGCCCGCAGTACATCCAGAAGCGCGACTTCACGTTCACGCGCGATCCGGCGGAACCGGCCGATACGCCGCCGCAGGCGATGACTGCGCTCGACGACCATGCGCGCAAGCTGATTCGTGCTTCGGATTCGTTTTTCGTAGCGTCGTATGTGGATCTCGCGGATGGCGAGCGGCAGGTCGACGTCTCGCATCGCGGCGGCAAGCCGGGCTTTGTGCGCGTGGATGACGATGGCGGGCTGACGATTCCCGACTTCCCGGGCAATACGTTCTTCAACACGCTCGGCAACCTGATGGTGAATCCCGTGGCGGGACTCGTGTTTGTGAATTACGCCACCGGCGAACTGCTGCAGATGACGGGCCGCGCCGAAGTGCTTACCGACTCCCCGGACATCGCCCGGTTCGAGCGCGCGCAGTTACTTTGGCGCTTTCTGCCCGAGACCATCGTGCGACGCGCCCGTGCGCTGCCACTGCGCTGGGATTTCATCCCGGGCGGCGAATCGCCGCAGGCGCTGGCAACGGGAAGCTGGGGTTGATCCCACGGTTTGGGGGAATCGACACGCGGCTGTGCCACAATCGCGCCAATTTCTGGCCCGAACGGATACCGCCCATGTCCCTCCAAGCCCTGCAGCACATCAATCCGCAATCGCTGCTCGACACCGCGATCAGCCTGGCCGCCGCCTTCATCCTGGGCGGCATCATCGGTTTCGAGCGCCAGTATCGCCAGCGCACGGCCGGCCTGCGCACCAACGTGCTGGTGGCCGTGGGCGCGGCGATCTTCGTCGATATGGCCAATCACCTAACCGGTCCCGAGGGGGCGGTGCGTGTGGTGGCGTATGTGGTATCGGGTATCGGCTTTCTCGGCGCTGGCGTGATCATGCGCGAGGAAGGGAATGTGCGCGGGCTGAATACGGCGGCCACTTTGTGGGGGTCTGCGGCGGTAGGCGCCTGCGCTGGCGCCGATCTGATCGTCGAGGCCGGCATCGGCGCGCTGTTCGTGCTGGCTGCCAATACACTGCTGCGCCCCGTGGTGGACCGCATCAACCGTCAGCCACTCGACACGCCCGCCGTGGAAGTCACGCACACCGTGCATGTGATCACGGCGCGGTCGTATCAGAAGACTGCGATGCGTTTGCTCGAAGAAGCGCTGGAGGCCGCGCAATATCCCACGGGAGATCTGGAAGTGCGCGCGTTCGGGGAACAGGACGTGGAGATCGAAGCGGTGCTGGCAGCGACGTCAGTGGATGGCGACGTGCTGGACACGATCGTGGCCCGGTTAGGTGGGACGAGCGTGGTGAGTCAGGCGTTCTGGAGTGCCAGTACGTCGGATTGAACGCCGAAGGCGTTCGCTATGCGCTTGTTGTCTCCCCTCTCCCGCAGATATGCGCTCCCCTCTCCCGCTTGCGGGAGAGGGGTTGGGGGAGAGGGCTGGAGGTTCTGCTTGCCGATGTTGTCGCAATTTTCACCGCTGGCCCTCTCCCCCGCCCCTCTCCCACTGCGCGGGAGAGGGGAGAAAACAAGTGGGTATTCAGCGTCCAGCCACCGCCCCCACCACCATCTGCCCCAGCATCCGCAACGCCGTCAGATCCTCGGCCGTCCAAGCGTCCACGCCAGCCAGGTAATTGAACGTCCCGATCACCCGGCCGCCATGACACAGCGGCACATTCACCACGCCGTTCAACCCCAGATCCCGGATGACCGCGATGTCGTCGAAGACGGCAGCCAGCGCCTCGTCGCCCTCACCAACAAAGACCTCGCCACGCACCAGCAACTGACGCGTCCAGGCCGTGTCACCCTTGATCTTCTTGCCGCCGACGGGATAGGCAAGCGGGTCCGACGACCAGAGGCGTTCGATCTCGCCACTGTCCGCATGCCACGCATTGATCGTCAGCAGGCCCGGCCCGACGATCTCCAGCGTGGCCTGTCCCACCGCATCCATCACGGCCTCGGGCGTGGCCGCACCGCGCAGGCGATCGAACAGCGGATGCAGATGCGTCTGCCAATGGCCCAACGTATCGACGCTCGCCATCATTCCCCCTGGATGCCGAGTTCCTTGATCAGCTTGCCGTAGCGCACGGCATCGTGGCGCAGGATCTTGCCGAATTCCTGCGGCGTCGATGTCGCGGTTTCCACGCCGATGCCATCCATCTTGGCCTTGACCTCGGGCAGCGACATCACGCGGTTGATTTCCGAATTCAGCTTTGCCACCAGCGGTGCGGGCATGTTCTTTGGACCGAACGCGCCGTACCACACGGCCAGTTCATAGCCGGGAATCGTTTCGCCGACGGTCGGCACGTTCGGCAGCAGCGGCGAGCGCTTGGCCTCCGTCACGGCCAGCAGCTTGAGCTTGCCAGCCTTCACGTGCGGCAGCGTCTGCGTGCCGGCCGAGAACAGCAGTTGCGTCTGCCCTGCCACGGTATCCACCACGGCAGGCGCGCCGCCCTTGTACGGTACGTGCAGCATCTGCACGCCAGCCATCTTCTCGAACAGCACCGCGCTCAGGTGATTGGTCGAACCAGGACCGGCGCTCGCATAGGCCAGCTTGCCGGGATTGGCCTTGGCGTAGGCGATCAGTTCCTTGACGTTGTTCGCCGGCACCGACGGATTCACCACCATCGTATTGGTCACGTAGGCCAGCAGACCCAGCGGCGTGAAATCGTCCACGCCCTTGAACGGCATGTTGGCCATCAGCGCCGGGTTCATTGCGTGCGTGCTCATCGAGCCGACGAGTAGCGTGTAGCCATCGGGCTGCGCACGCGCGACCATCGCGGAGCCGATGTTGCCCGACGCACCGGGCTTGTTGTCGACGATCACCGGCTGGCCCAGCGACTTCGTCAGATGCTCGGACAGCACGCGCGCGAGGATATCGGTGGAGCCGCCAGCCGCCCAGGGCACGATCAGCGTGATGGGCTTGGTGGGATACGCATCGGCCGCGCCGGCGAGGCCGGCGAACGATGCGGACAAAGCAGTCACGCCGCACAGCAGCGCCTTGAATACGGACTTCATGATGCAACTCCCCTTCTGTCTTCAGCGTTGTAGTAATCCTTCAGCGGCCCACGGCATAGCCCTGCATGCCGCGCGCATTGGCACCGGCGCGCAGCACCAGCCGGCCCTTTGCATCGCGCTCGCGCGTGCACGCAGACATGCGGCCTTCGGACCAGTCTTCTCCTACGCGAACTTCGTGCCCGCGTGCGCGCAGCGCATCGATGGTCTGCGCTGGCATGCGGCCTTCGACGGTGATGCGGTTCAGCGTGGTCTGGCGCGGCCAGAACGATTGCGGAAAGTGGTCTACGTGCCAGGCCGGTGCGTCGATGGCTTCCTGCAGATTCATGCCGTGTACGGCGTGGCGCATGAAGAAGGCCAGCGACCATTGATCCTGCTGGTCGCCACCGGGCGTGCCGAACACCATGTAAGGTTCGCCATCGCGCAGGCACATCGATGGCGACAACGTGGTGCAAGGACGTTTGCCGGGTGCCAGCGTATTGGGCAGGCCCGGTTCGAGCCAGGTCATCTGCAGCCGCGTGTTCAACGCGAAGCCGAGCGACGGAATCGTCGGGCTCGACGACAGCCAGCCGCCTGACGGCGTGGCCGCCACCATGTTGCCGTGTCGGTCGATCACGTCGATATGGCAGGTATCGCCGACAAAGACTTCACGCTCCGCCCATTCCGCCACCGGGGGCAGCGCGGCGAAAGTCGGCTCGCCAATGCCGAAGCGCGTATCGGCTTCGGCCAGCGTGCGCTCGGCCACGGCGAGGTCTGGCATGCGCGGCGCGCGGCCACCAAGCGTGCCGGGTTGCATCGTCGCGATGGCGCGATCACCGATCAACGCGGCGCGCGAGGCCAGGTAATGCGGATTCAGCAGCGCGCCGAGATGGCTGTCTTCGAACAGCGGATCGCCATACCACGCGGCGCGGTCGGCCATGGCCAGCTTGGCAGCCTCCGCGATCTTGTGGACGAACTCGGGCGACGTGGGCGCGTGGGCGTCGAGTCCTGCGTGGCGCAGCATGCCGAGTTGCTGCAGGAAGACCGGGCCCTGGCTCCAGATATCGCACTTCGCCACGGTGTAGCGGCCGAAGTCGAGCGTGGGCGGCGTTTCCACCACGGGCCGCCAGTTCGCCATGTCGTCATAGCGCAGCAGGCCGGTGTGCTTCTCGCCCGTGGTGTCGCGCACGGGCGTGTCCTTGCAATAGGCGTCGATGGCTTCGGCCACGAAACCGCGATACCAGCCATCCATCGCGGCTTCGATCTGGCCGGTACGGGTATCGCTCTTGGACTGCGCGATCTCGACGATACGCGTGTAGGTATCGGCCAGCACCGGCAGCGTGTGCAGTGCGCCGGGGCGCGGCACCTTGCCATCGGGCAGCCAGGTTTGCGCGGAACTGTGCCACTCGTCACGGAACAGCGACTGCACGGCGAGGATGGCTTGCGAGATGCGCGGCACCAGTGGAAAGCCGTCTCGCGCATAGCCGATGGCCGGTGCCAGCACATCGGCCACGGACCACGTGCCGTGATCGCGCAACATCGTCATCCATGCGCCAAACGCGCCGGGCACCGTGGCGGGCATCAGGCCGATGCCGGGCATCATCTCCATGCCCTGCGCGAGGAGCGCTTCCGGATCGGCGAGTGCCGGAGCCGGACCCTGGCCGCAGACCGATCGCATCGCGCGCTCGCGCTCGCTCCAGAACAGGATCGGCACTTCGCCGCCCGGACCGTTCAGGTGCGGCTCCACCACTTGCAGCACGAAACCAGCCGCCACGGCGGCGTCGAAGGCATTGCCGCCCTTCTCCAGCACACCCATCGCGGTTTGCGTGGCCAACCAGTGCGTGGAGGCAGCAACGCCGAACGTGCCGACGATCTCGGGGCGTGTCGTGAACATGGGTGAATGACTCCTGTTGCAGGCAATTGACTTGTGATTCGAGTATAGGCAGGGAAAATAACTGCCAAGATCGAATAACTTATCGTTGCATTACCATTCGGTTATACGACTTTGCTGATTCGCGCCCCTATGCCCATCGCTACTGACAAGCTGCTGCATCAGATTGTGTCGCGCCTGCGCCTGCGGCATTTGCCGTTGCTGCTGGCGCTGGAACGTCAACGTTCGATCTCGCGTGTCGCCGCCGAGCTGAACCTGTCGCAGCCCGCCGTGACCAAGGCGCTGCGCGAGATCGAGGACATCTTCATGACGCCGCTGTTCACGCGCACGCGCAACGGACTGGAGCCGACCGCCACGGGCGACGCGGTCCTCGCTCATGCGCGCACGACATTGGCCGATGCCGATGCACTGGGCCGCCAACTGGCCGTGATCGAGGCGGGCGGGCGCGGACGACTGCGGCTCGGCGTGATTCCCTACACGGCTCGCGCGGTGCTCGATGCCGCGCTGGCCTATGGGCTGGGACAGTCGCCACGTATCTCGGTGCTGGTGCGCGAGGGCACCACCGATGAACTCGTCAACGCGCTGCGCGGCCACGAACTCGATTGCGTGATCGCGCGCTCGTTCTACGTGACCGGCGAGGACATCATGCAGCAGCCGCTGTATCGGGAAGAACCCGTGCTCGTGGTACCGTCGCAGGCGCGAGCGCGGCTGACGCGCGCTGGACTCGACTGGAAACGGCTGGCCGAACTCGACTGGATTTTGCCGCCGCCCCATACGCCGGTCCGCCGCACCATCAACACGATGTTCGCAGTAGCTGGTGTTGCACCACCGCTGCCCATCGTCGAAACCTACTCGATCAAGCCGATGGCGACGCTGCTACGCAGCCAGCCGGACACCATTACCATCGTGCCGCGCGCCGTGGCGGCGGAACTGGCTGAACTGGGCGATGCGGCAACGCTGCCGTTTTCGCTGAGCTGGGATTTGCCGTCGGTGGGGGTGATGTGGCGGCGGGAGGCGGAGGTGAATGAGATGGTGGCGGGGATGGTGGCGGCGTTGAAAGGGGCGGTGGGAGCTTGACACCCCCTCTCTGTTTTGACTCCCCTCTCCCGCAAAGCGGGAGAGGGGTTGGGGGAGAGGGCTGGAGGCTCTGCTTGCCAACCACATCGAAATTTGCACCGCTGGCCCTCACCCCCGCCCCTCTCCCGCAAAGCGGGAGAGGGGAGAAAACCAAGGGATGCGGGAGAGGGGAGAAAACCAGTGGTCGATTCAGGAATCGCGCGAACACGCATCAACGAACAGCATCAATGAAAACCGTATCCCTCTACTTCCTCACCGCCCTTGCCGAAATCCTCGGCTGTTACCTGCCCTACCTCTGGCTGCGCCAGAATGGCAGCCCCTGGCTCTTGCTCCCCGGCGCCATCTCGCTCGCCGTCTTTGCCTGGCTGCTCACACTGCATCCCGACGCCTCGGGCCGGGTCTATGCCGCTTATGGCGGTATCTATATAGCGGTTGCCATCGCATGGCTCTGGCTGGTAGACGGCGTCCGGCCCTCCGTCTGGGATATGACAGGTGTCACAATCGCCGTCGCTGGCATGGCCGTGATCGTCTTTCAGCCTCGCTAAGATCAGAGTTAAAGGCGATTTACCGGTCACTTCTCGCTGACAAAAACCGTCAATTTATGCATCATTCGCCTCACCCCTCGCCCGTGGGGTGACAAATTTCGACAGATACATTCGGTTACACCTGACAAGAAATCTCACATTTCTGTCCTTGGATGCCGATAAAGGGGCGATACGGGCGGTTTTGGACCCTGGCACACCTGTTGCTCTATTGATTCCCGACAGCAACACGCTGTTCTCTACAAATTACAGGGGTCAATTCCATGAAAAAAGCACGGATGGGAATCCACCAACGGGTCCAGAAGGGTTTCACGCTGATCGAACTGATGATCGTGGTCGCGATCATCGGTATCCTGGCTGCTATTGCGATTCCGCAATATCAGAACTACGTTGCCAAGTCGCAAGTTTCGCGTGTGGTGGGCGAACTGTCGGCTCTGCGTACGGCAGCTGAGGGTTGTATTACTGACGGTAAGACGGGCGCAGCTGGCTCAGCAACAGCATGCCTGCTGGGTGGCACGAAGTCGAGCCTCATCACAGGCGACGGGATGCCTACTTCCAACCTGACTGCGGTTACGGATACGTTGACCGGTACGTTGGGTAATTCGGCTTCCACGTCGATCGCTGGAACCAAGATCAGCTGGAACCGCGCCAACGATGGTACGTGGAGCTGCACAATTACGGGCGCCGGCGCCGGTTGGAACGCGGCATACATTCCGGGTGGTTGCGCTGCACCGGCGGCCGCTGGCGGCGGCTCGGGCACTCCGGGCACAGGCGACGGTACGACCTGATAGCTTTAAGATTAAACCCCCCCTGGCCTTTCCCCAGGGGGGGTTTTCTTTCCAGCAGTCCGTTCGTTACCCCACCTCCCCCCGCATCCCAATCTCCGCAATCAACTTCCCATACCGCGCATTCTCAGCCGCCACCATCTGAGAAAACTGCGCCGGCGATTCACTCTTCCTCAGTTCCCCCGCATTCGCTTTCGTCGTCGCATCGAGTTTGCCGCTCGCCTGCAATGTCGATACCGCATCGAACAGCCGCTTCGTCAGCGCCGCAGGCAAACCCGCTGGTGCAAACAACCCACTCCAGTTATCGAGCACGAACCCTGGCGGCAGTACCTCGCCCAGCGTCGGCACATCCGGAAAGTAGACCGAGCGAGCCGCCGATGACACCGCCAATGCGCGGATCTGTCCGTTGCGCAGGAACGGCGCCGCCGTCGCCAGCACGGGCATGCCGAACTGGGTCTGGCCGCTGATCATCGCGGTCAGGATTTCGCTGGCGCCCTTGTAGGGGATGTGCACGGCGTTGGTGTGCGTCTGGTGCAGCAGGCTTTCCACGGCGAGGTGCGACACCGCGCCCTTGCCGCCCGAGCCGTAGTTCAGTGCGCCGGGCTTCTGCTTCATCGCGTCGATCAGTTCACGCGCGGTCTTGTACGGCGACGAAGCGGGTACAGCCAGCACCACGGGGCCGCCCGATACCGACGAGATGGCCGTGAAATCCTTGGCCGCGTCGTACGGCGGATCGCGGTACAGGTGAACGTTGATCACGTGCTGGTTGGCCAACACGCCGAGCGTGTAGCCATCGGGTTCGGCACGCTTCAATGCGCGGGCGCCGATGATGCCGCCTGCGCCGCCGATGTTCTCGACCACCATCGGTTGGCCGAGCATCGGGCCGAGTTCGGCGGTCAGGCTACGGGCCATCGAATCCGGCGCGGTGCCGGCGATGAACGGCACGATCACGCGGATCGGGCGCGAAGGATAGTTGGCGGAGGGGGCGGCTGCAAAGCCGGTGCGGGTCACGATGCCGCCCAATGCGGCGGCGCCCGTCGTGGCAAGCCACTGACGTCGGTTCATGTCTGGTCTCCTGTTATGGCCGGCGCGCGGTCTGATGCCGCGTCGCCGTGGGTCTTGGTCAGGCCGAAGCGGGGTCGAGGATGGCCTTGGCGATGGTGTTGCGCTGGATCTCGCTGGTACCCGTGAAGATGCGGAACATCCGCAGCTTGCGCCAGGTCTGCTCCACGGGATGGCCGCGCGTCACGCCGAGGTTGCCGTGAATCTGCACCGCCTTGTCGGCCACTTCGAAGCAGCGCTCGGAGACGAACAGCTTGCACGCCGCCGCCTTCATGCGCAGGTCCGCGCCGGCATCGGCCAGCAGCGCGGTCTGGGCGATCATGCTTTCGCACGCCCACAACGCCGCCGCCATATCGGCCAGCATATGCTGAATGGCCTGAAAGCGCGCAATAGGTCCACCGAACTGGCGACGCTGTCCCGCATATTCCACCGATGCCTCGTACGCACGCATCGCCAGCCCCAGCATCGACGGGCAATGCAGCAGCCGGTTCACGTTGATGCGCGACATGCCCAGCTTGAACCCCCTGCCCTCGCCGCCGAAGATGTTGGCGCGCGGCACGCGCACGTTCTCGAAATGGATGTCGGCATCGATATGCTGGCCCGACATCGGCACATACTCGGTGCTCACTGTCACACCGGGCAGGTCGAGATCCACCAGCACCGCCGTGATCGATGGCGGCGTGGTCGAGGCATCCGTCACGCACATCACGATGGCGAAGTCCGCAAACGGTGCGCCGCTGATGTAGTGCTTCGTGCCGTTGATGACGAGTTCGTCGCCATCCACCACCGCGCTCGTGCGGATGCTTTGCGCGTCGGAGCCCGAGTGCGGCTCGGTCAGCGCGAAGCACGTGGATTTCTGGCCGCGAATCACGGGTTCGAAGTAACGCGCCACCTGATCGGCCGTGGCGTACTTCAGCATATTGCCCACGCGAGGCGGGCCGCCGAGATCGCCGAGCACATGTGGCGCCAGCGCGGCCCCGCTTGCAGCGAGATCGGCTTTGAGCGCGCACTGCTCCGCAATATTGAGGCCGCGCCCGCCCAGTTCCACGGGCAGGCACGATGCATACAGCCCCAGTTCGCTGGAGCGACGCCACACACCGCGCAGCACGTCGCGCGGCCATGCATCTTCGCTGCCGAGGCCGAGTTCGCGTTCCAGCGGACGCAGTTCCTCGTCGATGTAGCGCTGCACGGCGGCGCGGGTTTCGATCAGTACCGGATTGTTCAGATGGTCGAACATGGTGGCGCCTCCTTAGTTCACACGGCGGCTTTCACCGGCCCAGTACTGCTCGCGCACGAGCTTGCGCGCCAGCTTGCCGCTGGCGTTCTTCGGCAACTCGGCCACGAAATCCACACTGCGCGGCGACTTGTAATCGGCAATGCGCGCGCGGCAATGGCCGATCAGGTCCGCAGCACTCGCCTGCCGGCCCGGCCACAGCGCCACCACGGCCTTTACGCTCTCGCCCCATGTTTCATCTGGCACGCTGATCACGCATGCTTCCATCACATCGGGATGCTGGTACAGCGTGGCCTCCACTTCGTTCGGATAGACGTTGAAGCCGCCCGAGATGATCATGTCCTTCTTGCGATCAACCAGGTACACGTAACCTTCCGCATCCACGCGCGCCAGATCCCCCGTGTGCAGCCAGCCATCGATCAACACTTCGCGCGTCAGTTCCGGCGCGCCCCAGTAGCCCTGGAACACGTCGGCACCGCGGATCACCAGTTCGCCGATCTCGTCGCCGCTGACTTCCTCGCCGTGCTCGTTGACCACGCGCACTTCGGTCTCGCCCAGCGCACGGCCACACGATGCCAGGCGTTCCGGATGCGTTTCCATCGCGATGGCATGGTCGGTTGTGGAAAGCCGCATCACGCCCGATGTGGATTCGCTCGTGCCATAGCCCTGCGAGAGGATCGGGCCGATGCGCTGCCACGCCTCGCGGATACGCGCCGGTGCCATTGGTGCCGCGCCGTAAGCCAGCGTGCGCAGGCTGCTCAAGTCCGCCGTGGCCAGCGTGGGCTCGGCCAACAGCATGTTGATCATCGCCGGCACCATGAAGACGTGCGTGAGCTTGAGACGCGACACGTCGGCCAGGAATTGCGCGGGGTCGAATTTCTCGAACAACACCAGCGTGGCGCCGAGGAACAGATAGGGCTGCATCAGCATGCCCGACGCATGCGTGATGGGACCAATCAGCGCGAGGCGATCACCGGGACGCGCCGGGCGGTCCATGGTCAGGATCAGCTTGCGCAGCGACGCCAGGCGATTGCCATAGGTCTGCATCGCGGCCTTGATCTTGCCCGTGGAGCCCGACGAGAAATGCAGCACGGCAAGGTCGTCGGGTTGCGGCGCGTAGTCGACGGGTGTGTCGGCGCCCTGCTCGATCAGGCTTTCATAGGCGCCGTAGCCGGCGGTGCTTCCCGCAATCGCGAAATAGTGTTCGATGCTGCCGAAGCCCGGCGTTGCACCCGAGTACCCCGTGTAGCCCGGTCCGGCGATCAGCACGCGCGGCGTGCAGTTCTCCACCACGTCCGAGGCCTCGCTGGCCGTGAAGCGCGGATTCAGTGCCGCCTTGACCAGCCCGGCCTTGTACAGCGCGCATTCGATCTCCACCACCTCGGGGCAATTGCGCGACTGGATCGCCACCCGGTCGCCTTTCCGCAAGCCCAGCGCCAGCAGCGCGTTGGCAAGGCGCGTGGATCGCTCGTCCAACTGGCGGAAGGTCAATACGCGGTCCCGGTACAGCACGGCGGGGTTGTCACCCCAATAGCGCGCCGCGCGCCGCAGGAAATAGGCGAATGTCATCGGAAGTCTCCTTGCCTTTGGTTTTTGTCGTGTGCGCCAAGTCTGTAAGATGGCAGCCATCACTACAATGCCGCGCCGGGAATGAAGGCATAACCAACAGGAATGTGATGGAGACTCGGGATCTGGAATATGTGCTCGCGGTGAGCACTCACGGCGGCATTGGGCGGGCGGCGGAGGCGCTGGGCATGACGCAACCGGCACTGACCAAGGCAATCCAGCGTGTGGAAGCGCAATTGGGCGTGCCGCTATTCGAACGCACCACGCTCGGCATGCGCGTGACGCAAGCCGGTACGGTGTTTCTGGAGCGGGCGCGTCGCATCCGGCTCGAATACGAGGACGCGCTCAAGGAGATGCGCGGCATCCAGACCGGCGAACAGGGCCTGCTGCGGCTCGGTTACTCGCCATCGATGCCCACCGGGTTGGTGCTGGGCGCCTGCCAGCAACTGATTCGCGAGCGGCCCGTGGCGCGCCTGCGGCTGACCATGCGCGTGGCACGCGAACTGATGGATCTGGTGCAGGCCGGTGAAGTCGATCTTGCCGTGGCCCCGCTACCGCGCCAGCCCAATCCCGCGCTGGCTTCGAAGGAACTGTTCACGGACCGGCTGGCCGTGGTGGCCGATGAAGACCATCCGCTGCATCGACGGCAGAACCTGGGACTGGCCGATCTGGTCGGCCAGCACTGGCTACTGCCCAGTGCGCATGTGCTGGTGCGGCAACAACTCGAAGCGGCGTTTGCCGAACTGGGCTTGCCCGCGCCCATCCTGCGCGTGGAGACCGATTTCGGCAGCACGACGTTGTTCGACCTCGTACGCGGCACCGAGATGCTGTGCATCGCGGGGGCAACGGGCAACAGCACACGGGCAAGCCTGCGGCCGATTGCCCTGCGCGCCGATGCGCTGGACCTCGGCCGCCGCGTCGGCGTGATGTCACGCGCAGGCGCCTACCTGTCGCCGCTGGCGCAGCGCATGATCGACATCCTCGAATCGCACATCGCGTAGTTATTGCAGTGTGCGGAGGTAGGCCAGCAGGTCGTCCAACTGCCGCGCATTGCTCATGCCCCAGAAACGCATCTTGGTGCCGGGCACGACCTTGGCGGGAGATTGCAGGAAAGCGCGCAGGGTGTCATCGGTCCAGACGACTGTCGATGTCTTCATCGCATCGGAATAGCGGTAGTCATCGGTGCCGCCCGCCTTTCTTCCGATGATCGCGTTGAGTTGCGGGCCAAACGCACCGCGTGCGGAAGGACCGACCTGGTGGCATGAGGCGCAGCGGGTGGTGAAGATGTCACGGCCGGCGGTGAGATCGGCGGCTTGGGATGTTTGAGCGAGCGCGATGAGCATCACCATGACCGCAAACCGACTCCCCTCTCCCGCTTGCGGGAGAGGGGATGGGGGAGAGGGCTGGCGGTTAATCATCGAACGTGTTGGGGCTTGCTTCATGAAACGATTGTTTTGGATATTTGATGCGCCTGCCCTCTCCCCCGGCCCCTCTCCCGCGTTGCGGGAGAGGGGAGAAAACAGAGCGGCAGGCCAAACCACCGATTATGTAACAGCATGTGAGCCTGTGCAGCCTGAGGCCGAAACCACCTCACCCCGCTGCTTATAATGCCCGGCCGGTCAACCACCGCGCCCCCCTCATGCGTCGTATCTCCTGGCTCGTCATGAGCCTCGTCATCGCTGCGCTGATGCAAGTGCCCGTCGCGTTCTCTGCCGAGTCGGCAGCCCGATCCGCGTCCGAAGCCGAAGCGCAGCAGATTCCCGTTCTCACGCACGCCGAAGCCGTCGCCGAACTCAAGCGCCTGCAATCCGAACAGGATCGCATCAAGCAGCTGGCCTCCGGCACGTCGGGCGACCTGCGCCTTGGCGATCTCAACGAAACACTGCGGCAACTCGACGACGATGTCGACAAGCTCAACGCCTCGCTCACACCGCAGCGCGCCCAGATACAGGCGCAAGTGGACCTGCTCGGCCCGCCACCCGATGCTGCCACGGCACGCGAAGCGCCCGCCGTGGTGCGCCAGCGCGCCGAACTCAATGCGCGCAAGGCACAACTCGACGATGAACTGAAGCAGGCCGCCGACAGCAAGGACAACATCGCCCATCTGCGCGACCAGTTGGCCAAGCTGCAGCGCAGCCGGCTCAAGGATCAGCTCGCGCTGCGTTCGGACAGCATCCTGAATCCCTCGTTCTGGACGCCGCTGTTCAAGCTGGGCGAAGAAGACCGCATGCGGCTCGGCAACTTCACCGATGAAATCAAGCCGATGCTGCGCGAAGCCTGGGAACCCGGGCAGCGTGGCAAGACCATCCTCCTGCTGGCCGTGGCGCTGGCCGTATGGTCGCTTGGGCGGCGATTGCTGGAGCGCGGCCTGGCGTGGTTCTGCCTGCACCAGTTGCCCGAAACACGCTTGCGCCGCAGCGCACTGGCACTCGCGACCGCATTGACCACTGTCGTCACCACGGCCGTCGCCGTGCGCATCGTCTATGCGGCGTTCACGGGTGGCGAAGAATTACCGGCTGGCCTGCAGGACCTGATGGCCGAGATCGCCAAGCTGACGATGACCTCCGCGCTGATCGCCGGACTGGGCCGTGCATTGCTGTGCACGCAGCATCCGTCATGGCGATTGCCTGCGCTGGCCGACCCCGTGGCGCTGGCGATGAAGCCCTTCCCCACCGTACTGGCTGGTCTGCTGCTGCTCGCGGGCACGCTCGAACAGTTCAATCGCATGGCCGATACCAGCGTGCAGGTGACGCTGCTCGGTCGTGGACTGGTGTCGCTGGTGGTGGTGCTGACGATTGGTGCGGCGTTGCTGCGCGCCAATCGCGTGCGCAGCGAACTGGTGGCAGCGGGCGAGCGTCCCGAGGAACGCGCCACGCTGGCCGGGCTGATCCACGCGGCAGTCACACTGATCGTGATCGTTGGATTCGGTGCGCTGTTGATCGGCTATATCAGCTTTGCGCGCTTCCTGACCTATGAACTGGTCTGGTTCGATATCGTGCTGTGCAGCCTGTACCTGCTCACGCAACTGACGCGCGATACGTGCGAGGCGCTCTTCTCGGCGAATCACCGCAGTGGCCGCGTGATCAAGCAGTTGTTCGGCGTGGACGATTCGCACCTGGAGCAGGTCTCGACAGTGCTGTCCGGTATCGGCGCCAGCGCGTTGCTGCTGGTGGCGGTGCTGGCGCTGCTGACCGGCGGCTTCGGCACCACGCCCGCTGACCTGCTCAACACATTGCTGACCGTGCTCGGCGGCGAGAAGTTGCGCAGCATGAACATCATGCCGGACCGCATTCTCAACGCGGTCATCGCGCTGATCGTCGGCGTCTGGTTACTGCGTTCGGTGCGGCGCTGGCTCGACGCCGAGATGCTGCCCAAGCTCTGCAAGGAGCCAGGATTACGCGCTTCGCTGATCACGCTGTTCAGCAACGTGGGCTATGTGCTGCTGGTGCTGCTGACGCTGTCGCTGCTGGGCGTGAAATGGGAAAACCTGGCGTGGATCGTCAGTGCGCTGTCCGTGGGTATCGGCTTCGGCCTGCAGGAGATCGTGAAGAACTTCGTGTCGGGGCTGATCCTGTTGACCGAGCGCCCGGTGAAGGTGGGCGACATGGTGAGCCTGGCCGGCGTGGAAGGCGATATCCGCCGCATCAACGTGCGCGCCACGGAGATTCAGCTTGGCGACCGTTCCACGGTCATCGTGCCGAACTCGCAACTGATCTCGCAGAACGTGCGCAACGTCACGATGAGCAACAGCACGCAGGGCGTGGCCACGCTGCAACTCACCTTCCCGCTCAACACCGACCCCGAGGCCGTGCGCGACCTGCTGCTCGACGTCTACCACCAGCACGAGACCATCCTCGATATCCCCGCGCCATCGGTCACGTTCAGCCAGTTGGCGCCGAACGGCATTACGTTGAGTGTGACGGGCTACGTGAGCAGCCCGCGGATTGCGGCGGGCACCAAGAGCGACCTGCTGTTCGAAATCCTCAAACGGCTGCGCGCCGCGAACATCTCGCTCTCGGAGCCGCAAACCCTGCGCGTGGAAAACATGGCGGCGCTGGGCATGTAGTGCCGCGGATGGCGCCAATATCGCTATCGGCCGGGGCCGGCGTGCCCCGTCCAGATATCGGAACCGTCATCGCACGTGGATAGCGCGATCATTTGCTGGCAGTGCTGGCATCTGTAGACAAAAACCTGCTTCCCGGCGTGCCGCCCATGCGGCAAGCCGTCATCCGTTCGTAACAGTCTTGGGTGTGGCGGAACATAACCCGGACGGCCCAGCAGGCTCTTGCAAAGTTCGCAAGGAACCATGGTGCTCTCCAAATACTGCATTCGGTCGGCGCAACAACAAGGTCTCGAACAATGCAGACATTGGTGCAGCGCAGCAAAAATTCAGTATAGGCGCACGATCGTTCGGTTGCCACGGCGCAAACGGCCAATAGACTAATCCTTCGCCTGCCTGGCGAAACGGTCGGTTGCGGCAAGCAATTGATCCATGATGCCGGGCTCGGTCCACGCATGGCCCGCACCCTCGATCAGGTGGAAATCGGCATCGGGCCACGCCTTGTGCAGAGCGTAGGCGTAGCGCACCGGACATGGCATGTCATAGCGGCCATGCACGATCACGCCGGGGATGCCCGCCAGCTTGTGCGCATCGCGCAGCAGTTGTCCGTCCTCCAGCCAGCCGCGATGCGTGAAATAGTGGTTCTCGATGCGCGCAAAGGCCAGCGCAAAATGACCCTCGTCGTGTTTGGCGCTGTTGTCGGGATTCGGCAGCAGCGTGATGGTCTCCCCTTCCCACACACTCCAGGCGCGGGCGGCCTCCACCTGCTTGTCGATATCGTCGCCGGTCAGCAGTTTCCGATACGCCGCCATCATGTTGCCGCGCTCGGCCTCGGGTACGGGCGCCTGGAAGCGCGCCCACTTCTCCGGAAACATCTCCGACACGCCGAACTGGTAATACCAATCCAGTTCCGCCTGCGACACCGTGTAGACGCCGCGCAGCACCAGTTC
This sequence comes from Cupriavidus sp. DL-D2, assembly GCF_039710735.1. Classification (NCBI taxonomy): domain Bacteria; kingdom Pseudomonadati; phylum Pseudomonadota; class Betaproteobacteria; order Burkholderiales; family Burkholderiaceae; genus Cupriavidus; species Cupriavidus sp. DL-D2. The sequence continues at coordinate 10,089 of NZ_JBDKXK010000057.1, read as the reverse complement.
GCTCACGCGCTGCGGATGCGTTTGCGCATAGGCCAGCGCCAGCGTGGAACCCCACGAGCCGCCGAACACCAGCCAGCTTTCCACGCCAAGCTTTTCGCGGAGCTTCTCGATATCGGCCACCAGATGCCACGTGGTATTGGCTTCCAGCGACGCATGCGGCGTGGATTGCCCGCATCCGCGCTGATCGAACAGCAGCACGTCGTAGCGCGCCGGATCGAACAGCCGCCGATGATCGGGCGAAATGCCGCCGCCCGGCCCGCCATGCAGGAACACGGCCGGCTTGGCGCCGCGCGTGCCTACGCGTTCGTAATGCAGGACATGGCCGTCGCCCACGTCGAGCGTGCCGGTCTCGTAAGGTTCGATGGCAGGATAGAGCGAGCGCAGTCCGGTCATGGCGGCAGATGGGTAGGCGAATCGGAAAAACAAAGTGTAGCGCGATGAACTGCAGACTTGCGCGGCGTCTTAAGCTTCGTTTAAGTTTCCGGCCCTAGATTGAAGCCGTACCGCAACCGAACCGAAAAGGTGACGCCATGACCCCCCAAGACGCGCAAGCACTGGAATCCTTCCTGAGCCAACTGACCCAAGCGCGTGCCGAAGCCAAGGACCCGCAGGCCGCCGCGCTGATTGCCGACGCCGCCGCGCGCCAGCCCGACACCGCCTACCTGCTGGTGCAGCGTGCCATGCTGCTGGACCGCGCGCTGCAGAATGCGCAGGCGCAGATACAGACGCTGCAGGGCCAGCTTCAGGCGGCACAGGCCGGGACTTCGCGAGGCTTTGTCGATAACGACTCGGCATGGGGCGCCAGCGCAGGCCGCGCATCCACCGGATATCCGCAGCAAGGCGCACCGCAATATCAGCAATCGCCGCAGTATCAGCAGCAACCGCAGTATCAGCAACAACCGCCGCAATACCAGGCGCAGCCCGCCCCGGCCGCCGCACCCGCGCGTGGCGGCTTCCTGAGTGGCGGGATGGGTGGCACGCTGGGTTCCATCGCCACCACGGCGGCGGGCGTGGCCGGTGGCGCGATGCTGTTCCAGGGCATCGAGAACCTCTTCCACCATGGCAGTGGCGGTGGCGGCTTCCTGGGCGGCGGCCAATCCTCGCCAAACGAAACCGTCGTCAACAACTTCTATGGGGACGATGGCACGGGGAACAACGGCAGCAACGGAAACAACGATCTGCTGGCCGATAACGGCAACCTGGACAACGGACTCGACGACTATGTCGACGACAACAGCCAGTCCGACGATTCGTTCTTCTGACAAGGCGGTAACGGGCGCCGTGTAGGACGGCGCCCGGTTGCATACCTCTGGCCAAAGCAGGCACCATCTCCGCATTCGGGAACCCCCGTCGGAGCCGGTGCCATGAAGACCTTCCACTGCAATCGCTGCGGCAACCTGGTGTTCTTCGAGAATGTGGTCTGCGAACGCTGCCAGGCCATGCTGGGTTTCATTCCGGCGCTGTCGCAGATCGCGGCGTTCGAAGGCAGTGACGAGACCGGATGGATCAGCCTTCATCCCGACGCCAAGGGGGCCCGCTTCCGCCGTTGCCACAACTATCAGGTGGAAGCGGTCTGCAACTGGATGGTGCCCGCCGAGGACGAAAGTCCGCTGTGCGAAGCCTGCCAGCTCACGCATACCATTCCCAACCTCGACGTTCCGGACAACCGCCTGTTCTGGTATCGGCTGGAAACCGCGAAGCGGCGGCTGCTCTATACGCTGCTGTCGCTGCAATTACCCGTGGTGTCGCGCGACGACGATCCCACGTCCGGCCTGCAGTTCGATTTCCTGGCCGCCACCGAACCGCACGAGGCCGTCCTGACCGGCCACGACAACGGCCGCATCACGATCAACATTGCCGAGGCCGATGACGCGCATCGCGAGCAGACGCGCAACCAGATGGGCGAAGCCTATCGCACCCTGCTCGGCCACTTCCGGCACGAGGTCGGCCATTTCTATTTCAATCGGTTGATTGCCGGCACGCGGCGGCTGGAGCCGTTCCGCAAGCTGTTCGGCGACGAACAGGCCGATTACTCGGCGGCCTTGAAACGGCATTACGAGGAAGGACCGCCTGCCGACTGGCAGGCGTCATATATCAGCGCCTACGCCACGATGCATCCATGGGAGGACTGGGCCGAGACCTGGGCGCACTACCTCCATATGGTGGATACGCTCGACACTGCAGTGTCATGCGGACTGGTGCTGCAGCCGGACAGTCCGCAGGAACCCACGCTGACCGACCAGACGCCGGTGGAGGATGCCAGCTTCCGCAGCCTGATGAATCGGTGGTTTCCGCTGACCTATGTGCTGAACAGCCTGAACCGGAGCCTGGGGGCGCCGGACAGCTATCCGTTCACGCTCTCGCCAGCCGTGGTGGCCAAGCTCGAATTCGTGCATCGTGTGATCGATGCCGCCGCGCGGGAGCATGGCGCTCCCGATGCGGTGGCCACACATGCAGAAGAGAAGGCGATCAAGCCGGCACCGTAAGATCGCAGCGGCGCGTGCTCATCAGCGACCACGCGAAAACGGCCAGACCACCCAGCGCCAGCAACACACCCACCCAGCCCGTGGACGTATAGCCCATGCCGGCCGCGATGGTGATGCCGCCGAGCCACGCGCCAAGCGCATTCGCCAGATTGAAGGCCGAATGGTTCAGCGCTGCCGCCAGCGTCTGCGCATCGCCCGCCACATCCATCAGGCGGATCTGCAGCGGCGGGCCGAGCGCAACGGCCGTGCCCACCAGCATCACATTGAGCGACGCCAGCCACGGATACGGCGCCGTGAACACGAACGCGCCCAGTACCAGCGCAGACCACACCAGCACGCCGCCTACCGTGGGCATCAGCGCACGGTCCGCCAGCTTGGCGCCGACGAGATTGCCCGCCACCATGCCGACGCCGAACAGCGCCAGCACGATGGGGATGCCGCTGGCGGGCATATGCGCCACTTCCAGCATCGTCGGCTTGACGTAGCTGAACACGGCGAACATGCCGCCAAATCCAATCGCACCAATACCGAGCGTGAGCCACACCTGCTTGCGCGCCAGCGCGGAGAGTTCGCGCAGCGGGCTGGCATTCCGGTCCGCCGGGACGAACGGCACCCAGCGCCACACCAGCAGCACGGTCAACGCGCCGATGGCGCCGACAATCACGAACGCAGCACGCCAGCCCAGCCATGTGCCGATGCCCGCCGCGATGGGCACGCCCACCAGCGTGGCCGTGGTCAAGCCGAGCATGACGAGGCCCACCGCCTGTGCGCGACGCTCGCGCGCCACCAGGCTGGCCGCCACCAGTGCGGCCACGCCGAAATAGGTGCCGTGCGGAAAGCCGGTCAGCAGGCGCACCGCAGCCATCGAGACATAATCCGGCGCCATGGCACTGGCAAAGTTGCCGATGGCGAAGAACGCCATCAATGCGATCAGCAGATTGCGGCGCGGCCAGCGTGCGCCAAGCACGGCCAGCAGCGGGGCACCGATGACCACGCCCAGCGCATAGGCACTGATCAGATGGCCGGCTTCGGGAATGGTGATCGCCAGGTCTTTCGCCGCATCGGGCAGCAGGCCCATGATGACGAATTCACCGGTGCCGATGGCGAAACTACCTACGCCAAGCGCCAGCAATGCGCGGCGGTCCGCGGCGCGGTCACGTGGCGTGTCGGCGTGAGACAAGGCGAGTTCGGGGAGATTGTCGAAATTTCCGGAGGGAGCTGACATGTAAGGGGGCGCGAGACTTGGGTTTTGGCATTGCGCCGCGCGCTGATGGGCGGATCTTGCGTCCGGCCTCGGGGGCTCCAGCGTGTCTCGGGTGCGGCGTAAAGGCGCTATTGTGAAGCAAAACCGCGATTCCTGCCGAGGTCGCCTTCACGTCATCCACGGCGCCATGCGCCCTGCCGGGCGCTCATGTGGGAAAGACCACAGAGCCAAAATCGCGCAAAAGGGCCTCGCCCTATGCTGAAGTCATGCGGCGTCTCCGCACTGTCTTCACGAGAGACGGCGAGCCGGAATGCCGCCCGGACAACGATTGGGGAGACGATATGTTTCGGCGTAGCGCAGTGCTGATAGCAGCCATCGGCATGGCCTGGGTGCTGCCCGCATCCGCCCAGGGATGCCAGTTCGACATGCAATGCAAAGGCGAGCGGATCTGCCATATGGGCATGTGCATGGCGCCCGATGCCGACCCGGCCAGCGCCGACGCGGCATCGCGATCGTCGCCCTCGTCAACCTCGTCGGCCACGTCTTCCCCACCCGCACCGTCCGCATCCTCATCTCGAAACGGCGCGGCAGCGGCGCCACCTGCGATGTCGACCGCGAGCCATCTTGCACCGCAGCCCGCGCCGCGCAGTTGCTGCACGGTAGCCGGCCGGCTCAAGCTGCCGCCGCCGCAATCGGGCGATGCGCCGCTCGTGGTGGGCGATGCGTGCCAGGGCGTCACCAATTCCGGCAAGCCGGTGCCGGGCACGGCGTGTAACTAGGAAGCGCCGACCGACTGCGTCGCGTGCGGCAGCACATGAGCGGGCAAGGCCACGGCGGGTCAGGCCGGCGCTACAATGCCCGCTCCTTGCCTCGAAAAATCCCGCCATGCTGCCCGACGGCGACGCCCTGCTCCTGCTTGTGACCCGTGAGATGCCGTATGGCAAGCATCAGGGCACGCTGATTGCCGACCTGCCCGGCAACTACCTGAACTGGTTTGCACGCGAGGGATTTCCGCCCGGCGAGATTGGCCGCCTGCTGGCCTTGATGCACGAACTCGACCACAACGGGCTATCGCACCTGCTCACGCCGCTGCGCGCACAGGCCCGCCTGAACAGGAGTCCTCGATGAAGGTTTGCATTGTCGGCGCTGGCGCCATTGGCGGCTGGGTCGGCACAAAACTCGCCGCCTCCGGCGCCGCGCAGGTCAGCGCCCTGGCGCGCCGCGACACACTCACCGCCCTGCGCACGCATGGCTGGCGCATGCTCGAACGCGGCACGCTGGTGCAGGCACCGGTGCATGCCGATGACGATGCGTCACGCCTCGGTGTCCAAGACGTGGTCGTCATTGCCGTCAAGGGACCCGCGCTGCAGCAGGTGGCTGCGCAGATCCGTCCGCTGATCGGTCCCCACACGCTGGTGGTGCCCGCGATGAACGGTGTGCCGTGGTGGTTTTGCCATGGACTCGATGGCTTCGGCAGCCGGCCGCTGACCTCGGTCGATCCAGGCGGCCAGATTGCGGCGGCCATCTCCTTCGAACAGGTGATCGGCTGCGTGGTGCATGTGAGCTGCGCGGTGCCCGAGCCCGGGCTTGTCGATCACAAGATGGGGAACCGCCTGATCATCGGCGAACCGTTCGGCGGGAGCGATACGACAGCGCGTGTCCGCCAACTCGGCGCGCTGTTCGCGCAGGCGGGAATCGACGCGGAGATTTCGGAGAATGTGCGCCAGGACATCTGGTTCAAGCTCTGGGGCAACCTCACGATGAACCCGATCTCGGCCTTCACCGGCGCCACCGTCGATCAGATCCTGGCGGACCCGCTGACGCGCGCCTTCTGCACATCGGCCATGGAAGAGGCTGCAGCCATCGGCGCGCGGATCGGATGCCGCATCGACCAGTCTCCCGAGGATCGCCACGCGGTCACCGCGAAGATCGGGGCCTTCCGCACCTCGATGCTGCAGGATGTTGACGCAGGCCGCGCCATCGAACTCGACGCCATCGTCGGCGCCGTGCATGAAATAGGGCGCACGCTCGGCATGCCCTGCCCGAGCATCGACGCCCTGATGGGCCTCACGCGGCTGTTCGGCCGCGTGCATGGCCTGTATCCCGAGGCTTCCGCCCCGGGTTGATGACCTGACTACTTGACCGCCTGCGCCGGCGTGGAATGCGCCGTGCCGGGCGGGATCTGGTAGCTCCAGGTCTCCGAGAGCGGCTTGCCGTTCGACACCAGTGCCTCGCGCAATTCCACCACCTTGTTCGGATCCTTGACCTTGATGCGCAGCGTCACGCGATAACCCTTGGTCACCGGGTTCGGTTGCAGCACGTTTTCGATCACTTCGGCGTTCTCGCCCACGCTGAACGATGCCTGTACTGCGTTGGACGACAGGCTGGGCAGCGCACCGCCTTCGAAATCCACCACGAAGCCAAGGCTGCCGTCGAGATGGCGGATCAGGTTGGCCTGCGTAATTTCACCGGCCGTGCGCAGCGTCTGCTTGACCCATGCGAGGTCCTTCGTCACCGTGCCGCGCTCGTCCATGGTCCAGCGGATCGTGTAGTCGGCCTTGATCGGCGTGCCCTTCGGCGGCAACTGGTCAGGCGTCCAGAACGACACGATGTTGTCATTGGTCTCGTCCGGCGTGGGAATCTCCACCAGTTCCACCTTGCCGCGGCCCCAGTCGCCCTGCGGCTCGATCCACGCGCTCGGGCGCAGGTCGTAGCGGTCCTTGAGATCCTCGTACGCAGAGAACTCGCGGCCACGTTGCATCAGGCCAAATCCGCGCGGGTTGTTCACCTGGAACATGCTCAGCGCCACGTACTTGGGATTGTTCAGCGGACGCCAGATCCATTCGTTGTCACCGGTGTGGATCGACAAGCCATTGGAGTCGTGCAGCGCCGGACGGAAATTGTTGGCGTCGCGCATCTGGTTGGGGCCGAACAGGAACATGCTCGTCAGCGGCGCGATACCCAGCTTCTTCACGGGACCGCGCATGAACACGCGCGCCTGCACCTTGAGCACGGCATTGTCGTTGGGATTCAACTCGAAACGGTAGGCGCCGGTAGCACTGGGCGAATCCAGCAGCGCATAGAAAACGAGTTGCTTGTCCTGCGGCTTCGGACGTTCGATCCAGAACTCGCGGAACGCCGGGAATTCCTCAGGCTCGGACAGTCCGGTGTTGATCGCCAGCCCGCGCGCCGACAGGCCGTAGACCTGACCCTTGCCAATCACCCGGAAATAGCTCGCACCCAGCACGCTCATGACTTCGTCGAGCTTGTCGGGCCGGTTGACCGGGTACATCACGCGGAAGCCCGCGTAGCCAAGCTTGTTGGTGGCTTCCTTGTCCAGCTTCAGGTCACCGAAATCGAAACGGCCCGGCTCGTAGCGGATTTCCTGCACGCGGTTGCCCACGACTTCGCTGATCCGCACGGGTGTGCTGAAATGCATCCCCTGATGGTAGAAGCCAAGCTTGAATGGCGTGGCATCGCCCTTCCACTCCACCTGATCCATCTTCGGCTGGATCTTGATGTAGTCAGCAAACTGCATCTTCGCGAATACGGGCGGCAGGTTGCTCACAGGAGCAGCGTACGGCTGGTCCGCCAGCTTCCTGGCACGCGCCGTGACATCGTCGAGCGAAAACGCGTGGACGGGTGCGGCAGCGCTCACGCAGCCAGCAAACGCAATGCCCCACAAGGCAATTTGCATCCGGTTACGAAACGACGCGGCGCGGCGGGCAACAAAAACGGATAGCACCAATCAATCTCCAGGTTCACATCGGCAAAAAGCCACGAATCAGCCATTCTAAGCACTGTGCAGGCACTGTAAGGCTGTAAACTTGCGGCGCAGTTCAGAAAAATAACCGATTTCGCCCGACGTGCCTGTCAGACGCGCGGCGACAGCCGCGAGCGCGGACCTGCTGCACCATGGCGGGGCCAATCTCCGGCAGTCTGCCCATCAGAGACTACGAATAATGCGAATGCTTTCCTCGCTGGCGCTGGCCGCCAGCCTTGCCTGCGCGCCCATGTTTGCCGGCGCTGCACCTGCCGCTTCATCCGTTGCCGCTACCCCCGCCGCTGTCCGCGCGCCGATGGCCGACAAGCAGGCGTTCGTCGACGACCTCGTGCGACGCATGACGCTCGACGAGAAGATCGGCCAGCTTCGCCTGATCAGCATCGGGCCGGAGATGCCCGCCAAGCAGTTGATGCAGGAGCTAGCTGCTGGCCGCGTGGGCGGCACGTTCAATTCCGTGAACCGCGCCGAGAACCGTCCGCTGCAGGAAGCTGCCATGCGCAGCCGCCTGAAGATCCCGATGTTCTTTGCCTATGACGTGGTGCACGGCCATCGCACGGTCTTCCCGATCAGCCTGGGCCTGGCATCGAGCTGGGACATGGGCGTGGTCGAGAAAGCCGCGCGTGTCTCCGCCGTCGAGGCCGCTGCCGACAGCGTGGACGCAACCTTCGCGCCGATGGTCGATATCTCGCGCGACCCGCGTTGGGGCCGCACCTCCGAGGGCTTTGGCGAAGACCCCTTCCTGGTCTCGCAATGCGCGCGCGCCAGCGTCAAGGGTTTCCAGGGTTCGTCGCCAGCGAATGCCGACAGCGTGATGGCGTTCGTCAAGCATTTCGCGCTGTATGGTGCCGTGGAAGGCGGTCGCGACTACAACACCGTGGACATGAGCCTGCAGCGCATGTACCAGGACTATCTGCCGCCCTATCGCGCCGGTCTCGACGCGGGCGCGGGCGGCGTGATGATCGCGCTGAACTCGGTCAACGGTCAGCCGGCCACGTCCAACAAATGGCTGCTGCGCGATCTGCTGCGCAAGGAGTGGGGCTTCAAGGGCGTGACCGTCAGCGACCATGGCGCCATCGACGAATTGCTGCGCCACGGCGTGGCCCGCGATGGCCGCGAAGCCGCGAAGCTCGCCATCGAGGCTGGCGTGGACATGAGCATGGCCGATTCGCGCTATCTCGAACAACTGCCGTCGCTGGTGAAATCGGGCGAGGTGCCGGTGAGCGTGCTCGATGACGCCGTGCGCGAAGTGCTGGGCGCCAAGTACGACATGGGCCTGTTCGCCGACCCGTTCCGCCGGATCGGCAAGGCCGCGGACGACCCGGCCGACATCGATGCGGAAAGCCGCCTGCATCGCACCGAGGCCCGCGAGATTGCGCGCAAGTCGCTGGTGCTGCTGGAAAACCGCAACCAGACGCTGCCGCTGAAAAAGTCGGGGACGGTGGCGGTGATCGGTCCGCTGGCCGATGCGCCAATCGACATGCTGGGTAGCTGGTCAGCGGGCGGCAAGCCCAAACAGTCGGTCACGCTGCTGCAAGGCATGCGCGACGCGCTGGCCGGCAAGGGCAACGTGGTGCATGCGCGTGGGGCCAATATCACCGACGACGCACGCGTGGTGGGCTACCTGAACTTCCTGAACTGGGATAACCCCGAGGTGGTGCAGGACAAGCGGTCCAGCGGCGACATGATCGAGGAAGCCGTGCGCGTGGCGCGCGGTGCCGACACCATCGTCGTGGCCGTGGGCGAGACGCGCGGCATGTCTCACGAGGCATCGAGCCGCTCCAGCCTGGGCCTGCCGGGTAGCCAGCTGACGCTGCTCAAGGCGTTGAAGAGCACGGGCAAGCCCATGGTGGTGGTGCTGATGAACGGCCGCCCGCTGACGATCAACTGGGAAAAGGAGAACGCCGACGCGATCCTGGAGACCTGGTACGCGGGCACCGAAGGCGGCCACGCCATCGCGGACGTGCTGTTCGGCGACGAGAATCCGTCCGGCAAGCTGCCGCTGACCTTCCCGCGCTCGCTCGGGCAGATCCCGACGTACTACAACGCACCGCGCATCGGCCGCCCGTTCACGCCGGGCAAGGCACCGAACTACACCTCGCAATATTTCGAGGAAGACTACGGCCCGCTCTACCCGTTCGGCTACGGACTCAGCTACACCACGTTCAGCATGTCGGCGGTGCGCCTGTCGGCCCCGACACTGGCGCGCGGCGGCAAGCTGACGGCCAGCGTCACGGTGAAGAACACTGGCGACCGCGCTGGCGAAACCGTGGTGCAACTCTATCTGCAGGACGTGGTGGCTTCCACGATTCGACCGCTGATGGAGTTGAAGGACTTCCGCAAGGTGATGCTGGCCCCGGGCGAAACGCGCGTGGTGGAATTCCCGATCGACGAGGACAAGCTGAAGTTCTACGACGCCAAACTGAACTACGTGGCGGAGCCGGGGGAATTCAATGTACGGGTGGGATTCGATTCGGCGGAGGTGAAGGAGGCGAGGTTCAGGTTGGAGTGAGGGTGGCCAATCGCTCCCCTGCCGGTTTTCTCCCCTCTCCCGCAAGGCGGGAGAGGGGTTGGGGGTGTACTGGTCAAGTTTTTTCAGACACCTCGATAGGTTGTTG
>NZ_JBDKXK010000056.1:0-37895 GCF_039710735.1 Cupriavidus sp. DL-D2 | reverse complement strand
CCGACCTGCTTGACACGGTTGCTCTCCCGCTCGCGGGAGAGGGGAACCAGAAGTTCCTCCGGCCCCATTTCAAACCGTCCCCTTCCCATCGCCTTGGCCCGATACAGCAACACATCGGCCATGCGCATCAATGCTTCTTCTCCGATCGACGCGCCGCAGTACAGGGCCACGCCGATGCTCACATCCACATCGGCCAGGATGCCGTCGAAGTAGAACCGCCGGCCCACCGACTCCAGGATGGCTTCGGCCACGCGCTGGGCGGCTTCCGGCGAGCCGATGTCCGGGAGGATGACCGCGAACTCATCGCCGCCCAGGCGGGCCACGTGGTCCTGTTCGCGCACGCAGCGTCGCAGCCGTAGCGCAAAGGCCTGCAACAGCATGTCGCCGGTGGCGTGTCCAAAGGCATCATTCACGGCCTTGAAGCGGTCCATGTCCAGATAGAGCAATGCCATCAGGCGATGCTCGGCGCGGCTGAGCGCCATGGCGTCCTGCAGCAGGGTCTCGAAGGCGCTGCGATTCTGAAGCTGCGTCAGGTGATCGGTGCGAGAGATGTGCGAGAGACGCAGCGTTTCCAGCTTGCGTTGCGTGATGTCCTGCACATGGATGTGCACGCCCACCACCTGGGTGGCGTCCTCGTTCCACTCGGGCCGGTAGCTGGTTTCCATCCAGTGGTGGGTCGGAAACAGGTACTCGCCTTCGAAACTCACCACGCCGCCTGCGAGCGCCTGCAGCAGATAGGGCCGCGCGCGCTGGTAGCGCTCCTCGCCCAGCAGTTCGCGCACCGTCATGCCGCGCACCTGGTCTACGGGAATGCCGAAGGCCCGTTCGTAGGCCAGGTTGTTGAAGAGGTAGCGCTCGTCGGTGTCGATGAAGGCGAGCAGGGCAGGGAACGTATCGGTGACTGCACGAAGACGGCGCTCGCTGCGCGAGAGTTGCCGGCCGCGTTCGCGAACATCGCGCATCAGGCGGATGAAGGCGCGTGTCACGTCGCCAATCTCGTCACGCTGGGGCCGTTGCGGCAGGCGCTCGAAAGCATCGACGTCGCCGGTGCTGTCGCGCACCACGTGGTGCAGGCGCGAGAGCGGCTCCAGCAATCGGCGTACGGCCAGCCAGATCAACAGCGCCACCACGGCCAGCACGATGCCGGACATCATCAGGAATCGCTGCTGCATCTGGCGCAGCGGTGTGTACGCCTCCTGAGCGGGCAGCACCGCCACCAGCTCCCAACCTGTGGTGGCCATCAATCGCCGTGCGATCACGGGACGCGTAGGCGTCAGGAATTCGAATGCGGAGGCTTTGCCGGTCAGGCCGCAGTTGTCGCCGAACGGCTTGGCCGGCTGCTGCGCTTGCGCGGGCTCGGGATGCTGGATATATACGGGCTGTGCGCCCGCCGAAACCAGGCAGTAGAAGCCGGTGATGCCCAGCCGGTTATGGCCGATCTCGACGAGAAAATTTGGCTTGTCGAGGTTGAGCCAGCCCCCCACCAATCCCATGAATGCACCGGACTCCGCCAGCACAGGCACCACCACGAGCACGCCGCGCGAGTTGTCCGTGCGCGCGCGCAGCGGCGCGGCCACCACCACGTTGCGGGTGCGCTCGGCTTCGCGGAAATACTGACGGTCGCTGACATCGGCGGGCAGCCCATCCATGGTCAGCAACGTGCCGTGCGCATCGGCCACCATCACGGCGTTGAGGGCGGCGGGTACGGGCACTGTCCGTGCCACGGCCTCGCGCAGACGCTGGCGCACCAGATCGGGCCGTGTGTGGGACGCATTGGCCAGGATGCCGCGCAATTGCGGAGCCAGGTGGGCAAGCGTGACGATGCGATCCTCCATGGCCGTATCGAGCTGGTCGGTCGACAGCTTGACGATGGAGTCCTGCTGATTCTGGAGCGCCTCTTCGAGATCGCGGTGGGCGTAGTAGAGCGAGCCCATGACAATGCCGCCACCGAGCACGGCGGCAAGCACCGTGGTGATCAGCGCGAGTCGCGCCTTGAGCGATGGCAAGAACCTGGGCATGCGAAAGAAGGGAACGGGCGCCCGCGTCATGAAGATCGGGCGCCGGTGCTACGTCGGACGCCATCGTAAGCTATCACGGCTCACCCGTTTGAGGCATTCGCGACAAACGAGCCTCCACGCGCTGACTCCGTGCGATTTGCGCGACACTTGCACCCCGCCGGCGCGGCTGGATAGCCCTGCACAGGAACGCCAAGTGCCGTGGCCGTGGCATGGCCGAAGCCGCGAAGTGTGTGTCCCGCCACTGTCCGGGGTGACCGCACTGTTCCGGGCGTAAGGGGGCAGGTTATAGTGCGCCCAACTTGCCAGCCGGGCCGCCCCTTTTTCATGCCGTTCGAAGGCTGGCGCAAGCGTCTTTCCCCCCTTTTCGCGTCGCCAGATTCATGACCTTGCCATCGCTGTCTCCCACCATGCTTGCGCTGCTCGATGCAGCGGGTGGGGCGTTGGTGATGGCCATAGCGCTGGTCGCGGTATGGCTCGGACTCCGCGTAACGAGGAGCCGCCGCGAGGCCCGGCAGCAACGCGAAATGGCCGAACAGGCCAGCCATGCCGAAGCCGTGAACCTGCGTGCGAATCTGGCGCGGGCCGAGCGCAGCGCTGCCACGGCCAGCATGCGCTACGCGCGGCTGCTCGATCAGGCGCCCTTCTGCGTGATTACTTTCGACGCCACGGGCATGATTACGGGCATCAACCGGGCCGGCCAGCGGATGCTCTGGTACGGCGAGCCGGAACTGGTGGGCCGCATGCCCTATGACAGTCTGCATGACGCCGACGAAGTGGCCGCCCATGCGCGTGTGCTCTCCGGGGAGATCGGCACGCCCGTCCTGCCCGGGCTTCCGGCATTGATCGCCAAACCCCGTCTCGGCGTACCCGATGAACGCGAGTGGGTGTACCTGCGCAAGGGCGGCTCGCGCCTGCCCGTGCACCTCACGCTGACGGCGATGACCGATGGCAGCGCCGATACCGGGTTCCTGGCCATCGCGCACGACCTGACCGAGCGCCGGCGCGTGGACGAATACATCCGCCATCTGGCCCAGCACGACGCACTGACGGGTTTGCCCAACCGCACCGAACTGCACGCCCGCACAGAAGCAGTACTGGCCGAGGCGCGCCGGCAGGGCGCTCGCGTGGCGCTGCTGCTGCTCGATCTGGATCACTTCAAGCACATCAACGAGACACTGGGGCACCCCGTTGGCGATGACGTGCTGCGCACGATCGCGGACCGCATTCGCGGCGCAGTGCGTCCGCGCGATGTGGTGGCGCGCATGGGCGGCGACGAATTCGCGGTGGTACTCGGCGGGTTGCGCCACGACAGCGAGGCGGAACTGGCGGCGGCCAAGATCCTGGCGCGGGTCTCGGAAGAGTTGCAACTGGCGGGGCAGTCGCTGCGCGTGACGCCGTCATTGGGCATGGCGATTTTCCCGGACGATGGCAGTACGCTGACCGAACTGCTCAAATCCGCCGATTCGGCGATGTATGCGGCCAAGCGCAGCGGCCGTGCGCAGCTCCGGCGCTTTGCCAGCGAGATGGCCGAGGCCACGCTGGCGCGTTTCACCATCGAGGCACTGCTGCGCCGCGCGCTGGCCGAGCAGGAGTTCAGGTTGCGCTACCAGCCCATCGTTGATGTCGGTACGCTGTCCGTGGTGGGGGTCGAGGCGCTCATTGCGTGGGAAACGGCCGAGCGCGGCACGATGCAGCCCTCGGAATTCATCCCGATTGCGGAGCAATGCGGCCTGATCGGCGCACTCGGTGAATGGACACTGGCCACAGCCTGCCGCGAGATCCAGCAATTGCGCCGCGAGCTGGGGCGCGACATCGACGTAGCGGTGAATATCTCGCCGCTGCAACTGCGCGAAGCCAATTTCCCCGATGTGGTGGCGCGTTGCCTCCAGGCAGCGGACCTGCCGGCCGGTAGCCTGACCATCGAGGTCACCGAAGGGATTCTGGTCGATGGCGGCGATATCACCGTCGAGACGTTCCGTCGCGTGCGCCAGCTTGGCGTCGGGGTGTCCATCGACGATTTCGGCACGGGCTATTCGGGGCTGGGCTACCTGACCCGCCTGCCCATCAGCAAGCTCAAGATCGACAAGTCATTTGTCGATGACCTGGCTGCGCCCGGCCATGACCGGGCCGTGGCGGCGGCCATCATCGCGCTGGGCCACCAGTTGCACCTGCAGGTGGTGGCCGAGGGCGTGGAGTCCCGGGCCCAGCTCGAATTCCTGCGCGGCGAGGGCTGCGACGCGGTCCAGGGCTACCTGTTCAGCCACCCCGTCAGCCTGGACGCGCTGCGCCAGATCCTGCTCGGCGGCAAGGGCTTTGCGCACGCTGCTTGATACGCAGAAACGGGTACGCTTTTCCTCGCCCGCGTTGTTCGTCCTCCCCAGAAAAAACAAAAACCCGGCCAACACGAGTGTGTCAGCCGGGTTTCCGCGAGCGGGGGCGCTCAGTATGCGGTTCAGGAATTCGTGGCGACGGCGGGGGTATTTCCCATCAGGCCGGCGGAAAGGGACGGCATTTCATCGTCCGAGACCGAAGGGTTGTGCAGCCTGCGATACAGCTCGTCGATGCGGCTGCGGCTGCTGGCCAGCTCTTCGCGGCCTTGCTCGGTCAACTGGTAGACCCGGCCGATGCCGTCGCGCAGCACGCTTTCGAGGTAACCCTCCATCTGCAGGGCACGCAACAAGGGGCGTACGGTGCCAATATCCACCTGGAATCCGTACTCCATGAGCATTTCAGCGAGCATGGCCACGGTGGCTGGCACCTCCATGGCAAATTGCATGACGTAGACGCGGGCTAACAAGCCAAGGAACTGTCGTTTCATGAGGCAGGCAACGCAAAACCGGGGCAATAGGTTGACGCGGGAATGCAACGTGCGCGAAACGTCCTACCCCAGGGACGCGCCGCAGTCGCTACGATACGTGGTTTTACGATTTCGCGACGCCAGAAAAAAAAAGAAGCCGCCAGTTGCCTGGCGGCTTGTCGGGAATGCGTCGGAGGGGTCAATTAACTCTGGCGCAGAACAGAGTTTAATGGAATCTAATACGCGATGTCACGTGGTGTGGTATTGCCCCCTCCATCGGTGGGGTAGGACCGTAAGCCACTCGAAAGCGAAATCGCGGCAAAAATGCCACATAAGTGGGTTTTGCCCCATATCCGGGCATGTTCGGCGGCCAACTCGAACACGTGTTCGTCATTGGCGCCGTTGGCAGATGTCCGGAAACAGCGCGCTTCGCGGCCCGGATTGCAGTGAAATCGTATCGGCTCGGGCATTACCCAATTGCCGGAATACAGGGCGGATTTTCGTTTCTGTCGCTCGGCTGCAACAGTATTCCTTGTTGTCTCATCATCATTGCGCCCCCTGGAACCCATGCAACCCATTCAATTGATCCGCCTGCTGTCGCTCTCTGCTATCTGGGGCGCCAGCTTTCTGTTCATCCGGATCGCGGCACCCGTGCTCGGGCCGCTGCCGACCGCCTTTTTCCGCGTGTTGATCGGTGCCGTGACGCTGGCGGCGTGCCTGCCGTTCCTGGGCGTGCGCTGGGACATGAAGGGCAAGTGGCGGGCGGTGATCGTGCTCGGCATCATCAATTCCGGGATTCCCTTCGTGATGTACGCCGTGGCGGCACTCTGGCTGCCAGCGGGCTACTCCGCAATCTTCAATGCGATGACGCCGCTGATGGGTGTGGTGATCGGGGCGCTGTTCTTTGCGGAGAAGCTGACCCGCGCCAAGGCGGCGGGCGTGCTGATCGGCCTGGCGGGGGTGGCCGTGCTGACCCGCACGGGACCGGTGGTGTTTTCGCACGATGTCCTGCTCGGCGCGCTGGCCTGCCTGGTGGCCACCTCTTGCTATGGGTTGGCGGGATTCCTGACGCGCCGCTGGATCACGGCACAGGGCGGTCTCGACAACCGGCTGGTGGCAGCCGGCAGCCTGATCGGCGCCGCGTTGTTCCTGCTGCCGTTCAGTGTGGCGGCGCTGATCCGCGAGAACACCCTGCCGGCCACCGGGCCGGGCCTGTGGGCCGCCATGCTCGGCCTGGGCATGTTCTGCACGGCCATCGCCTACGTGCTGTATTTCAAGTTGATCGCCGAACTGGGCC
Organism: Cupriavidus sp. DL-D2; assembly: GCF_039710735.1. Classification (NCBI taxonomy): domain Bacteria; kingdom Pseudomonadati; phylum Pseudomonadota; class Betaproteobacteria; order Burkholderiales; family Burkholderiaceae; genus Cupriavidus; species Cupriavidus sp. DL-D2. The sequence goes on along the minus strand of NZ_JBDKXK010000056.1, from coordinate 31,783 downwards.
CGGTGCGCTCGCTGACGGTAACGTTCCTGATTCCGCCGTTCGGCATTGTCTGGGGGTGGATGTTCCTGGGCGAAACGCTGTCGTGGGCCCACGCAGGCGGCATGTTGCTGATCGGCGTGGCGGTCTGGCTGGTGCTCAGGCCGTCCGCGCCGGCGGTGGCACCGGCTGCGGCCCGGTCATAAGGCCAATCAGCGGTTCCACGGACCGCGGTCGTGCTCGTAACGATGCGCGGCGTGGTAGTCGCGATCGTGGAATCGCCGGTACTCGTGGCGATCGTACCAGCGCCGGCCGTCCCAGTAGCGTTCGCCATGCCAGCCGATTACCACAGCCGGTGCAGGCGCCACGATGACCGGCGGGCCGGGGCGATACACGACGGGCGGCGGAGGCGGCGGGGCAACGTACACCGGCTGGGGCGCCACATAGACGGGCGCCGGCGCCACATAGACCGGCGCCACGGGCACGCCGAGGTTGACGTCGACATCGACACGGGCCATCGCGGCAGTGGATACGGCCAGCGTGGCAGTGCCGGCAAGGATCAGGGAAAGGTAGAGGGGGCGCTTGCTCATGGTATTCACCAAGGGTGAGAGGTCATGTCTCCACTCTACCGATGTGGCGTATTACCGTTTGCACGCGTTTGTAACCGCACATGGCGTTTCTGTAAGAAACGTGCGCGTTACCTGGAGGGCTATCCTGCTTGCCCTTGCTGGCACACCGGGCACAGCCCATAGAGCACCAGCATGTGCTCTCTCAACACGAAGTCGTTCTGTGCAGCCACCTGTTTCTGGCGCGCCTCGATCCCTTCATCCTTGAACTCCTCGACCACGCCGCAACCCACGCAGATCAGGTGGTCGTGATGGCCGCCTTCGTTGAGCTCGAAAACCGCGTGATCGGACTCGAAGCTGTGGCGCAGCAGGATATTGGCCTGCACCAGCTGGTTCAGCACGCGGTAGACCGTGGAAAGACCGGCATCGACTTCGTGATCGAGCAGTATCCGGTAGACATCTTCCGCGCTCAGGTGCCGGCGGTTGCTGGTGCGAAATGCTTCCAGCACGTGCATGCGCGGCGACGTGGCCTTCAGGCCAGCGCGCTTGAGAGGGACGGCATCGGAATTCACGGTGGACGTAGTCATGCGGCAGCTCGCGCCGGAACGGGCGCTCGGTTGGTACTCCAAATCGGTGGATCCGGGGCAGGGGCGCTGCGCCAACGCATTCGGTTGGCGGCCCATCTGCCGGGGCTTGACGGAATCAGGCGGGAGTCGCTCGGGCCGGCCCATACTGGATCGCCCCGGACGGCGCGCTGTGCCTGCACGGCGCGCGGAATAAAAAGGTGGCCTGGCTTGTCGCAGGATGACGCGATCGGGAAAACGGGGTCTGGATGTTTTCCCGATCTTCCTGCGACTGGCTACTACCAAACGCTCCGTGTGTCGGAGCGGTCCCCACAAAAGACGGTATCGAACATTGTTGGTGATGGCTGACTTACGCTGCATCCACTACCCAACAACCCTCTGCAATCTGTTCCTGTCCGGTTTCGGCAGTGCCGTGCGTCAGACAGTGAATGGATAGTAAATGGGAATCGATCTCATTTCAAGGGGAATCTTGTTAATTTTTTTGGGCGCGCAGGGATGGTTGGCTCCCCTCTGCCGCTTGTGTACCGCGAAGTGGTAGAGGGGAGCGCGGGGTCAAGCGACCCGGCGCGACGTGATGCGATACCCGGAGGCCGCTGGATCCAGGCTATCGAGCATGCCTGCCACGGTTCTCGTCTGCGGATACATCAGGAAAGGCACCGTGCCACCGCCCGGCAGGCGCACGTCGTGGCCGTGGTTGTAGGCCACCCAATTGCCTTCCCACGCGCCGAACAGCATCGCGCGGGCGGCGCGTACCTTGGCGTCCGTCATCGGTAGTCCGCCCGGGACTTCTTCGAGTGCCACCTTGCGGACATCGGCAGGGTCAGCAGGAATCCAGCCGACGCCGGCCGCGTAGAACTCGGACCGGCAATGCTGCGCCTTGGAGATATCGCCTGCCTTGCCCAGCGCCTTGAAACCGAGCGCGGAAGTATCGACACGCACGCCATAGGCATCGCGTGCCGGAATGCCGGCGGCGCGGGCCAATGCCACGAACAGCCCGTTGATGTCGGCACACTTGCCGTTCATGATGCCGCCAGTCTTCAGCATGGTCACCACGTCGCCGGTGCCGCAGCCACGCACGGCGGCGTCGCGGCAGGTGTGGTCGACCACCCACTGGTAGATGGCCTGCGCCTTGGTCATGTCATCGGTCATGCCGGCCGTGATCATCAGCGCGGTCTTCCGCACGATGCCGTCGGTGGGCATCAACTGCGTAGGGCGCAAGTACTCCTGCAGCGCAGCAGGGGATTCGCGCGTAGCGCGGGCCGAAGGGGCTGCGCCGAGATCGACGTCGCGGTCGCGCAGTGCCACGGTGTTGACCATGCGAGCGGTCAGCGGTGCGCCGGGGGTGGGACGGGGCCAGTCGATGACAACCATGCCCACATCATAGGGGCCGGCACGCGTGACACGGGCTTGGCCGCCCGGCGCGATCCACTCGCTCGACAGGGTCCGCTGGTAGTCACCGAGCCGCGCGGCGGTGACCGGCAACCAGACGGTGGCGGCCCCGGGGGATTCGGGCAGCATGACCTCGGTAGTCATCTCGTAGACGCGCCAGCCCTCGGATGCGGGCGTCGCATCCTTCGAAGCCGTTGCGGAAAATGCCGGCGCCATGCCGCCGGCGCCGATGGAAACCGGAATTGCGGCACCAAGCCGCAGGAAATTGCGTCTGTCCATGTTGCTCCCCTGGGTGTGTTGTTCGGGACCCGAAACCTGCCCAATCGCTGCTCGATAAGCTGCTCATGCATGGTAGGTGACAGGCGCCGAAAACGGAACGTGGGAAACACAGTGGTGAGCGGTTGGCTCCCCTCTCCCATGAAGTGGGAGAGGGGAGAAAACCAGAGGGGAGAAAACCAGAATATTGGCGGAAAGCAGCAGGAGTCGAACCTACCTGGGAACGTCTGGCGCCCCCAACCGGGTTTGAAGCCCGGCCGCATCACCGGATGCGGATGCCTTCCTCTTGATCGTCAGACTTGCCTCGGCATGGGCCGCCATTCGCTGTCGGGCCGCACCATCCGGGCATTTGCCACGCGGCGAGTGTATCCCGCACGGTCGAAGAACTCCAGAATCTGAATGGTGCGTTTGCGGCCCAGGCCCGTTGCATCGCGGTACGCAATCACTTCCACGCGGCCGTGCGATGCCAGCGCACCGAACATCCGGGCGAGCGTTTCAATGGCGTCGTTGTCGTAGAACAGATCGCGCACTACCTGATGCACCGTGCCTTGCCGCGCGAGCTTGCGCAGTAGCTGGCGCACCTGTTCTTCGGGAACATCGAGCGCCGTGGCATGGTCGCGTACCCATGGCGGATCGAACGCGCCCGCCACGACGCGCGGCATCACGCGCGAGGCCAATGCTTGTTCCGCATCGGAGAACACGATGGACTGCCCCGGCAGGCGCAGCCATCCGCCATGCCGCTCGATGGCGCCTTCGCGCAACAGCATGTCGAGCAGGCCAGACCACAGCGCATCGGGCACCGGCGTACCGGCGAATGCCACGCGGCGCAACGATCCGGCAGCGAGGCCGGGTTCATCGGGCATGCGCGCGTGGAAGGACGCCAACGTGTCGAGCAGGCGTGTGCGCTGCGCCGTGAGGAAGGACGGAAGGATCAGCGTGTCATCGACGCGCGCGATGCCATCCGCTAGTTCCCATTCGCCGGCTGCAAGACCAGTCAGCTGCACTAGCCGCTTTTCGTCGATGCCGTGCGGGGCATGGTCGAGCAGTGTGAGCAATCCCGCGCCTTCGCTCACGCGCTGCACGGCGTGCAACCATGCCAATCGCGATGCCGAGCGCCGGTGCCGCTCGGGCGCGACGTTGTCGAGCACGATACCGCCGCCTACTGTCTGCGTGGCCTGTGCGTTGCGCACGATGAAGCGGTCGCCGGCCAGCGCGCAGACGGGCGCGGTGAAGACCAGTTGCGCCAGCGACGTGGCGCCAGCGGTCAGCGCTTCACCTTCGAGCAGCACCACGTTGGCCACGCGGTGCGCCGCGCCAAGATGTACATGCAGCGGCGTCCAGTGACCGAGTCGCGCGCCAGTACCAGGTTGCAGCGACAGTTGCACATCGAGCCGCGTCACCGGGGCCATCAACACCGGATCGACGATCCAGTCGCCGCGCCGGATCTCGCTTTTGTCGATGCCAGCGAGATTCAACGCGCAGCGTTGCCCGGCCACGCCGCTGCCGGATTCGCGCTGCTGCGCATGAATGCTGCGCACGCGCACCGGCAATCCGGCGGGCGCGACTTCCATGACGTCGCCCACATTGACGCGTCCATTGAGGACGGTGCCTGTCACTACCGTGCCATGCCCGGCGAGTGTGAAAACACGATCGACAGCGAGCCGGAACTTGCCACGCGCGTTGCGTATCGGCATATGTTGCGCGGCGTCGTGCAACCATGCGCGCAGCGCGGCAACGCCTTCGTTGTCCGGATCGGTGGCGTTGACGGCGAAGAGCGTGGCACCTGCGTAGGGTGTGGAGGAGAGCAATGCGTCGATGTCCGCGCGCACCGTGACCAGGCGTGCCGCATCGGCACGGTCGGCCTTGGTCAGCGCCACCACGACGCGCGTGACGCCCAGCCGCTCGACGATGCCGATATGCTCGCGTGTCTGCGGCATGACGCCATCGTCTGCCGCGATGACCAGTAGCGCGAGGTCGATGCCGCTGGCACCAGCAGCCATCGTATGGATCAGCTTCTCATGGCCTGGCACATCGATATAGCCGAGCACGTCGCCATTGGGCAGCGGCGTGTAGGCATAGCCGAGTTCGATGGAGATGCCGCGCGCTTTCTCTTCCTTGAGCCGGTCGGTGTCGACGCCGGTCAACGCGCGCACCAGTGTGGTCTTGCCATGGTCGATATGGCCGGCGGTGCCAACGATCATTGGTGCAGCGCCTCGGCCACGGCGGGCCACTGCGCCGCGAAGTCAGCTTCGTCGCCGGGTTCCAGGCAGCGCAGGTCCAGCCACAACGCATGCTCGGCAATGCGTCCGATCACGGGACGCGCCACGCTGCGCAGCGCCGCTTCCAACTGTTGCAGCTTGCGGCCACTGCGCTTGCCCTCTTCGCGTGTACCGATCACCAGCCCATAGCTCTGCAACTGCCCACCCGGCAATGCACCGCTGCCGATCTGGCTGACCATGGGTACGGCGGATACCTGCCATGCATCGCCCAGCGCAGTCTGCACCGCTGGCGATAAACGCTCGGCCATCGCTGCCATCTCGCCGGGCTGCCGTGTCAACAGCCGCAGCGTGGGTAATGCCTGCGCCAGCGTGTCCGGATCGCGATAGCACTGCAATACCGGCTCCAGCGCCGCAAGCGTGAGCTTGCCCACGCGTAGCGCGCGCTTGAGCGGGTTCTTCTTGATCTTCGCGATCAGGTCCGCGCGACCCACGATCATGCCCGCTTGCGGACCGCCGAGCAGCTTGTCACCGCTGAATGTCACCAGATCGGCGCCGGCCTCGATGGTCTCGCGCACGGTGGTCTCGCGCGGCAGGCCCCAGCGCGTGAGGTCGCACAGCGTGCCGCTGCCAAGATCGACCACCACCGGAATGCCATGCGGTTGCGCGATGCGCACCACCTCGGCCACATCCACGCTGCGCGTGAAGCCGGTGATTTCGTAGTTGCTGCAATGCACCTTCATCAGCATTGCCGTGCGCGCACCGATGGCATTGGCGTAGTCGTGCGGATGCGTGCGGTTGGTGGTGCCGATCTCCACGAGCTTCGCGCCAGCGCGCTGCATGATGTCGGGAATGCGGAACGCGCCGCCGATCTCCACCAATTCACCACGCGACACCACCACCTCGCGCCGTGTGGCGAGCGTGTTCAGCATCAACAGCACGGCGGCGGCGTTGTTGTTGACGACGGTCGCGGCCTCCGCGCCAGTCAGCGAGCAGATCAGGTCGGCGATCAGATCATCGCGATCCCCACGGCCGCCGGTTTCGAGATCGAATTCGAGATTGGCCGGCGCGGTCATCGCGCGCATCACGGCTTGCACGGCGCTGTCCGGCAGCAACGCGCGGCCCAGGTTCGTGTGCAGCACCGTGCCGGTCAGGTTGAACACAGTGCGCAGGCGGGGTTGATGCTCGCGTGCGAGCTGCGCGGTCAGCGTATCCACCAGTGCAGACTCCGCAAGTGCCTGACGCGTGAGCGTGCCCGCGATGGCCTGCGCACGCAGCGTATCGAGCAGCCGGCGCAGCGTTGCCGTGGCCGGTGCGCGGCCATACTGCTCCAGTAGCGGTTGCAGTGCGGGCAGGTTGAGCAGCCGGTCTACCGAAGGAAGGTCGGCAGGGCGCGCTGGCATCGAGACGCTATCGTTCATCGGCAGCAACCTCGTCGTCATCGGCAAGCCATAGCAGCGGATTGCCGTTGGGGCGTCCGAAGCCGGCGGCACCCATCATCACGTCGAGTGCGAGAGAAGCGAGGTCATCGGCCAATGGCTCGGCCAATGGATCCTTCTCCATGTAGCTGATCTTGCGGTAGTGATGGCAGGGCTCGCAGGCCTCTGCCTTGAGTGCATCGCCCTGACCTTCCACGGCATAGTACGAGATGCCTTCCGTCGATTCACAGTGGCTGCACTTCACGCGCACCATGTGCCATTCCGTGGCGCAGTGGCCGCAGTGCAGGTAGCGCAGGCTCTGATAGCGGCCACCGATGCGAACGATGCTCGCCACGGGCGGCGTGCCGCATACCGGGCACACCGTGTGGACATCGAGCATCGGCACGTCCTTCTCGCGCAACTGGCTGGCCAGTACCGTGCGATCCAGTTGCAGTGCGGCGATCAGGAACGGCGCGAGCGTGGCTTCCACTTCGACATCGTTGTCGGTCGAAGCGACGCCCAGTAGCGCCTGCAGTTGCGCGCGGCGCGCGTCGGCGGACATCGACTGCAAGCGGGCTATCGGCGCGGCCAGTTCCGGCGCATCGGCATGGGCCGCGATGTGCGCGAACAGCGCATCGGCCCCGCGCAGCGAGATATCGGGCGCGTCGAGCAGCGGCATGCAATGCTCGGTGGCGCGTGCGATATCGGCGTGGGATGGCAAGGGAACGTCGAGCGACTGGGCCACCGCGTGCTGGGCGTCGGCCACGTGGGCCATCAACAGCAGGTACGGGCCAATGGCGCTGCCCGGCGCCAGTTGCCGCAGCCGTGCGGCCCGCGCGGCGAAGATCTCCGCGCGGTCAGGCAGACGCACGCGCGCAATGGCAACGTGGTCGATCGATTCGATTTCTGCCGGCTCCAGAATGCGCTGCACCATCGTTTCGTCCTTTGGCAAGCGCCCCGGAGTGACCGGCAGCGCTGCTATTTGTCGCCTGGCCGGAATGTCTCGCGGAACCAGGCGCGGTGATGTTTCCAAGCCCAGCCCGGCGTGACCGTGCCGCGCGTCATGGCCTGCACCGATCCCTTGACCCAGACCGCTGCATAGATGTGCACGATGATGCCGCATATCAGCAGGAATGCGCAAACCGCATGCACGACCGATGCCAGCCGGATGGCCCAGATCGGAAACAGGAAAGCGAAGTAGGCGCGCCACATGACGATGCCGCTGGCCAGCAACAGCACCAGGCACGCCACCATCACGAAGAACAGCAGCTTCTGCCCCGCGTTGTAGCGGCCCACCTCGGGCACGTTTTCCTCGCGGTTGTTCAGTACCTCGCGGCCATGGCGCAGCCATTCGCGGTCGGACCACGTCATCAGGTTGTGATGCCAGAACTTCACCGCAAGAATGGCGAAGGCCAGGAACATCACGATACCGATGAACGGATGCAGGATGCGCGTCCACGTGCCGCCGCCGAACAGGTTGCTCAACCAGTACATCGACGGGTGGAACAATGCGAGCCCGGACAGCGCCAGCAGGATGAACGTGAGCGCCACGATCCAGTGATTCGTGCGCTCTCCAGCGGAGTAGCGTCGGATGAACGCTTCGCGTTGCTTATCGATTCTCATCGCGGACCTCCTCGGGTGGCACGACTTCATCGGGTGTCCCGCGCGGCTTGGGGCTGTCGCGCCCGCTGCGCACGATCTCATCCTCGGCTGCTGCTTCGTCTTCCGGCCCCGTCTCGTTCGGACCCACGCGGATGTAGTGGAAGAATCCGGCCACCGCCGCCAGCGCCATGCCGGCCACGGCCAGCGGCTTGGCGATGCCCTTCCACAGGCTCACCAGCGGGCTGATGTGCGGGTCCGCGGGCAGGTTGTGATAGAGCGTGGGGTCGTCCGCGTGATGCAGCACGTACATCACGTGCGTGCCACCCACGCCGGGTGGATCGTAGAGACCGGCCTTCTGGAAGCCGCGCGATTTCAGGTCGACCACGCGTTCCTCGGCGTGCGCAATCATGTCGGTCTTGGTGCCGAACACGATGGCGCCCGTCGGGCATGTCTTCACGCACGCAGGCTCCTGCCCCACGGCCACGCGGTCCGAGCACAGCGTGCATTTGTACGCCTTGTGATCGGTCTTGGAGATACGCGGAATGTTGAACGGGCAGCCCGTGATGCAGTAGCCGCAGCCGATGCAGTGTTCCTCGTGGAAATCGACGATCCCGTTGGCGTACTGCACGATGGCGCCCGGGGACGGGCATGCCTTCAGGCAGCCCGGGTCCTCGCAATGCATGCAGCCGTCCTTGCGGATCAGCCATTCCAGGTTGCCGCTGTTGGGGTTCTCGTACTCGGCGAACCGCATCAGCGTCCACGTATGCTCGTCGAGATCCGCCGGGTTGTCGTAGACGCCCACGTTGGTGCCCACCTCGCCGCGCAAATCGTTCCACTCCATGCACGCCGCCTGGCATGCCTTGCAGCCGATGCATTTCGTGGTGTCGATCAGCTTGGCCACGCTGCCGGTGGCGGGCTGGCGTGCGCTGGGCGATGGCGTGGTGGTGGCCGATCGCCGAACGATGTCGAGTGACTGTAGTGCCATGGTTCGCTCCCTATGCCCGTTCCACCTTCACCATGAACGACTTGAACTCCGGCGTCTGCGTATTGCCGTCGCCCACGTATGGCGTCAGTGTGTTGGCCAGGAACCCTGGCTTGGCGATGCCGGTGAAACCCCAGTGCAGCGGGATACCCACCATGTGCACCACCTTCCCGTCGATCTTGAATGGCTTGATCCGCTTGGTGACCAGCGCCACCGCCTTGATGTAGCCGCGCGTCGATGTCACCTTCACACGGTCTCCCGCCTTCACGCCCACCTGACTGGCAAGCTCCTCGCCAATCTCCACGAACTGTTCCGGCTGCAAAATGGCGTTGATGCGCGCGTGCTTGGTCCAGTAGTGGAAGTGCTCGGTCAGCCGGTACGTGGTGGCGATGACCGGATACGCATCGGCCTTGCCGAACTGTGCCCAGTCACCCTTGAACACGCGCGCGGCCGGATTGCTCACCGCCTGCGGCGACTTGTTGAGCGGGTTGTAGCCGAGCGGATTCTCGAACGGCTCGTAGTGCTCGGGGAACGGTCCCTCCACCAGGTTCTGCCGCGCAAAGAAGCGGCCCACGCCCTCGGCCTGCATGATGAACGGCCCCATGCCCTTGGCCGGATCTTCATCGAGCTTGAAGTCGGGCGTGTCGAAGCCGGTCCAGCTCTTGCCGTTCCATGCGATGAGCTTGCGCGCCGGGTTGAACGGCTTGCCCTCCGGATCGCACGATGCACGGTTGTAGAGCACGCGGCGATTCGCCGGCCACGACCACGCCCAGTTCAGCGTCTGGCCGATATTGGTCGGGTCGCTGTTGTCGCGCTTGGCCATCTGGTTGCCGGCCTGCGTCCACGATCCGCAATAGACCCAGCAGCCGCTGATGGTGCTGCCGTCGGCCTGCAACTCGCCAAAGCTGTTCAACTGCTCGCCGGCCTTGCGCACCACCTTGGTGGCGTCCTTGGGATCGACGAGATCCGTCAGCGCGCGACCGGACAGTTCCTTCGCCAGTTCTTCAGGCGTAGGCGATGCGGGCAGCGCATACGGCCACCACAGGTTGACGATCGGGTCCGGATACTTGCCGCCGTCCTTCACATACATCTGGCGGATCTTCAGGAACAGCTCGGCCATGATCTCGATGTCCGAACGTGCCTCGGCGGGTGGATCGGCACCTTGCCAGTGCCATTGCAGCCAGCGCGACGAATTCACGAGCGAGCCGTTTTCCTCGGCAAAACACGTCGTGGGAAGACGGAACACTTCGGTCTGGATCGTCTTCGGGTCCACATCGTTCGATTCGCCTGCGTTGCGCCAGAACTCGGAGGTCTCCGTTGCAAGCGGGTCCATCACTACCAGGAACTTCAGCTTGCTCAATCCCGCCAGCAGCTTGGCCTTGTTCGGCGCCGCCGCAAGCGGATTGAAGCCCTGCGCGAGGTAGCCCGTCATGCGGCCCGCGTTCATCAGCTCGAAGACCTGGAGCAGGTCATAAGGCTTGTCGAGCTTGGGCAGATATTCGAATGCCCAGTTATTCTCGACCGTGGCTGCCGAACCCCACCATGCCTTCATCAGGCTGACGTGGAATTTCTCCACGTTCTGCCAGTAGCTGAGCTGGTTCGGCCGCAGCGGCTTGAAGGCACGTGCCTCGATGTACTTGCGATAGTCCTGCTCGCTCTCGGCCGGCAGCGTCAGATAGCCCGGCAACAGGTTCGACATCAGGCCGATATCGGTCAGGCCCTGGATGTTCGAGTGCCCGCGCAGCGCGTTCATGCCGCCGCCCGCCACGCCGATATTGCCCAGCAGCAACTGCACCATGGCGCCGGTGCGGATCATCTGCGAGCCGATCGAGTGCTGCGTCCAGCCGAGTGCGTACATCATCGTCATCGCGCGGTCGGGCGTGGCCGTGCTGGCCATCATCTCGCAGACCTTGAGGAACTTGTCCTGCGGCGTGCCACAGACGCGTTCCACCATCTCCGGTGTGTAGCGCGCGTAATGCTGCTTCATCAGGTTGTACACGCAACGCGGATGCTGCAGCGTCGGATCGGACTTCACATAGCCGTCCTCGCCGATCTCGTAATCCCAGCTCGCCTTGTTGTAGTAGCGCCGCTCGGCGTCGTAGCCCGAGAACAGGCCGTTCTCGAAGTTGAAATCCTCGCGCACGATGAACGTGAAGTCCGTGTAGTTCTTCACGTAGGTGTGCTGGATCTTGTCCTGCTCCAGCAGCCAGCGGATCACGCCGCCCAGGAACACCACGTCGGTGCCCGTGCGGATTTGCACGTACAGGTCAGCAACGGACGCCGAGCGCGTGAAGCGCGGGTCCACCACGATCAGGCGTGCCTTGTTGTGCGCCTTGGCTTCAGTCACCCATTTGAAACCGCACGGGTGTGCCTCGGCTGCATTGCCGCCCATGATCAGAATGACGTCCGCGTTCTTGATGTCGACCCAATGGTTCGTCATCGCTCCACGGCCAAACGTCGGGGCAAGACCTGCCACCGTCGGGCCATGTCAGACACGAGCCTGGTTGTCGAACCCCAGCATGCCAAGACTGCGGATCGTCTTGTGCGTGATATATCCGGTTTCATTGCTGCTGGCCGACGCTGCCAGCATGCCCGTGGTCAGCCAGCGGTTGACCGTTTCACCCTTGTCGTTTTTCTCGACGAAGTTGGCGTCGCGGTCGGCCTTCATCAGCTTGGCAATACGGTCGATGGCGTCTTCCCACGTGATGCGCTGCCACTTGTCCGAGCCCGGCGCGCGGTACTCGGGATATTGCAATCGGTTGGGACTGTGGATGAAGTCGATCAGGCCCGCGCCCTTGGGGCAAAGCGTGCCGCGATTCACCGGGTGATCGGGGTCGCCCTCGATGTGGATGATGCTCGACTTGGCGTTCTTGGCCTTGTCGCCAAGGCTGTACATCAGCACGCCACATGCCACCGAGCAGTAGGGGCAGGTATTGCGGGTTTCCGTGGTGCGCGCCAGTTTATAAGCTCGCACTTCGGCCAGTGCCACATCGGGCGCGAACCCGATCAGCGCCAGGCTGGAACCCGCCAGCGAAGCCCCTGAAAACTTCAGGAACTGTCGGCGGTTCATCGTAACCATGGGGGACACCTCCTTGTACCGGATCGTGGTCCGGTCAATGGATTTATTGCGACGTTCTGGTGACGCGGGGACAGTCAGAAGAGTATAGGCAATAGTGGCGTTTTCGCTATGTGCGCTGCGGCGACAGGCATCAGACATACGTATGACGCGTCGATACGAGAAGACATAATCGTTTTCCGACAACGATTCTGGCGATTGTAGGTACTAACTTCATGCCGGGGGCAGAACCGTGTATCGAGTGTGTCACAGAAAGATGACAGAAATGACATCTGTCAATGCCCCTCTGGGGGGTTAGCCGACATACATCCCCTACGCGACACTCCACGCCGCTTGCCATTGGCTTCAAAGCCGAGGCAAATCGCGCGCGCCAACAAGAAAGGGAGCCAGGGGTCGGCTACCCGGCACGCGTCACGGAAATCCAACTTCAAGAAGAGACAACTGGGATGAAATCGAAGCTTCTTTTGACGGGTCTGATGGCGGCTGTGCTGTCGGCTTGCGGTGGTGGTGGGGATGGCGGGTCGACGACGCCGACGGTGACGACGAAGGTCAGCGGTACGGCTGCGGTTGGCGCGGCTATCGGCAACGCACTGGTTCAGGCCAAGTGCGCGTCGGGTAGCGGTACGGCCACCACGGCCGCCGACGGCACCTTCACGATCAATATTCCCAACGTCACACGCCCTTGCGTGCTGAGCGTGACGACGGCCGATGGCACGGTGCTGCACTCCGTCGTGGAAGCGGGTACAGACACGGCTGTCGTGGCCAACATCACGCCGCTGACCGAGCTGATTACGGCTGCCCTGGCACAGGGCGATACCAATGCATTCTTCACGCTGTTCGACACGAAAGCGCAGGAACGTCTGACGGCCGCAAACCTGGCTACGGCAACTGGCACGGTGCGCCAGCAACTGGCGGGCTATGTCGATCTGACTTCCGTCGATGCCATCAAGGGCACGCTCGTCGCTGCCAATGGCAGCAATGCGGGCAATGGACTGGACAAGCTGCTCGATCAGTTGGGCGAACTGCTGAAGAAGTCGGGCACCAGCGTGTCTGAACTCTCCACGGCGTTTGCGACCAACGCGGGCACCACGGCCATCAAGACGGTTCTGCAGCCGGCATCGGCGACGTGCGCGGGCCTGCGCACGGGCAAGTACTGGGCGGTTTCCGGAGCCAATATCGCACCGGCGCAGTTCGATGCCTCGACGCTGCAATTGTCGATCACCAACCCCCTGTCCAACGTCCTGCCTGCGGCGATGGCCCTGACGCCAACCACGGACCTTCAGGCCAGCGCCGTGTCTACGGTGATGTCGCTGACGCCGACCACGGACCAGAACTGCCGCTTCACGGCTGGAACGGTCGGATCCGCTACCGATTTCATGGTGTCGAAATCGGGGATCGCGCTGGTACATGTGCCCGGTTCGCAGACCGTGTCGGGCTTCCTGATTCCCGCGCAGGAGATCAGCCTGGCCGAACTGGCTGGGGACTGGAATGCGCTCGGTTATGAACGCAACGACAACTCGGTACTCGAGTCCACGCGCATCACGTTCACGTTGGGCGCTGACGGCAAGTTCTCCGCGGGCGCCGACTGCACGGGTGTGAATACCTGCACGCCTTGGGCGGCTGGAGAAATGCCGACGCTTGCTGCCACCTCGAATGGCGCCTTCACGCTGACGGACCAAAGCGGTACCGCCAACGTGGTGGCATTCAAGGGCACAGATGGCCAGTACACGGCAGTCATCACGCATGAGGCGGGCATTCTCGTTGCATCGAAGCAGGTGGTGCGCGCCATGCCCGTGGTCGGTTCGAAGAGCACGTACTGGGACATGACGTACCTCCCCGGGCAAAATCCCGCCTATTCAGCGGACGGCACGGTTATTTCGACGGTAGATGCCGCGAGCAGCGTCTACACGCGCAAGCGCAACAGCGATGGCCGCGTGGATAGCTGGAAGCAAAACAGCCCGGTGAATGGCCTGCGCTATCGCGCCAAGTCGAGCGATCTCAACGCGCGCGAATCGATCTCGATGACACTCGGCAACACGGGCGTGGGTATCCTGATCAGCATCGACCCGGCTTCACTGTTCTACGACATCTCGGTCCTCCGTCCGTAATCTCGTAACAGACGGCTCCGGCCGTCGCGCTTTACCCATGAGAAAGCCCGCTATCAAGCGGGCTTTCTCTTTACTGCTGACCTCAATCGCTTCTCAAAACCCCACCCGCATCCCCGGCTCCATCACCACTACCGCCGTGCCTGACGCCGTCCCCAGCGCAGCCTTCAACTCGTCCGGCGTCCCTTTCAGCATCGGCGACGTCCCGTAGTGCATCGGAATCGCATACTTCGGTTTGACGAAGTCGCGGATGGCGATGGCGGCGTCTTGTGGTCCCATCGTGAAATGGCCGCCGATGGGAATCAGGACGAGGTCGGGCTTGTAGCGGTCGCCGATGAGCTTCATGTCACCGAACAGGCCGGTGTCGCCCATATGCCAGACCTTGAACCCGTTTTCCATCTCGATGATGTAGCCGACGGGTTCGCCGCCGTAGTGGGCTTCATCCTTGCCCGTGGTTGGGTTCTTGTAGATCAGTTCTGACGAATGCTCGGCGTGGACGGCGGTGATCTTGGGGCCGGTGGGGCCGAAAGGCATGACCGAGCCGCTCTTGCCAAAGCGTTGCGACAGGTTGGCGGGCACCAGTCCAAGTTGCACGAGTTGATTTCCCATGCCGCCGCCGGTGTAGATCGGCGCGTTGTTGAGTTTGGCGAGTTCGGGGGCGTCGCCCAGATGATCGCCGTGGGCGTGGGTGACAAGGATCAGATCGACCTTGCCGAGTGCCGCCAGTTGCTTGAAGCCCGCTGGCGTCTTGGGATTGCTGGTCAGCCACGGGTCGATGACGATGACCTTGCCACCGGGGGTGGTGATCCGCATGGCGGCCTGGCCGAGCCAGAGGACGTCGGTCTTGCCTGCGGCGGCTGGCGCTGTGGCGGCGGTCGGCTGGACTGGAACGGGCGCGTTGCCAACGTTCGAGGCGCAGGCGCCGAGGGTTGCAGCGGAGCAGGCGAGCAGCAGTGCGGAAAGGCGGCGTGTGGTCATGGTCGTCCCGGATGGAGATTGTCTCGACATTGGCTTTCGCACCGCTCCGGCGGACATCGCACTGCAACTGCTGAAGCGTTGCGAGAGCGAGTATTTGCACGGCCGGCGCCGCTGTCAATCCGCATCGCCCCATGCAAGGCGCCGGGTGATTTGTAACGCAGGATTTATCGTGTGGCGTGGAAATCGCGGCGCGGCATCGTAAATCAGCCACTTTCAGAGCTTTGATGACCGGGAGCAGGTCCCGCGCATTTACATCTGCTCACCAGTGCGTAACCCACTGTAATGGATCGACGTCCATGATGGAGTCCGTAAAAGGGGGCCAAGGTTGGCCCGCCAAGGAGCCTGTCATGCGCAAGTCGATTCGTTTTGCCGGTATTGCTGTCCTGAGTGCCACCATGCTCGTCGCCGGGACGGCTTCGGCGCGCGATCGCTATCACCACGGCGGTGGCGGCGGATCTGCCGGCGCCGCGATTGCCGTGGCCGCAGTGGCTGGCCTGGCGCTGGGCGCGCTGGTGGCAAGCAGCCAACCGGTGATGGCCGCACCCGCGCCGGTCTACGCGCCGCCGCAGCCGGTCTACGCGCCGCAACCCGTGGCCTACGCCGCGCCGGCAGTACCGCCGGGATACTGCTACGACAACTATCAGGGCGCCTACGTGCCGTGCGGCCGTCCGGCGCCGGTCCGGTACGCGCCGCAGCCTTACTACGGCTATTGAGCGGAGGTGGAGGGGGTGGCGCGCGAGTCTCCACCTCGATCCCCCAATCCCCATGCTCGTACCAGTCATCACCCAGTAATTCCGCGGGATGCTGGGTGCGGCTCGATCCGTTGCCGCAGCCCATGGCGTTGACGGCGCAGTACTTGTCGCAGCCCCAGCAGATGCGCTCGGGGTGCTTGGGGTGGAGGGGGAATGGTTTGCGCATGGAGTGCGTGGGCGCCGCGGATGGCGCGCCACGCGTTCGATAGTAGTCCTTTGGGGTCCGCATTTTTGGCGAAAAGCCGATGCTGTTTGCGTTCGATCAAACGCAAGTTCGCAGTGTGGAAGTGCGCGACCTTCTGGTCATCCCACCCTGCGTCGCATCACCAGATGCAGCCCCGCTGCAGCCAGTGCCATGCCGGCCCATGCCATCGGCGGCAGTGCCTCGTCGAGTAGCACGAACGCAATGACGGCCGTGGTGGGCGGGACGAGAAAGAACAAGGCCGAGACGCGCGAAGCTTCTCCGTGGCGGACCATCGCCAATAGCAGTGATATCGCCACGAGCGAGTTGCCGAATACGAGGTAGGCCAGCGAGCCGAACAGGCCGGGAGTCCATTCGATGTGCATCGGCTCCAGCCACCACGCGAGCGGTGCGGTCACTGCCAGGGCGACGGCGCATTGCACGGTGTTGGCCAGGACCGGATGGACTGACGTGCCGAAGCGTTTCTCGTAGAGCGTGCCGCCTGTCATGGCGAGTAGCGCGAGGATCGCGAACATCAGCGCCAGCAGCGAGGCGACCTCGACAGAAGAACGCGACCCGATAACGGTGGCGGCGCCCGATACACCGAGCGCCAGCCCGATCCAGTGGACGCGATCCACGCGCTCGCCCGCTACCGCTGGCGCCAGCAGTCCGATCAGGATCGGCTGCTGTGACGTAACCAGTGCCACCGCGCCTGCGGACATCCCAAGTTTGAGACTCAGATACGTGAATGCGAAGTAGCCGGCCTGAATCAGCAGGCCGATCACGCCCAGGTGCAGCCACGGCGCCACACCGGGTGGCAGTCGCGGGCGCAGCAGCAGACAGGGCAGGATGAGCAGTCCGGTCACGCATGCGTAGCGCAGGGCGAGGAATGTCAGCGGATCGGCGTATTGCAGCCCGAGCTTGAGAAAGACGAAGCCCGAAGACCAGAGCAGCAGGAACAGCGCGGGGGCGATACGCAGCCACAAGGGCGTTGCCGATGTCTGTGCTGTCTGCTCGGGCATGGGATGGGTAGGCGGGGGCGGAAACAGTCGAACCATAGCACTGCATGCCGCGCCCGTCCCCCGGGTCTTTCATCAGGCATCCATGCCGGGCACCAGCAGCAGTTTGCCCGTCGTGGCACGGCTTTCCATATCGGCGTGAGCGCGCGCCGCCTTGTCAAGCGGATAGCGCTGGCCGATGGTGGGGCGCACCTTGCCGTCGAGAATCCACTGGAACAACTGGGCGGCGTGCCTGCGCAACCGTTCGGGCGTCCGCACATGGTCGGCAAAGACCGCATAGCCGATCTTGATGCTGCGGGGCAGGGCCATGATGTCGATGGCGCCCGGCCCGCCGAGAATCGGACCATACCAGCACAACGTGCCAGCCACCTTCAATGCATCGATCGAGCCCTGGAAGGTGGCCGGCCCAGAGCCGTCATACACCACGTCCACGCCCTCCCCGCCTGACAACTGGATCGCTTCTCCGGCAAACCGGCCAGTGGCATCGACGATGATGTGATCGGCCCCCGCCGCCCATGCCACGGCCGCCTTGCTCTCGGAGGAGACGCGGCCAATGACGCGGCCGCCGCGGAGCTTGACGATCTGGGTCAGGAGCAGGCCAACGCCTCCGGCCGCCGCGTGGATCAATGCGGTATCGCCGGGTCGCACGGGATAGAACTCGGTCGCGAAATGGCTGGCGGTCAGCCCTTGCATCATGATCGAGGCAGCGGTCTCGTCGTCGATGCCGTCCGGCACGGGCACCAGCGACGTGGCGGGCACCACGACCTGTTCCGCATAGCTGCCCGGCGCGTAGGCCCAGGCCACGCGCTGCCCGGGATGGAAGTCAGTCACCCCTTCGCCGACTTCCAGAACCTCGCCGGCTCCCTCGACACCGGGCACGCGGGGATAGGGAATCTCGTTCCAGAACTGCCCGCGCCGCACGCCCATGTCCATGAAGTTCACCCCGGCTGCGGCTACCTTCACCCGGACTTCGCCCTTGCCGGCTGTTGGCGCCTTCCACTCGACTGCCTCCAGGACTTCCGGGCCGCCCGCTGTTGCCATGATCACCGCTTTCATCTCAATGCTCCTTAATGGAACGATCGTTCCAAAATTGGTAAAAAAATTATCGCAGCGCGCGCAATGCCAACTGGCTCAGGCCCTGCAGTTCCGCAAGGTCCGCACCGCCGCGTGCCGATAGCCGCAGCGCGGAGACACTGGCCAGCAGGAATGCGGCCAGCAGTTTGGCGTCGGCCTCGTTGAGCACGTCGCCATCGCGCTGTGCTTCTGCAATCCGGGCGATCAGCGGCACGGACAGCACGTGACCGAGTTCCGCGCGGATGGCGTTCAATTGCTGCTGGCTATCGCCGAACTCGCTCACGGACCCCACGCCCAGGCACGGTGTATGGGCACTTTGCACGACACGCGCCATCATCCGGTGAATGCCGTCGATGGCACGCGGCCCGCCCTGCAGCGCCGCAATATGCGCCTGGATTTCGGTCTCGCCATAGCGGCGCAATGCCGCGCAGTAGAGCTGCCACTTGTCCACGAACGTGTCGTAGAGGCTTTGGCGGCCGATCTTCATCGCGCTGGTGAGCATGGTCGTGGATGTGCCCGCATATCCGTGCTCGCAGAAGACGCCGATCGCCGCGTCGAGGGCTTCGCCCTGGTCGAATTCTTTTGGTCTGGCCATGGACCGCATTCTAGGAATATTGGAATGAGCAGTCAAGAATTAATTTTTGCGTCGGGGATTCAGCTTGCGAAACGCGGCAGCGTGATGGTGGCGCGTGTCCCGCCCTGGGGCCGGTGCGTCAGGACGAGTTCGCCGTGGTGGGCTTCGACGATGGACCGGCTGATGGCGAGTCCCATCCCCATGCCTTCGGGTTTGGTCGTGAACAGCGGTTCGAACAGGCGGCCGGCCAGTTCCGGATCGAAGCCTTCACCACGGTCGTCGATATGCAGGCGCAACTGGTCCGGTGCGGCTTCGCATGACAGCACCAGCTGGCGCTCGCCTTCCGGCACTGCCTGCATGGCCTCGGCGCCGTTCATCAGCAGGTTGATGAGTGCCTGCTGCAGCAGCACGCGCTCGCCCTGCACGGACGTCGATGACAGTTGCCCCTCCACGCGGAAGTCTATCTTCATCGCCTCCAGCGTGGATGTCACCATGTCCGCCACTTCCATCACGGCTTTGTCGGCGTCGAAGATGGCGACATTGGGCGTGTCCTGCCGCGCCTTGGCGCGCAAACCGTCGATGATGGCGCGGGCGCGCGTGGCGCATGCCGAGATATGCGCCAGCGTCTGGCGGGCGCGTTCGATGTCTGGCGCGCTGCGGTCCAGCCAACGCAGTCCGGCGCGTGCGGAGGAGTCCAACGCCGTCACCGGCTGTACCACCTCGTGGACGATGGACGCGATCATCTCGCCGTAGACCTGGAACCGGCTCGCGCGTGCCAGCTCGGAGAGGGTATTGCGCATTTTCTCTTCGGCATGGGTCAGCAATGCCACCTGTTCGGACAGCGCATCATGCAGGCGGGCGTTCTCCAGTGCGAATCCGGCTTGCAGCGCAATGATTTCGACCACGGCGCTGCGCGCCGATGTGAACATGCCGAAGAGGTGGCGGTGCTCCAGGTACAGCGCACCGACAAGCATGCCGTTGCAGCGCATCGGTACGCAGATCACGGAACGTGGCCGATAGCGCTGAACGTATTCATCGTCGCGCCAACTGGCGGCAGAGCAGGCGTCATCGAGCACCAGTCCGTTGCGCAGGCGAATGGCGGTGGCGAGGATCGACACCGGAAGCCGATCGCCTTTCAGCACTGCCGAAGGGGTGTGCGGGTCCGCGAAACGGGCGCGTCCGTTCGATGCCGTGGCGCTCGCCGCAGACTCCCAACTACCGTCGCGGATGGCAGCCACGCATCCGAAGGTGGCGCCAGTGCTTTGCAGGGCGGCCCGCAGCAAGGTCTCGACCCGCTGCCCCGGCGACACTTCGGCAGCCAGTGTCTGGGAGATGTGGCGCAGCGTCTGAACGTCAGGCGCGTGCTGCATCATCGCCGACCACCCGGCCTGCCGGTCTGCGGCGGTCTCGTGCAGGTCCGCGTCCATCGGCCAGACCGATGGCGTGAGGAAGGTGCAGCGGTGGTAGTCGAGTTCGTTGGTCATGTTCTTGCCGTCCTGCATTAACTTCATGTAGTGAACGCTCCATAAATGAACCTTAGCACAACATTTTCTGGAATGACAGACGTTGCGTGCCGAGGAACGCCGTCAAGGCACATGGTGCGGCGCCGATTTAACGCCGCAATCTATTGAATTTAAAGAGATTTATTTCTTTCTGTTGAAACTCGTCCGGGCGCCTTGTATCATCGCTCACTCATGTAGTGTTCCCTGTACGAAATGCAGGGAAACGCCAGCGGATGACTCCGCTGCCATAGGAGCGATATGACTCAAGCAGTAAAAAAGGCTGTGCGTGGCACCGGTGTCCGGGAGGCTGCGGCGCAGACCACCCGCGACAACATCCTGCGCGCCGCTACCAAGGTGTTTGCGCGCTATGGCTATGAGGGCGGCAGCGTGGAGAAGATCTCGAAGCTGGCGAAGTCCTATGACCGGATGATTTACTACTACTACGGCAGCAAGGAAGCGCTGTTCGTGGCGGTGCTCGAAGGTATCTACCGGCGGATGGACGAGGCCGAGTCGAAGGTGGCGCCGGACCCGTCAGACCCCGTGGAGGCGCTCAAGACCATCATCCGCTTCAAGCTGGACTACTACCGGCGCAACCCCGATTTCGTCAACCTGCTCAACACCGAGAACCTGCACAAGGGCCGGCATGTGTCCAGGCTGGAGCGCAAGGGCGATTACTCGACGCTGGCCGTGGACATCATCGGCGGGATTCTCGCCAGCGGCGCGGATCAAGGCATATTCCGCCGGGACCTGAATGCGCGCGATGTTTTCCTGTTGATTGCCTCGACGGCGTATTTCTATACTTCGAACCGCTACACGCTGACGGTCTTTCTCGGCGTTGAGCTGGACACCCCAGAGGCCGTGCAGCACTGGGAGTCCTTTGTCATAGATAGCGTGCTGCGCGTGGTGAGAGTGGAGGCTGCCACCAGTGAGCTGCCCGCTACCCCCGACAAGCCGCCCCGACGCCGACAGCAGGACGCCAGCCTCTCGTCATGAACTACCTTCGCCCCCGATCCCTCGATGCAGCAGTGGCCCAACTTGCGGCGCGCCCGGCGCGCGTCGTGTGCGGCGCAACCGACTGCCTTGCGGACCCGGCACTCGCGCCGGGGAGTGTCGAGTGGATCGACATCGCGGGCATCGAAGCCTTGCGGGGCCTGACATGCCGCGATGGCGTGGCGCGCATCGGCGCGGCCAGCACCTGGCAGACCATCGCGCAAACCGCCTGGATGCCCGTGGCGCTGCGCGATGCCGCGGCCGGCGTGGGCTCGCGGCAGATTCGCGTGCAGGGTACGCTGGGCGGGAACCTGTGCCATGCCTCGCCGCTGGCGGATGGTGTGCCGCCGCTGCTCGTGCTGGATGCCGAAGTGGAACTGGCGAGCGTGCGCGGCTTGCGTCGCTTGCCGTTGCGGGAATTCCTGCTCGGTCGTCGGCGCACGGCGCTTGCGTCCGATGAACTGCTGGTCGATATCGTGTTCGATCTGCCGGGTGCGCGTGACCGCACGGCCTTCGTGAAATGCACCAATCGCGACGGCATGGCGCTGGCCGTGGTGTCGGCCGCGGTGCATCTGCGCATGGGGCAGGGCACCACGCTCGAATCGGCTGCGGTCTGCGTGGGCGGTGCGTCGGATGTTCCTCTGCGCCTGCATGGGTTGGAATTGGCACTGATGGGGCGACACAGCCACGAACTTGCTGGCATCATCGGGGGCGCCGCGCTGGCCGAGTTGTCCCCCATTGATGATGTCCGCGCGACGGCAGCCCATCGCATGGACCTCTCCCGGCTTGCGATCCAGCGGGCTGTCCGGTTCTGCCTGGAGGAATTCGCCGATGACGCCCCCGCCTACTGAGTCCTCAACCTGCGCCGATGACGTAGCGGAAACGCGTGGCCATTCCATGTCGGCGGACGCTGCATGGTTCGACCTCAACGGCGCGCGTGTGCCGTTGCCTGCAGACCAGTCGCGGCGCCTGCTCGACCATCTGCGCACGGACTTGCGGCAGTTCGGCACGAAGGAAGGGTGCCGCCAGGGCGATTGCGGAAGCTGCACGGTGCTGATCGATGGCGAGGCGCGATATGCCTGCCTCGTGCCGATGGGCCAGGTTGCCGGACGCCGCGTCGTGACGGTCGAAGGTGTGGCCGAGAGCACGCAGAGCGGCGCGCGCCTGCAGCAGGCATTCCTCGCGCACCAGGCCGTGCAATGTGGCTTCTGCACGCCGGGCATGCTGCTGGCCTCGGCTGCCGCCGTCGACGCGGGGCGGGTCACGGATCGCGCCAGTGCACGGTCGGCCATTGACGGGGTGCTGTGCCGCTGCACGGGTTACCAGAAGATCGTCGATGCCGTGGCTGAAGTCGGTTGCGGCGCCCCCGCGCGCCCCTGCACGGCACCACCCGCCACGGGACCGGTCGTCGGCATACCGATCACGCGACTCGATGGTCCGGAGAAGATCGACGGACGCCAACCGTTTGGCGCCGATGCGCACCCGGCGGATAGCCTCGTGCTGCGCGCCGTGCGTAGTCCCCATCATCGCGCACGCTTTGCCTTCGGCGATCTGCACGCATTTGTTGCCGCGCACCCGGGCGTGGTGCGCGTACTGACTCATGCCGATGTGCCGGGCATGAACCTGCACGGCGTAGCCGGGCCGTATGCCGATCAACCCGTCCTGCCAGTCTCCGAGACGCGCCACTACCTGGAAGCGATTGCGCTGGTGGCAGGCGAGCGTGACGCGATGGAAGCGCTCGACCTCCATGGCTTCCCCGTGACATGGGAGGCATTGCCACCCGTGCTCACCGTCGGCGATGCCATCCGCGACGACAGCACGCCACTGCATGCGAATCGTCCCGGCAATCTGCTGATCGAAGGGGTGGTGCGTCGGGGCGATGTGGAGACGGCGCTGAAGGATGCTCCGTACGTGGTGAGCGCCACGTTCGAATCGAGTTTTGTCGAACACGCGTACCTGGAACCGGAAGCAGGCTGGGCGCGCAGGGTGGGCGATGTGGTGGAGGTCCACTCGTCCACGCAGGCGCCGCACCCGCATCGCGCCGATCTCGCGCGTATCCTGGGCGTGGCGCCCGAGCAGGTACGAGTCGTCGCCACCGCCGTTGGTGGCGGCTTTGGCGGCAAGCTGGACATGACCGTGCAGCCGTGGCTGGCCATCGCGGCGTGGCATCTGGATCGGCCCGTATCGATGGTGTTTTCGCGCGAAGAGTCGATGGCGACATCGACCAAGCGCCATCCCGCCAGCATCGTTTCGTCGATGGCCGCCGATGCGGACGGCCGGATCTGCGCGGTATCGTTCGAAGGTGAGTACAACACTGGCGCCTTCGCATCGTGGGGCACGGCCGTGGCGAATCGCGTGCCGGTGCATGCCGGTGGTCCCTATGTCGTACCGCACTACTCGGCGCGCGCGCGGGCGATTCACACGCACATCACGCCGGCTGGCGCGTTCCGCGGTTTCGGCGTGCCGCAGACGACCATGTCGCAGGAGCAACTGATCGACGAACTGGCGCGCCGCGTTGGCATCGATGCGCTCGAATTCCGCGTGAGAAACGCGATGCACCCAGGGGATTCGCTGCCGACCGGGCAGGTACTCGACAAGAGCGTGGGTCTCATCGCCTGCCTCGATGCGCTGCGTCCGGTGTGGCAGGAAGCGCAGGCCCGCGTGGCCACGCTCAATGCGTCGTCACCCGCCACCATCCGTCACGGTGTTGGCCTGGCCGCGTTCTTCTACGGCTGTGGCAATACGGCGCTGCCGAACCCTTCGACCGTTCGCTTCGGCGTGCGCCCGGATGGCGTCGTCGTGCTCCACCAGGGTGCGGTCGATGCGGGACAGGGCGCCAATACCGTGATTCCGCAGATCGCCGCCGATGCGTTGGGCGTGCCGGTGGGCACGCTGCACATCGTCGGACCCGATACGCATGTCACGCCCGACTGCGGGCGCACCTCGGCCTCGCGGCAAACGTTCGTGACGGGCCGCGCGGCCTATCTCGCGGGAACCACACTGCGCCGGCGCTTGCTCGAGCTGGCGAACGCACCGGCAGAGGCGATCATCGCGGTGGATCGGCAAGGCATTCATGTCGATGGTCGCGTGCTCGATCTCAGTGTCTTGCCTGTCGATGCACATGGCTATGTCGTTGCTGCCGAAGAGAGCTTCGACCCGCCCGTGACCACGCTCGATACGGATGGACAGGGCCGCCCTTATGCAACGTACGCATTTGGCGCGCAGATCGCCGAGGTGGTGGTCGATTGCGAGAGCGGCCGTGTCCGCGTGCTGAAGGTCGTTGCCGCGCATGACGTCGGTCGCATGGTGAATCCGACGTTGCTCGAAGGGCAGGTGGAAGGGGCCGTGGCGCAGGGCGTAGGCCTGGCGTTGATGGAGAAATATCATCCGGGCCGCCACAACAACCTGCATGACTATCTGATTCCCACGGTGCACGACATGCCCGAGGTCCGCGCGATCTTTGTGGAGGCGCCGACCGACCTCGGCCCGTATGGCGCCAAGGGCATTGGCGAACCGGCGCTGGTACCCACGGCGGCGGCCATTCTGAACGGGATTTTCGACGCGACTGGCGCGCGCATACGCCAGGCACCCGCCACGCCGGATGTGGTACGCAGGGCGCTGGCGGCCCTCACCGACACGGCAGGCGGATCGCAGTAGGACAGCGTTTCACCGAAGGTAAAAGAAAAATGACAACAAAAGCAGGCAGGGAAGACGTGGCGTGGGGGAGTTTGCGCCCGTCGTGGTACGCAGAACTCGGCCCGGCGGGGCAGCGGACCTTCAAGGCATCGTTTGCCGGCTGGGCCACGGACGCGTTCGATTTCATGGTGTTCAGCTTCGTGCTGGCATCGCTGATCGATCTGTGGAGCCTCGATCGCGCACAGGCCGGGCTGCTTGGCACCGTCACGCTGATTGCCTCGGCAATTGGCGGATGGGTGGCAGGCATGCTGGCCGACCGCTACGGTCGCGTGAAGGTGTTGCAGGGCACGATCCTGTGGTTCTCGGTGTGCACGCTGGGCATCGGCTTTGCGCAGAACTTCGAGCAGGTGTTCGTATTGCGCGCGCTGCAGGGGCTGGGCTTCGGCGGCGAGTGGGCCGTGGGCGCTGTGCTGATCGGCGAGATCGTCGCACCCAAGCATCGCGGCAAGGTGGTGGGATTCGTGCAGAGCGGATGGGCAGTGGGTTGGGGCGCGGCGGCGATCCTGTACAGCATCGCGTACTCGGTGCTGCCTGAATCGATAGCGTGGCGCAGCCTGTTCTGGGTGGGCATCCTGCCCGCGCTGCTGGTGATCTACGTGCGCAACAACGTGCCGGAGCCCGAGGTCTTCAAGAGAGCCGACACCGCGCGCAAGCAGGGCAAGTCGACCTCGATCTGGGTCATCTTCTCGCCTGCGCTGCTGCGTACGACGATTCCCGCCGCATTGCTCTGCACCGGTATCCAGGGCGGCTTCTACGCGATGTCCACTTGGCTGCCCACCTACCTGAAGCTGGAGCGCAATCTGTCCGTGCTCGATACGGGCGGCTACCTGATGGTGATCATCGTCGGGTCGTTCTGTGGCTACATGGTGGGTGCGTTCCTGGCCGACTACTGGGGACGGCGGCGCAACTTCATCCTGTTCTCGGCGCTGTCGCTGGTTTCGGTGTCGATGTACCTGACACTGCCGCTGACCAACAGCGAGATGCTCTGGCTCGGGTTTCCGCTGGGCTTTGCCTCGTGCGGCATTTTCAGTGGACTGGGGGCTTACCTGACCGAGTTGTATCCGTCGGACGTACGCGCCAACGGCCAGAGCTTCACCTACAACTTTGGCCGGGGCATCGGCGCGCTGTTTCCCGGACTGGTTGGTTTGCTCAGCCATTCCAGCAGCCTTGCCACCGCCATTGCCACATTCTCCGGTGCCGCGTATGGCGTGGTGCTCCTGATGGTTCTGATGCTGCCTGAGACCAAGGGCCGCTCGCTTGACAACGTGGAGGTGCCGCAATGACTGCCTCGATGACTCCCCCGATGATTGCTTCCGAACAACGTACCGTCCATATCGTGGACGACGACGACCTGGTGCGTGAGGCGCTCGCCAGCCTGCTGGAATCCCTCGACCTGAACGTCCGCGCGTTTGCATCGATTGCAGAATTCCTGGAATGCCCGCCGGTGGATGGTCCCTGCTGCCTGGTGCTCGATGTGCGCCTGCGCGGGCAAAGCGGCCTGGCGTTCCAGCGATCCATCGTGGACAAGGGCCAACCGCATATGCCGATCATCTTCATGAGCGGCCACGCCGATATTCCGATGACCGTGAGGGCGATGAAGGCCGGTGCGGTCGACTTCCTGGCCAAGCCGTTCCGCGAGCAGGACATGATCGACGCGGTGATCGCAGCGCTGGAGCATGACGCCAGGCGCCTGGAGAACGAGCAGTCGCTGCGCGGCCTGCGCTCGAACTGGGAAACGCTGACCGTACGGGAGCGTGAGGTACTGCGCCACCTGGCCTCCGGTCTGGTGAACAAGCAGATTGCCGCGGCGATGGGCGTGGCCGAAATCACGGCCAAGATTCATCGCGGTAGTGCGATGCGCAAGATGAACGCCCGCACCGTGGTGGAAGTGGTCTACAAGCTGCAGGCGCTGGGAGGCATCGCCGCGTAACCATTGCAGCGTCATCCGTGGACGCCCTGATTACCGCTGCCGCACGTGCCCTGGCGGCAGGCGATCCGCTGGGCGCCCTGAACCGCGTGGCCCTGCGCGATGATCCGCCCGCGCTGGCACTGCGCGGTATCGCCATGGCCCAGCTTGGCGATTTGCCGCGTGCCCGCGCACTGGTGCGCGCCGCGGCGCGGGGCTTTGGGCCGAGGGAAGCCGTGGCTCGTGCCCGCTGCGCAGTGGCCGAGGCCGAGATCGCACTGGTCTCCCGCGACCTTGGATGGCCCGAACGCTCTCTCGATGCAGCGCGAAAGGTGCTCCAGACCCATGGCGACCTCGCCAATGCCGCGCATGCTCAGTACCTGATCGCGCGGCACCAGTTGCTCGTCGGGCAGATCGTTGCCGCCGAATCGACGATTGCCGATATCGATCCTGTCCAGCTTCCATCGCCCCTGCGTGCAGCGCATGAACTTGTCGTGGCCGGGATTGCGGTGCGGCGCCTGCATGGCGCGGCAGCGCAGGCGGCCATGACTCGTGCTGCCGAAGCCGCAGCGCAGGCCGGTATTCCTGCGCTGCGGGCTGAGGTGGAACATGCGGCGCTGGCCTTGCGGACTCCGGTGGCGCGTCTGCTGGTGGAAGGTGGCTCGCAGCCGATGATGCTGCAAGACGTGGAGCAACTGTTCGCATCCGATGTGCTGGTGATTGACGCCTGCCGCATGAGCGTGCGCCAGCGTGAGACCGTGGTGCAGTTGGCGCGGCGCCCCGTGCTGTTCTCGCTGGCGCGCGCACTGGCCGAGCCGTGGCCGGACAATGCGCCGCGCGATACGTTGATCGCCCAGGCTTTCCGGACTCGTCATGCCGATGAGACGCATCGCGCCCGGCTACGTGTGGAGATCGGTCGATTGCGCGCGGTCCTCGCATCGTTGGCCGATATCAGCGCCACGCCGCGTGGGTTTGCACTGATGCCGCGTGACACAACGCGCGTGGCTGTGCTGACGCATCCGGTAGAGGAACCCTATGTTTTCTCCCCTCTCCCACTGCGCGGGAGAGGGGAGCGCATAGCGGGTGGCGTTGGCCTTTACGACGCGCGCGGTGTGCTCCCTGCGGCGGTGCTGGCCTGCCTTTCCGATGGCGAGTCATGGTCCAGTTCCGCCCTCGCGCTGGCCCTCGGCACAAGCCAGCGCGCGGTGCAGCGCGCACTCGAAACATTGGCCGAGGCAGGCAAGGTCGAACCCGTGGGGCGTGGCCGCGCGCGGCGCTGGATGACGCCGGTGCCACCCGGTTTCGCGACGGCGTTGTTACTCCCTGTGCCGCTGCCGGGCGCGTAGCATGGTTTGCACACCCCACACGGCAACAAGCCGAAGGAGACCACCATGAAGCGATCCAATGCCGAAATCCTGGAGGAATACGGCCCCTTCCCGGGCCACGACACCGTGCATGGCCTGACCTACGATGGCCGGCAGGTCTGGTTCGCCGTGGGCGACAAGCTGCTGGCACTCGATCCGGCCAGCGGCAAGACCGGGCGTGCCATCGACGTGCAGGCCGATGCCGGCACCGCGTTCGATGGGCGCTTCCTGTACCAGATTGCCGAGCGTCATATCCAGAAGATCGATCCGGCAACCGGCAAGGTGGTGTCCACCATCCCGGCGCCTGGCAATGGCAATGATTCGGGCCTGACCTGGGCGGAGGGTTCGCTCTGGGTGGGCCAGTACCGGGCGCGCCAGATCGTCCAGGTCGATCCGGAAACGGGCAACGTGCTGCGTACCATCGAATCGAACCGTTTCGTCACGGGTGTGACGTGGGTCGATGGGCAACTGTGGCACGGCACCTGGGAGGGCGAGCAGAGCGATCTGCGCGGCCTGGACCCGAAGACGGGCAAGGTGCTGGAGACCATCGACATGCCGCAGGGCGTGGGCGTATCGGGACTCGAATACGATGGACGCGACCGCTTTTACTGTGGCGGCGGTGAAAGCGGCAAGGTTCGCGCGGTCAAGCGCTCGGCTGGATGATGGCGCTCAGGTCTGAATGAATCCGTTCGGTGCCGGCGCGGCGGTCCGTGGCAGTTCGCCAACCATCTCCAATACCGTGGATTCGATCATGTAAGACATGGCCGAGAGCGCGAGATCGTTGGCTTCCTCACCGAACGGTTCCTCGATCTCCGCGCTCAATGCTTCCAGCGCAAAGAAGGTATAGGCGATGAAGCAGACGATGACCGGCGTCATCAGCCCGATGCTGTCGAGCAGTCCGAACGGCAGCAGCGTGCAGTACAGATAGATGCAGCGGTGGATGATCACCGAGTAGGTGAACGGGATGGGTGTGCCGGCCAGCCGCTCGCAGCCGCCCAGCGCAGTGCTCAACTGGCTCAGCGATGTTTCCATCGGTAACGCCAGCGATGGGGCCAGTTGCCCGCGACGGATCTGCTCGCCCACCCATTCGCCGGCCATCAGCAGCGCGATAGCGGGCTTATATTTCGCGGCCTGCAGACGCGCTGCGCCGGTCTCATCGAGGAACTTGCCGATATCGGCGGCGGCATCGGTGCCACGCAGTTGATGGCGCAGCGCATGGACAAACGCGCAGAGCCGATAGGCGAGGGCCTGTGCCGCCGCACGGTCGCCGACGAGCGTCAGCGCCTGCCGCGTCAGCGAGCGCGATTCGTTGAGCACGCTGCCCCACAGCGTGCGGCCTTCCCAGAAGCGGGCGTAGCTCGTGCTGTTGCGAAAGCCCAGGAAGATCGCCAGCGTCAGGCCGATCAGCGAGAACGGTACGAAGTTCAGGGATACCTTCCAGTCACCGATCCGACCATGCGCCAGCGTGATCAGCGCGGCGAACAGCGTGACGCCGACCAGCTGCGAAGTGATCCGGGGCAGGACCGAACCTCGCAGCACAAACAGCATGCGGAGCCAGTGAAGCGGCGGGCGAACGATCATCGTGTGGGGGCGAGCTTTTTTGCGGAACGCCTATGTTCGCACGTTCGCCCTTTCGATGGGTTGAGGCCCTGACGCCTCCGCTCAGCGGTCGCTGCGGATCGGGCCGTACTCCACCGGCACCCAGGCGTAGCCGTTGTGCTCGCGCCGCACATGGCCCAGACCCGGGAAGGGCAGGTGCGCACCGCCCACCCAAAGCTGATTCTTGGCCGCATCGGCCATCATGCGTTTGCGCGTTTGCACGGCCTGATGGCTGTCCACGTCGAATTCGATGGCGATGTTCGGGCGACGGAACTGCGTGGCATGGCTGTGCACGATATCGCCCCACAGCAGCAGGCTTTCCTTGCCCGAGGTGAACAGGTAGCCGGTATGGCCCGGCGTATGGCCGCGCGCGACAACGGGGCGCACGCCCGGCACCGGCTGCTCGCCTGCGGCGGCATCGAAGGTCTTGAAGTGCTGCGCGGCGATGTACGGGGCAATCGCCTTCTGGGCCATCTCGAAGAACGGCTTGCCGCCCTCGGGCGCGGCGGCCGTGTTGGATTCGCTGAGCCAGTAGTCGGCATCGGCCTTGTCGGCGCGTACCGTGGCGTTCGGGAACACCATCTTGCCGTCGGCCGTGGTCAGGCCGCAGGCATGGTCGCCGTGCATGTGGGTCAGCAACACCGTATCGACCTGTTCCGGCGTGTAGCCAGCGGCGCGCAGATTGTTCAGGATGCCGCCCAACGTGGGGCCGAAGCAGGCCGCCGCGCCGGTATCCACCAGCACAAGGTGCGTGCCGGTGTTGACGAGGTAGGCGTTGACGGCGGTCTGCACGCCGGGCGTCGATTTCACGAACATGCGCGCCAGCAGGCTTTGCACTTCACGCGCGCTGGTGTACTTCAGCAGCTTGGTGTCGATGTCGATGTAGCCATCGTAGAGCGCCGTGACTTCCAGCTGGCCCACCATCATGCGGTAGTAGCCGGGAACCTGTGTCTTGAGCTGCGCGGGCGGCGCCGCGTGGGCCACGCCGGTGGTCAGTGGCAGGGTGGCGGCCCCCATGGCAACGGTAGCTGCGGTCAGGAACATGGCGGACAGGCGCCGTGGCAAGCTCGGCTTTATCGACATCATTGGTGACTACCCCCTGGATTCTTGGTGATGTTTCATGGTTCGCACGGTAAATGCGCGAAACGTCACCCTACGCTCGTTGGCGTCAGCGAACAAGTTGGGCCTTGGCATGACAGGGACATACACAGGGCGGACGGTCGTTGCAGGCATCACCGGGTGGATTTTGTAAAAAACGCACGCCGTGATGCGGAGCGCCACGGAATTACCAAGGCTGGCGCCGTGGCATCGATATTGCCTGCGGGGTAAAAGTCCGCCGCCTACGCAGCATCGCGCGGAACCATTCGAACGATTACGAAGGAGTCCCCATGTCTGATAACCAACCGTTCCTGACCGACATCAAGACGCTGCGCGAGCGCGCCCGCAAGCACATCGACGACGGCGCGGTGACCGCCGGGTACGACGCCGACCGTGCCACGGTAATCAAGCTGCTGAATGATGCACTGGCCACGGAAATCGTTTGCGTGCTGCGGTATCGCCGGCACTACTTCATGGCGAAGGGTCCGAACTCCAAGGGTGTGGCCGACGAGTTCCTGGCGCACTCCAACGAGGAGCAGGGCCATGCCGACCAGATTTCCGAACGCATCGTGCAACTCGGCGGCGAGCCGGACCTGTCTCCTGACAGCCTGGTCTCCCGCAGCCACGCGGAGTATGTGGAGGGGTCCTCGCTCTCCGACATGATCAAGGAGAACCTCATCGCCGAACGCATCGCGATCGACACCTATCGCGAGATCGTGCATTACATCGGGGAAAAAGACCCGACGTCACGCCGGCTGATGGAAAGCATCCTGGCCGTTGAGGAAGAACACGCGGATGAAATGCTGGACTTGCTGGCGGCGAACCCGGATGAGAAGTCGCACTAAAGTTTGAATCACTGA
>NZ_JBDKXK010000055.1:0-47673 GCF_039710735.1 Cupriavidus sp. DL-D2 | reverse complement strand
TCGCGAGATCGTGCATTACATCGGGGAAAAAGACCCGACGTCACGCCGGCTGATGGAAAGCATCCTGGCCGTTGAGGAAGAACACGCGGATGAAATGCTGGACTTGCTGGCGGCGAACCCGGATGAGAAGTCGCACTAAAGTTTGAATCACTGATTGTTTTCTCCCCTCTCCCTCCGGGAGAGGGGCGGGGGAGAGGGCAAGCGGTGCAAATTACGATGTAATCGGCAAGCAGGACCTCCTGCCCTCTCCCCTAACCCCTCTCCCGCTCGCGGGAGAGGGGACCACGTTGACGGAATGCTTGAACCTCACTTCACCGCCACCGCCTCCGGAAACACAAACTTCCCGTTCAGCACTTCCTTCTTCGGCTGGTACAGCCGCACCGTGTAGTTCCATCCTTCCATGATGGGCAGGCAGTTGAACGTCTGCGCATCGCAGTTGCCGAACTGGATCTTGATGCTGCCATCGGTCTCGCGCCGGGCCGTCACATTGTTCAACGTATAGGCATTGGCTTCGTTCTTCTCGAAGTAGCCCTTTGCGTTGTAGACGCTGACCGACCAGAAGCCGTCCACGGGCACTTGACCCACTTTCAGCCGGTACACGGTCTTGCCGTCGTTCTGCTTGGGCGTGACGTTGAGGTACTGGGCATCGCGATCCGGATTGCCGCCCCAGCCTGCGGCCGTACCGATGATGTGCTTCAGCGAATCGACTTCGCCCTTCTTGCCGAAGGACTGGTGGAAGTCAGGCATCACCGAGGCCAGCACCAGTAGCGCATCGCGGATCTTCTTCTGGCCTGCGGGGTCCCAGTTGGGCAGATCAAGCTTGCCGGGCGATGCCTGGCTGACCTGGATGGCATCCTGCAATGCATGCACGCGCTTGGCGTCTGCGGGATCGTCGGGATCGATCAGCGTGCGGATGCCAACCACCGCGTAACGCGTGCCCACGTTCGCGCGGGTCAGCACACGCTTGCCGGCACCGTAGTACACCGCCTGGGTGTAGTGATCCTCGTTGATGACCTGCATCGAGAAGAACCGCTTGCCCGGATCAGGCATCGTGATGGTCACGGGGCCGGCATCGAGGTCGAACACACCGGACGAGTAGAGCGTGTCGCGGTTGAGTCGGACCACGGTCTGGTGGTCGATCGACGCGGGCTCGCGACGATGCAGGAGTTTGCCAACGCCCCCTTGCTTCGCCAGTCCGGCGAAATACATGTCCGATTCGGCCCGCACGAAGTTGTCGAGCGTGACCGGCACGGTGGCAGGTGCAGGTGCTTGCTGGGCATGCGCCACGCCTGTCGCGGCAAGCGCGGCTGCGACGATGAATGGGCTAACGATTTTCGCGATCTGTGTGGATTTCACTGGCTCACCTCTCCTCGGGATGGAAGACTCCATGGCCGGGGCAGTATGCCGTACGCCTTCACACACGCGAACGCGCGACGAAAGGTGTCAGATCGCGCCTTGAAATAATTGAATGCGATGTCCGGATTCGACTCGAAACCGTCGATTCTGGACGATCAGAAACGTCTTACCGCACTGCCGTGCCGGGCTTGCAGTCCCTGACGTAGCCGGTCACGCGGCCCTGGCTCAGCAGCGGCCGGAAATCGCCGGCGGTGCTGATTTCCACGTTCGTACCCTGCTGTGCGGCGCGCAGGCGGATCAGGTAGGAATAGCCTGCATCGGCGCGGCTGCCATAGCCCACGCGGACATCGACCTTGCCGGGTTCGGGATAGGCCATGACGTTGGCATCGTCACCGAGCTTGCGCTTCAGGCAGAGCACCAGATCGCCCACGCTGGCATCCGAGTGCAGGTCCTTGCCGTCCTGGGCTTCCAGATACTCCACGTTTGTCCCGCTGGCGCAGGCGCCCAGCAAGGGGGGGATGATCGCTGCAAGCAGCATGGCACGAATCCGGGTCATCGATGCTCCTGTTCCTGAAAAGGCATGAGCCGCGATGCTGCCACGGGCGGGCGCGGCGGTCAAAGTCCCGCCGCGCCGCGCCGCTCAACCGAACGTGAACGCGTAAGCCTGCGCGCCCGGGTCCAGGAAACGGATTTCGAAGGTGTGCTCGCCCACTTCGCCCGCTTGCCGCACCAGTTGATAGAGCCGGGTCTGCGTGATGGCACCGTTGCCGTTGGCGTCGATATCGGCGCCGTGGCTCGCGCCGGGCGGCTTGCCGTCGATGGTTACCAGGAACCGCACGGCACGGCCATCGGGGGCCGGCCCCAGCACCAGATGAAGATCGCGCGCCTGGAAGCGGTAGCGGATGCTGCCATCGGCGCGCTCGAGCGCGGCGTGGTCCGGACGCACGGTCCACTGGCCGTTCAGTCCCCACTGGTTCAGGCGCAGGTCGCCCACGGTGTAGTTGCGCGGGGCATCCTGGCGGATGCCGCCCGGCGATGCGAAGTTCGTCGCCTGCTCATAGCCCACGTAGGTTTCGCCGGAACGCAGATCCTTGAGATCGGGGGCGGCCTGCGCACCGGGCGCGTCGGGCGTCACCAGGTCACGCGAGGCGGACGGCTGGCCGGCCTCGGCGAGCAGCGTCTGGATGACGCGCTCCGACTTGCCATAATCCCCCTCGCCAAACTGGTGATGACGGATATTGCCCTGTGCATCGACGAAATACGCAGCCGGCCAGTAGTTGTTGCCCCAGGCGCGCCAGATGCGGTAATCGCTGTCCACCGCCACCGGGAACTTGATCTTGAAATCGGCAATGGCGCGGCGCACGTTGTCGGGATTCTTCTCGAAAGCGAACTCGGGCGTATGCACGCCGACGACCGTCAGGTTCGGATACTTCTCGGCCCAGGCGCGCAGGTACGGCAGCGTGCGGATGCAGTTGATGCACGAGTACGTCCAGAAATAGACCAGCGTGACCTTGCCCTGCAACTGCTCGCGCGTGAGCGGTGGCGAGTTGAACCACTGCACGGCGCCGTCGAACGATTGCATCTTTCCCTCGATGGGCAGGCGGCTGCCAAAGCCAGGGCTGGTGTCGTTGGCGGCCAGCAGCATGCCGGAGTCGGCGGGCACGCTGGCCTGGGCCGATGCCTGGCGGCCGGCGTGGAACTTGTCGATCAGCGTCTGTTCGAGTCCGGCCGTGCTGCCCGTGGAGAGACGCGCCAGCAGGCCCGTATCGGCGCCAAAGGCGATGGCGGTCACACCGGCCAGCACACCGACGCCCAGCCCCCGGCGCAGCCATTCGCCAGTGCCCATCGAGCGCTTCATGGCCGCGAACAGGCGTCCGCCGAGACCGAGTGCCGCCGCCAGCGAGGTGGCCGCACCCGCCGCGTAGGCCACGAGCAGCAGCGAGCTTTGCACGCTGGCGCCTTGCAGGGCCGCCGTGGTCAGCACGATGCCGAGGATCGGGCCGGCGCAGGGCGCCCAGAGCATGCCCGTGGCCACGCCGAGCAGCAGCGATGCCCAGGGCGAGGGGCCACCGTCGGCGTGAACCCCCTGCCTGTTCGTCAGCCGGTTGCCTAGGGCCACCACGGGCCGAGCCAGCCATCCGGCCAGTTGCGGCACCAGCAGCGACACCCCGAACACGGCCAGCAGCGCCAGCGCGGCATAACGGCCGTACTGGTTGGCTTCCACGGCCCAGGCACCGCCGATCGAGGCCAGCGTGGCCACCCCGGCGAAGGTCAGCGCCATGCCGGCCAGCATCGGCAGCCGTCCGCGCAGGAACGGCTGGGTGCCCCGGCTCAGCACGAACGGCAGCACGGGCAGGATGCATGGGCTCAGGATGGTCAGTGCGCCACCCAGGTAGGCAAGGATCAGCAGGGTCATGGTCGTGTCTCTCTCGGTGGTCTTCTTCGGGTCTGCAGGGCAGGCCAAACGCTGGCATGCCGCTATGAGACGCCTGCCATCTTCCGCAGATGTGTCGTGGAAGCGCCGAGTTGTACCGGATTGTGGGACCCGCGCGGCCAGATACACTGCGATACACGTTGCCGGCGCACCCCCCATACAATGGCGGCCAGCAAGGCAGATCGCCCCCCAGTTCCAGAAAGAAAAAGGTGAATAGGCATGGAAACGCACGTGGACCACATCCTGATCGTCGATGACGACCG
This sequence comes from Cupriavidus sp. DL-D2, assembly GCF_039710735.1. Classification (NCBI taxonomy): domain Bacteria; kingdom Pseudomonadati; phylum Pseudomonadota; class Betaproteobacteria; order Burkholderiales; family Burkholderiaceae; genus Cupriavidus; species Cupriavidus sp. DL-D2. The sequence goes on along the minus strand of NZ_JBDKXK010000055.1, from coordinate 43,620 downwards.
CGAGATCCGGGAGCTGGTCTCCACCTACCTGACCAAGAATGGCCTGCGCGTGACCATGGCGCCCGATGGCCGCCACATGCGCCAGTTCCTGGATGCCAACGCGGTGGACCTGATCGTGCTGGACGTGATGCTGCCCGGCGATGACGGCCTGGTGCTGTGCCGCGAGCTGCGTGCCGGCAAGCACAAGACCACGCCCATCCTGATGCTGACCGCGCGAGACGACGAGACCGACCGCATCATCGGCCTGGAAATGGGGGCCGACGACTACCTGACCAAGCCCTTTGCCGCGCGCGAATTGCTGGCGCGCATCAAGGCCGTGCTGCGCCGCACACGGATGCTGCCGCCCAACCTGCAGATCACCGAGGCGGGCCAGATCCTGGCGTTCGGTGACTGGCAGCTCGACACCACCGCACGGCACCTGATCGACCAGGAGGGCACCATCGTGGCCCTGAGCGGCGCGGAATACCGGCTGCTGCGCGTCTTCGTGGATCATCCGCAGCGCGTGCTGAACCGTGATCAGCTACTGAACCTGACGCAGGGGCGTGAAGCGGAAATGTTCGAACGGTCGATCGACCTGCTGGTCAGCCGCCTGCGCCAGCGGCTCAATGACGATGCGCGCGAGCCCGCCTACATCAAGACCGTGCGCAGCGAAGGCTATGTGTTCTCGATGCCGGTGGAGATCCGGGAGGCCCGTCAGTGAACATCCGCCACTGGCTGTGGCCGCGTTCCCTGGTATCGCGGCTGTTCCTGATCCTGCTGGGTGGCCTGATCGTTGCCCATCTGCTGTCGTTCGCGCTGCTGTTTTCCGAGCGGTACCTGTCGGCGCGGCAAGTGATGCTCGGCACGCTGGAAACCGACGTGGCCACGTCCGTGGCGATTCTCGACCGCCTGCCAGCGGCGGAGCGGCCCCAGTGGTTGCCGCGCCTGAATCGCGGCAACTACCAGTACATCCTGGGGCCGGGTCTGCCGGGCACGCCCGAGATGACGCAGCGCGGACGGGACATCGCCGATCGCATCATGGACGCCAGCGGCGGACGGTTTCCGGTGTCCGTGGAAGAAATTCCCGGCGATGGCAAGCGGCTGCAGGCGCACCTGACACTGAGCGACGGCAGCCCGCTGACCATCGACGTGCATCCGCGCATGACGCCTGTGGCGCAGTGGCTGCCGTACACGTTTGTGCTGCAGTTGCTGCTGCTGGTGCTGTGCTGCTGGTTCGCGGTGAGGCTGGCCATTCGTCCGTTGGTGGCGCTGGCCGATGCAGCCGACGCGCTCGATCCGAATACCAAATCGACACCGCTCGACGAATCCGGCCCCACCGAACTGGCCCGCGCCGCGCGTGCCTTCAACGCCATGCGCGACCGCATCGCCAAGTTCGTGGAAGAGCGCGTGCAGATCCTGGCGGCGATTTCCCATGATCTCCAGACGCCCATCACGCGCATGAAGCTGCGCGCCGAGATGGCCGAAGATACCGAGGAAAAGCGCAAGATGGTCAGCGATCTGGCCGAGATCCAGACGCTGGTGCAGGAAGGGCTCGCCTATGCCCGCACCACGAGCGGCGAGGGCGAGAAGCCGTCACGCATCGATCTTGGATCGTTTGTGGAGAGCCTGGTCTATGACTACCAGGACACCGGCAAGGCGGTCAGTATCACCCAGAATGCAGGGGGGGCGCTGACTACGCGGCCCCATGCGCTGCGTCGGATTCTGACCAATCTGGTGGATAACGCGCTGAAATTCGGCGGCGCCGCCGAGCTGGATGTGCGCCGCGAAGCCAATACCGTGATCATTGAAGTGCTCGATCGCGGTCCCGGTATTCCTGAAGACAAGCTCGATGCGGTGCTGCAGCCATTTGTGCGCCTGGAAGGCTCGCGCAGCCGGGAGACGGGCGGCAGTGGGCTGGGTCTGGCGATTGCCCACCAGTTGGCGTTGGCTGTGGGCGGATCGCTGAAACTGCGGAATCGTGAGGGCGGGGGGCTGGCCGCGGAGATTCGGCTGGGGTGATCCTCTCCAATCTGACTGTTTGTTCCCCTCTCCCGCTGCGCGGGAGAGGGGCCAGGGGTGAGGGCAGGGCTTTACGCCACTAGCCACGCTCGTCAAGCACGACACGCTGGCCCTCACCCCCAACCCTTCTCTCGCCTTGCGGGAGAGGGGAGCAAGACCCCCGCCTCCCCCTCTTTGTACCCCCATGTATCAACCCGCCGTACCGATACGCGCCCTGACATAAACGGGGCCAGATCGCTACGGGCGCGATACGTCGGACGCCTTAAATACGTCTCGTGGCCGGATGCAACGCAACGAAGCGAATCCCGGTCCCGGCACCTGCCGATGCAAGTTTTCATCGAAATCGACTTTAAGGAATCTGATCATGTCCAAGACCCTCACCGCCCGCCTCGTCCTCGCCGTTGCCCTTGCTGCCGCCGCCGCTGGCGCACAGGCATCCGTCTCGAGCCCCCGCGACCCGTACACCGACGGTGCACGTACCGTCCAACAGGATCGTGACGTCTACAGCGAAGGTGCCCGTTCGGTTCAGGAGCCGCGCAGCCCGTACACCGACGGTGCCCGCACCGTGGCAGCCATCAACACGCCGGCCGACCCGTTCACCCAGGGTGCCCGCTCGGTGCAGGAACCGCGCAGCCCGTACTACGACGGCGCCCGCAACGTTGACCCGTACTACGACGGTGCCCGCACCGTAGCCGGTCTCGACCGCGTCGGTGTCTCGGCCGATCCGGCGCGCAGCGTCGATCCGTACACCGATGGCGCGCTCGCCTGAGCCTTGCCGAATTCACCGAACTTCCAGCACAACCACCAAAAAGGAGAAACCACCATGATCCGCATCGAAAAAGTCCTCTACACCGGCCGTGTCCACACCACCTCGGGTGGCCGTGATGGCAAGGCGTTCAGCGATGACGGCAAGCTCGATATCGCGCTGTCGTCGCCGGGCAGCCGGGGCATGGGCACGAACCCCGAGCAACTGCTGGCTGCCGGCTGGTCGGCCTGCTTCATCGGGGCGCTGAACAAGGCTGCGGTCAAGCATGAAGTGAAGCTGCCGGCGGACCTGTCCGTCGACGCCGAGATCGACCTCGGCATGACGGCCGACGCCTACCTGCTACAGGCCCGCCTGCGCGTGAACCTGCCGGGCGTGGCGTCCGACGTGGCGCAGAAGCTGGTGGAAACGGCACACGGCACCTGCCCGTACTCCAAGGCGCTCACCGGCAACATCCATATCGAATTCGAGATCGCCTGATCTCACGATTCGCCCGCTGGCAGGCCAATGCATGGCATGCCGGCGGGCATCTTCACGAAAGGCCCCATCATGCGCCGTACCCTTGTTCCCGCCCTGTTTGCAGCCGTCTGCATTGCCATCCTCTACAACTTCGCTGCAGGTGCCTTTGCATCGAGCCCGCGCACCGGCGATCAGGGTCCGGCCCCTGCATTCACGAACATCACGCATTGGCTCAACTCGCCGCCGCTGACGATGGAAGGACTCAAGGGCAAGGTGGTGCTTGTGGATTTCTGGACATACGCCTGCGGCAACTGCGTGAACACGCTGCCGCATGTGAAGCAGTGGTATGACAAATACAAGGACCAGGGGCTGGTGGTCGTGGGTGTCCACACGCCGGAATTCCCGTTCGAGAAATCGACGGCCAATGTGGAGCAGGCGCTGAAGGAGTACGGCATCAAGTACCCCGTGGCGCAAGACAATGACTACGGCACGTGGGCGGCGTATCACAACCAGTACTGGCCTGCGCTCTACCTCGTGGACGCGAATGGCCGCATCGTCTACCAGCACTATGGCGAAGGACGCTACGACGAGACCGAGGCAGCCATCAAGAAGCTGCTGGCCGAGCGCAAGGTCAGCCAGGCCAGCCGCGTCATGGCTGCGGCGCCTACCCCCGTACAGTAAGCCGGAGACAGCGGCGGTCTAGCCGCCGTTGCCCAGCAGCACGATGGTCAGCAGCACCGTTGCATCGGTAATCGCCTTGAGGTCGTGCCTGACGTTGCCGGCGAGATAGATCAGATCGCCCTGATGCAGCCGCTGCGAATTGCCATCGAGTTCGACTTCCACCTCGCCCTCGATGCACTGGATGGTGAGCGGGCCGGCCACGGCATGCGGCGGCAACTGTTTGCCCGCGAGCATCACGAGCCGGCACACTTCCATGTGCGGTGCCTTGAACAACGCGGTGGTGGGGGTGTTCTTGAGATTCGCGCCCAGCGGCAATACGCTGGCGGTCTGGCCGGAAGCAAGGTGGGGAATCGACATGGCTCTTCGCTCGCTGGTGGAGGATTGGCTGATAAAACAGCTGCGCCTTCGCTGCGCGGTTGTGTTCAGTCTAAAAGCAAACCACCCTCCCCATGCAAGCGCTGTGTGGCAAAACCCGCGTAAACACCGATCCGCTCGCATGACACATCGCAGACCAGGCTTTTCCAGGCCCGGCCCGCGATGTGTTCACCGCTCAGGCCAGCGCGCCGTCCGTGTAGACATCGAACTGACGCGATGGCTCCGAAGAAACGCCCCGGCGATCGAGACCCGACAGCGAACGGTCCGAGTCGCGGTCGCGCGTGGTGGCTGGTGTCACGTCGCGTGCGCCTTCGCTGAACGTATCGAAGCGGCCGCTGCGCGCGCCGTCGCTGTAGACGTCGCGGGTTTCCGCGCGGAAGCTGTAGCCGTACTTGTCGCCGGCGTGCGTGCTGTCGCGCGGTCCCGATGCCTGGGCGGCGCCTGCGATCAGTGCGGTGGCGAGGGTGATGGTGGTGAGAACAAACGTGGTGAATCTGCGTTGCATGACAGGACTCCGATGGACAGTAGCAAGGAAAAACACAGAACGCGTAGGGGGCGTTCCCTTGCCATATCGCAGAAGTCGTACCAGTTGGCGTGCGGGCCACAAAGTGATGCCGATGGCGCGTCCCGGCCAGTGTCGGGACTGAAAACGGCTGGACGTGTTGGCCTGTCGCCGACATGCGATCAACACGGTGTCATCGCGGTGCCGACACCGGGATCGATCGGTGTCCAGCGCGCGCATCGATTTGCCAGCACGCTGCCGTAAAGCGCACGTCGTTCCCATCGACGAAGGGTTCGAACGCCGCGCGAACGGTCTCGATCACCCGCGTCCGCGTAGCGGCATCGACGGATAGCAGGCGCTGCCCGACACTCCCCAGCCAGCCGATGTAGTCGATCAGTTGCCCTTCCGTCAGCGTGCACGCGACATCGATCGGCGCGATGTCGATGTCCTGCCAGCCCGCTTCGGCAAGGATCGTGGCCACGCGCTGCGCGTTGGCGAAACCGAACTGCCCGGGCGCATCGGGTGCCCGGGGCGGCACGGGCGGCAGTAGTGGCTCTGCGGTGCGCTCGGCGATGGTCATGAATGGATTCTCGGCGGGGCTGCGCCACGCAACGGCGCGCAGCACGCCATCCGTGCGCACGGCGCGCCGCAGGTTGGCGAATGCCGCAACGGGATCGTCGAAGAACATCACGCCGAAGCGCGACACGATCACGTCGAAGCCTGCCGCATCGAAGGGGTATGTCTGCGCATCCGCCCGCAAGAATCGGGCGTGGATGCCTTCGCGCTCCGCGCGGGTGCGCGCCAGATCGAGCATCGGCGTGGAAAGGTCGGCCCCTGTGCAATGCCCGGCGCCGCCCATCTTGCGCGCCGCAGCAAGGGTCACGGCACCCGTGCCGCAGCCGATATCGAGCACCCGCTGCGCGGTGCCGGCGGCTACCGGCGCAAGCAGGACAGGCTCGAATCCCGCGAACATGCGGTCCAGCGTCGCCTGGTTCCTGACCCAGGCGTGGCCGCCGGTACCGTTCCAGAGCGTGTCCTGATCGATGTTCGCGCGAGGCTGATTGTCCATGATGTGCGTTCCTTGTGAACTGGTGGAAAGCTACACTGTGCGCGTTCAAGTCAGCTTGAGGTCAAGGGGGGACAGCGGCACATGCAGCTCGATATCGGCGAGGTAGCGCGGCAATCCGGCGTGCCGGCCTCCACATTACGCTTCTATGAGGAAAAGGGACTGATCGCGCCCTCGGGACGCAGGGGGTTGCGCCGGCAATTCCATGCCGACGTGCTCGAACGGCTGGCGCTGATCGCGCTTGGGCAAGCCTGCGGCTTCTCGCTCGACGAGATCGCCGGCATGCTGGCCAGCCACGGACAGGTGGAGATAGACCGGACGCTGCTTGCCGGCAAGGCCGACGAACTCGACCGTACGATCCGCAGGCTTGTGGTGCTACGCGACGGATTGCGGCACGCAGCGGCATGTCCTGCGCCGAGTCATATGGAATGTCCGACATTCCGCCGCATCGTGCATGCCGCAGCGTCCGGCGCCATCGTGGAACGGCGTGGAACGCGGAAACTGACGGCCAGCGGTTGATCCACCGCGGCTTCGTCGCTACTCCTGTATGCGTCGCGCGATGGATCGTTCGAACCAGTCGTCGAGCATCGCTTTTTCGTAGCGCAGCGGATCACTGTAGCCGTAGGTATTGATGCCCCAGTGGAAGTTCATGTTGTTGATGCGCTCCTGCTGGTCGACGATGGTCTGGTCGCCATGTCTGAGCGCATAGTGCAGCGTCATGCGCGGCCACGTGGCATCGCGGATCACGCGCACCTGGCTGGCGGTGCGCCACTCGATATAGCCCGCGAGATCGATATCGAGCACATCGATCGACAGCGAGTAGCCGGACGGCAAGCCGCGATCTGCCAGCTTCTGCAGGTGCTGGCGAATTGCGTCGAGCACTTGCGGGTCGCTGCCGTAGCCATAGCGCCGCGAGGCGTCCTGATAGGTGTCGGGTTTGACGAAGGTGACGGACAACACGTCACGAGAGGGCTCGGCCGCCAGGGCCGGGCCCATCGTGGCCAGCAAGGCCACGACACACATGGATAAGCGATACATGGCACTACGTCCTTCACGGGACGCACGGCTCCCAGCGGAAGCCGTGCGCTGCTATCAGCTTAGACCATGCGAGGCGGGTGCAGCAGGCTTCAGAACGACGCCGTCATCAGGCCGTAGAGTGTACGCACGCCGTTGACGTAGTTGCCCATCCGGAGATTCTCGTTCGCCGCATGCTGGTTGTTATCGGCATTGACCAGCGGAATGATCACGAACGGCACGTTGAGCACATCCACGATTTCAGCGGTCGGCACGGTACCACCCATCATGCGGATGCGGACAGGCTCGGGGTTGGTGCCGAACGTGCCGGTGATGCTCTGGTACGCCCATTTCGCGACACCGGAATCCATCGGCGAGCCGGCAGCGTTCGCACCTTCGCTCTGATACGAGAAGCTGGCGAGCTTGTCATAGCGCGCACGGTCCTCGTCGGTCGGCGTGCCTTTGACGAGGTGATAGCCCTGCTTGACGATGTACTGTTCGATCAGCTTGCCGAGGTATGCCGCGTCGGAGTCCGGCGTGGTACGCAGGTCCAGTTCCGCCTCGGCCTTGTCCGGCACGATATTGGCAACCTTGTCACCCACGGCGGCAGATGCCATGCCTCGCACGTTCAGCGACGGGTACTGCAGCGCCTCCTGGTAATTGGCGCCGACCTTCTCGGCCTTCGCAATACCGATACGCGTTTTCAGCGCTTTCTCGTCATCGGGCACCGCCGCCATGACCTTGCGCTCCGCAGGGCCGAGGCGGACCTTGGCGTAGTAGCCGGGGATGGTCACGCGACCGCTCTCATCCTTCATCGAACCGAGCAGGCTCGCCAGCCGGAAAGCAGGGTTCGGCGCGTAGTTGCCATAGTGGCCGCTGTGCAAGGGCGCCTTCGGACCATACACGGTGATCTTTGCCTTGGCCGCACCACGGTTGCCGAAGATCAGCGTGGGACGATTGGTGGCGTGCATCGGGCCATCGTGGATGATCATGCCGTCGCAGGCCAGCAGGTCGCGATGGGCCTGCATTACCTTGCCGATAGAGGGCGAGCCCTTCTCCTCTTCGCTATCGAGGATGACCTTGATGTTCACGCCGGGCTGCGCACCCGCCGCCTTCATTGCATCGATGGCCGCCAGCAGCATCATGATCGGCCCCTTGTCATCGGACGAGGAACGACCGAACACGCGCCACTCAGGGTCCAGCGCACCCGTGAGCAGGTTGTTCATGTCGATCTCTTCCCAATCGCCGTTGGCGCCTTTCTTTTTCAGCACCGGTGTCCAGGGACTCTTCTGGGCCCACTGCGAAGGGATGACCGGCTGGCCGTCCAGATGCATGTAGAACAGCACGGTCTTGCGCGATGCCTGCTTGCCCGGATACTCGGCAAACAACATCGGCTTGCCATCGTTATCCAACGCCTGCGTGGTGAAGCCGCGCTTCTTGAACGCCTGATCGAGCCACGCCACGTTGCGCTGGATATCCGCAGGCACCACCGAGTCATTCGGAATGCCCAGCAGATCCAGATACTCGCGATAGCTCGCCTGCGATTGCTGCTGCGCGGCTTCGGGGGCCAGGGTGGCGGCGTGGGCGGCGATGCTGGTGAGGCTCAGTGCGACGGTAGCGGTTGCGCACAACGTCAGGCAGGTGGCGAGGGGCTGCTTCATTCTTGTCCTCTTCGTTTTGGTCTTGTTGCGTTGGAATTCAATCGGCGGTGGCACCGGAACGCTTCACCACCGTGGCCCATTTGCGGATTTCCACATCGACAAATTTTCCGGTCTCAGCCGGAGTCATCGGCATGGGTTCGGAGCCACGATCGGTGATGAACTTCGCAAGCTCGGGCGACTGGAGCGCCTTCACGGTTTCCCTGTTAAGAAGCGCGATCGTGTTCGCTGGCGTATCCGCCGGCGCCATCAGGATGGCCCATCCCAATGCCTCGAAGCCCGGCACGCCTTCTTCACGTACCGTCGGCACGCTCTGCAGTTGTGGCACACGCTTGGCTGTGGTCACGGCAAGCGGTATCGCCTTGTTCGACTGGATCAGCGGCATGGCGGCGGTAACGGAATCGACCATGAGCGGAATCTGGTTGCCGAGAAAATCGGCTTGCGCGGGGCCGCTACCCTTGTAGGGGATGTGGACCATGAAGATGCCCGCCTGCGCCTTGAGCATCTCGGCAGAGAGGTGCTGCGTGCCGCCAATGCCGGCGCTCGCATAACTGATCTTGCCCGGTGCCGCCTTGGCCTTGGCAATCAGCTCGTGCAGCGACTTGTAGCCGGACTGCGGCGTGGCCAGGAATACCAGCGGCACCGAGAACACACCGGAGACCGGCGCGAAATCGTGCAGCGGGTCGTAGTTGATCTTCTTGTAGAGCGTCTGGTTGATCGCCATCGCACTGCCGGCCATGACCAGCGTGTAGCCATCGGCCGGTGCCTTCGCCGCGATTTCCATGCCGATGTTGCTGCCCGCACCGGCACGGTTCTCGACGACGATGGATTGCCCAAGTTGCTTGCCGAGCTTCTCGGCCAGCGCGCGGGCAAAGATGTCAGTGGCCTGTCCGGGCGGGAAGGGAACAATCAGCTTGATGGGACGGTCGGGGTAGGCGGCTTGCACGGTGCCGGCAGCAGCCAGCAGCAATGCAACGAGAGTCTTGCGCAGGGGCATCAACAATGTCTCCAATCTGATTGCGGCACCTGTCTGGTCGAGGTGCTTGAGGTGATTCTACGTGCGTAGGGCGTGAACGGAAATGGGCTTGGATGACCTTCAGAGAATCCGTGCGATCCCACGGATTTTGCATCCAACGGACAAATAAAGAGGAAAATCCGTGCGATCCCACGGATTTTCACTTTGGAGAACTCACCATGACGCAAGCCGAACACTTTCTGCGGCAGGCCATCGCGCTTGCACAGGCCAACATGGAACAGGGCGGACGACCGTTCGGTGCCGTGATCGTGCGCGATGGCAAGGTGGTGGCTACCGGGGTCAACGAGATCCTGGCGACCAACGATCCGACTTCGCACGCCGAACTCAATGCCATCCGGGCCGCCAGTCAGTCGCTGGGCAGTGCCAGCCTTGCAGGATGCGCAGTGTACGCCAGTGGCAACCCTTGCCCGATGTGCATGGCGGCGATGCGCATGGCAGGAGTGGTCGAAGTGGCGTACGCCTATTCGAATGACGATGGCGAGCCGTATGGTCTGTCCACGGCGGCCATCTATGCGGACCTTGCGAAACCGTTCGCGGAACAGTCGATGCGGATTGCGTATGTGCCGGTCAGGCTGGCGGGCCAGCCTGACCTGTATGCCGCATGGCAGCGCAAGCAAGAAATCAATCGAGCGTGATCTTGCCCGCCTTGACGATCTGCGCGTAGCGCGTGGTATCGCGCTCGATCAGCTTGCGGAACTCGTCGGGCGTGCTGCCCACGGGAATGAAGCCAAGTTCGGTCAGCTTCTTTGCCACGTCGGCACTGCGTGTGGCGGCGGCGATTTCCTTGGCCATGCGATCGACGATGGGCTGAGGGGTGCCGGCGGGTGCCATCAGGCCGGTCCACGAACTCATGACGAAGCCTGGAAAGCCGGCTTCTTCCATCGTCGGGATGTTGGGCTCACCTGGCCACCGCTTGGCCGAGGCCACGGCCAGTGCGTTGATCTTGCCGGACTTCACGTGCGGCATCGGCACGAGCAGCGGATCGAACGCGACGGATACCTCGCCGGACACCAGCGCGGGCAGGATCGGTGCGCTGCCGTTGTACGGCACATGCGTCATCTTGACCTTCGACTCCATCGACAGGCGCTCGCCGGTCAGGTGGGCCGAACTGCCTACGCCGCTGGAGCCAAACGTCAGGGTGTCGGGATGCTTCCTGCCATAGTCCACCAGTTCACCCACGGTCTTCACGGGCAGCTTCTTGCTGGCGAAGAGGAACAGCGGCAGCTCGGCCATTTCGGCAACAGGCGCGAGATCCGACGGCTTGTAGCTCAGCTTGGAATAGAGCGACATGTTGGCGCTATACGCCGCCAGCACCGATACGAAGGTGTAGCCATCGGGCGCCGAGCGCGCAGCCACGCCAACGCCCAGCGTGCTGTTGGCACCCGGTTTGTTCTCGATGATGATGGGCTGGCCCAGGCTTTGCGATACGCGCTCGAACACCACGCGCGACACGGTATCGGTGGAACCACCCGGCGTGTACGGCACGATGACCTTGATCGGCTTGGTGGGCCACGCTTCGGCGGCCACTGCCTGCGGGCCGAACACGGCCACTGCTGCGAAAACGGAAGCGATGGCCACGGCCATCCCGCGCGCGCGACGCACGGTACTACGCTTGCTACTGCTCACTGCATCTCCTTCCACTGATCATTCTTCAGCCCGCTTGTTGTTGGGGCTCCTGGGCCGATGGCATCGGCCTAAGCGATTATCGGTGAGGAGATTTGCCGCCGTAGTCGGGGTCAGCCCCCGGTCAGTCGATGCAATGTGCGATAGCCGCACCGTCTGGCGCGGAACGGCAGCACGATGACAGTGCGGTACTGCAGGGCAGGACAATGGCGCCGCTAACGCATCAATCGCTATGCCGCCACGCCCTCGATATCGCTGCCTGACGACGCACCCGATACCGCAACAAGCCGCGCGCCTTTCTCGCGCGCTACAAACACGGCTTCGGTCTTGTTGCTCGCTGCAAGCCTGCGATAGATCTGCAGCGTGTGGCTTTTCACGGTAGGCACCGAGATATGCAGCCGCCGGCTGATGAGCTTGATCGACAGCCCCTTCGACAACAGCACCAGCACATCGTATTGCCGCTGGGTCAGATTGAGCAGGCGCGCCTCGGTAACACATTCGGATACGCCAACCAGCATGGACCGGTCGATCGGCGTGGCAAACGGGGTGGCAAACAGGCTGGGATCGATGACGATAGGTTCGGCAGCCGCGGAGCCGCCCGCGTGATCATCGGAAAAGCTGGCGGCATGCCCGGCCCGTCCATTCGCTGCTCCATCGATCAGCAACACCGCACCGGATGCGGAGATGTCGTGACAGTTTGCCGATCCCGCCGCGCGCAGCGATGCGATCAGCGTGCGCACCGTGTGTTCGATGGCCTCTGGCGAGGCATGCTCGGGCAGCCACGAGAGCAGCGGGGGCACCTCGCGCGGCGGCATCCATTGCACTTCGCCCGCTGGCCCCATGTAGAGTACGCATCGCACGGCGGATGCCGAGCTGAGTAGCTCGAGCATGGCGGGGCTGTAACCCTGTGGCAGTTCCCCGACGATCAGCAGTTCGATGGACCGCAGTGAACTCGCACCGCCCAATTGCGGCGAGACCACGCTCGATGCTTCGATATCGACGATCCTGTGCAAGACCCGTTGAATTCCGATCCCGACCAGTGGCCGGGCCTCCAAGACGGCAGCCCTCATGGCAGCGCTCCCCAGTTTCTACTTCTTATGTTGTTGTTTCATGTGTCCGTCATCAGACAAGGGGCAAGAAGCGTTCCATGGGTGCGTGGGCCGCAAAGGCTGATGGGACCGTGCTTTTTGGCAGGTAGACGCGTTACGCGTTACGTAACGGCCAACCGGCGCCGGCACGGTCCGATTCATGGTCAGGGGGTAATCGCCACCTTCAGCACGCCATCGCGTTGATGGGAGAACAGGTCGTAGGCCGTCTCGATCTCGGCCAGCCGGAATCGATGGGTCACCATCGGGGAGAGATCGATCCGTTCGGTTTCGATGACGTTCATGAGACGCCGCATGCGCTCCTTGCCGCCGGGACACAGCGAGGTCACGATGCGGTGATCGCCCAGCCCGGCGGAGAAGGCATCGAGCGGAATGCGCAGGTCGCTGGAATACACGCCGAGGCTCGACAGCGTACCGCCGGGCTTGAGCACGCGCAGTGCGGACTCGAAAGTGGATTGCGTACCCAGTGCCTCGATCGATGCGTCCACACCACGTCCACCGGTGAGCCGCAGGATTTCCTGGACGACATCGACCTCGCGATAATTCAGCGTCACATCGGCACCCATCTGGCGGGCGATGGTCAGACGGTCACCGATGCCATCGACGGCGATGATCATCGATGCACCGCGTAGCCGCGCGCCAGCCGTGGCGCACAGGCCGATCGGTCCCTGCGCGAAAACGGCCACGATATCGCCAATCTTGATGTTGGCGTGTTCTGCGCCGGAGAAGCCCGTGGACATGATGTCGGGACACATCAGCACTTGTTCGTCGCTGAGGCCGTCTGGAATGGGCGCGAGGTTGGCCTGCGCATCGGGCACCAGTACGTACTCCGCCTGCGTGCCGTCGATGGTGTTGCCAAAGCGCCAGCCGCCCATCGGCTTGTAGCCGTGCGCATGGCCCTGGCCGTCCTGCGACGAACAGCCGTCCTGGCAAGCGTAGGAATAGAAGCTCGGACAGATGGCACCGGCAATCACGCGCTGCCCTTCGCGATATCCCTGCACACCGCTGCCGAGTTTTTCAATGATGCCAACGGGTTCGTGGCCGATGGTCAGGCCCGGTTGCACCGGATACTCGCCCTTGAGAATGTGGACGTCGGTGCCGCAAATCGTGGTAGTGGTGATGCGGATCAGCGCATCGGTGGGACCCACCGCGGGAATGGGCTTCTCGCGTAACGCGATCTTGCCGGGTTCCACAAAAACGGCCGCTTGCATGACTGCCATGGCGCCTCCTTCAGACTTCAGACGGATGAAGAAACAGGCCCCGACGCGCAGTGAAGCGTCGGGGACTCAGCCAGTCTAGGTCAGCGGTCCATGAGCGTTTTGATGGCTGTCAACGTCAGAAGACACACCATCAGAATCCGTCCCACAACGCTACGGCAGCAGGGCCGTCAGCGCATGTGCTGCATCGCGGCGCAGGCGTTCGATGTCGAGGCCGACCACTGCGCCGTCCTGCACGACGTGGCGCCCGCGCACGAAGACGTCGCGCACCGGCGTGGGCTCGCCTGCCGCCACGGGCGCCGTGGCGAGATCGTGGAAGCCGGCAAAGCGCAAGCCGCTCACATCGTAGATCGCGAGATCCGCCGATTGTCCGACTGCCAGCGTGCCGACGCCGGGCAGCCCCAACACCTGCGCGCCGCCCGCCGTGCCCCAGTGAATGACCTCTTCGACGCGCGTCTGTTTCGCACCGCCCAACGCACGATGCACGAGCCACGCGAAGTTGGCTTCATGCACCATGCTGCCCGATTCGTTCGAGGCCACGCCATCGACGCCGATGGACATCGGCACGCCGGCTTCCACCATGGCACGCACCGGTGCGATACCGCTACCGAGCCGCGCGTTGCTGACCGGGCAGTGCGCCATGCCCGTGCCGGTCTGGCCGAGCATGCGGATCTCGGCGGGCGTCACCGCAACAAGGTGCGCGAACCAGACATCGGGACCGAGCCAGTCATGATCGGCCACGAACTGTACGGGCGTGCAGCGGAAATTTTCCGCGCAGAACTTCACGTAGTTGTCCGTCTCGGACAGATGCGAATGCAGGCGCAACTGCATGCCGCGCGCGAACGATGCCACCTCGCGCAGCAACGAGGGCGGCAGCGAGAACGTGGGCGTGGTCGGCGCCACTACCACGCGGCGCAGCGCATCGGCGCTGGCATCGTGATAGCGCGACTTGAGCCGCTCGATATCGCCGAGCATCTCATCGAGCGTTTCCGGCACCAGCGCCGTGGCACGCATGCCCGGATGACTGGACTTCGATTGCACATTGCCACCGCGGCACAGCACCATGCGCATGCCAAGTTCGTCGGCCACATCGAACAGCACATCGCCGGTCTCGGCACCGTGACCGTGGTGATACAGGTAATGATGATCCGCGCATGTCGTCGTGCCCGACAGCAGCAGCTCCGCCATGCCGAGCCGCACCGCCGTGCGGAAAATCTCTGGCGTAAAGCGGTCGAGGCGCGGATACGGCACGCTCGCGAGCCACTCCTGCAGATCGGCATTCATGCCAGCGGGCACGGCCTTGAGCAGGTTCTGGAACAGGTGATGATGCGTGTTGACCCAGCCAGGGTAGACCACGCAGCCATCGGCATGGATCACGGTCTCGTCGCCTTGCGGTGCGAGATGGGCGGCGAGTTCGGCAATGCGTCCGTCACGAATGCGGATATCGACGGCACCGGCGCGTGCGGCATCGCCGGCACGACCCGTCATCACAGCGGCGGCACCGCGAATCAGCAGGTTGGATGATGTCGTCATGGATCAGATCTCCCGCACGGGTTCGGCCGACACGGCGTGATGGTCTTCTTCTTCGCGTTTGGGAATACCGTTGAGGACCAGGTTCAGGACGACGGAGACCACACAGGCGATGATCACGCTGCTATGCACAAACGGTTGCAGCGCGGCCGGCAGCTTCGCCAGCAGGTTCGGCATGATGACGGGCATCAGCGCACAGGCCAGCGTCAGCGCTACCACGCTCATATTGGCGGGCTTGTTCTCGTAGTCCACCTGACCGAGCGTGCGGATGCCGGCTGCCACGACCACGCCGAACATCACCAGCGTGGCGCCGCCCAATGCTGCGGCAGGAATCGACGAGAACAGCGCGCCGATCTTCGGCACCAAGGCCACGGCGCACAGCATGAGCCCGCATGTGGCAACTACCCAGCGGCTGCGCACGCCGGTCACGATCACCAGTCCCACGTTCTCCATGAACGCGATGAACGGAAACGCCGCGAACATGCCGCCGATGGCGCTGGCCAGTCCGTTGGCACGCAGGCCGTTGGTGGCTTCCGCTTCGCTGACCGGGCGCTTGACGATATCGCCGATGGCGACGAACAGGCCCATCGATTCCACCATCTGCACGACCATCACGATCACCATGGTGGCGATGGCGCCCGCATTGAACGTGGGCAGGCCAAACGCGAAAGGCGTGACCATGGTGAACCAAGGTGCGCGCGCCACTTCGTCGAAATTGCCCATGCCGAGCATCCACGCCGCAGCCCCGCCAATTGCGAGCCCCACCAGCACGGCCAGGCTGCGCAGCAGGTGTCCGCCATGGCTGTTGAAGAAGAGGATCAGCGCCACGGTGCCGAGCGTCACGATCAGGAACAGCGGCGAACCAAAGTCTTTCACGCCGTGTCCGCCGCCGGCCCACTGGTAGGCCACGGGAAACAGCGATAGTCCCACCGAAGTGATGATGCAGCCGCTGACCACGGGCGGAAAGAATCGCTTGAGTCGTCCGATGACCGGCGCCAGCAGCATCGTCACGATCCCGGCACCGATCACGGCACCGCAGACACCGGTGAAACCGAGCGACGGATCGCTGCCGATGGCGATGACCGGCCCGACCGATCCAAACGCTACGCCCTGCATCAGCGGCAGGCGCACGCCGAACTTCCAGAAGCCAACGGTCTGCAGCAGCGTGGCAATGCCGGAGGTGAACAGTGCGGTACTGATCAGCAATGTGGTCTCGGCAGGCGTCATCTTGAGCGCGCCGGCCACGATCATCGGCACGGCAATCGCACCAAGGTAGCTGACGAGCATGTGCTGGAAGCCGAGCGAGACCATGGCCCGTGCGGGCAGGATCTGGTCGACGGGGTGGACGGGGGTGGTCATGGCGGCTCTCCTGCCAGTTGTCGTGGGGTGTGCAGACAAAGTAGCGGGGCCGGCGTGGCGCGTGTAGCAACATTGCGCAAGCGGGCGCATGGAAGCGAAGGCGCGCGGGTTTTCCACAGCTTGCACGGAAACTGCATGGCTCCCAGGATGAACCCGTTCCCGCCCCAAGCTCAAGCGCGCTGCACCATGACGCCTCATGCTGCACCAGGATTGAACACCGCCCGCCACGCCCGCGCGCTCGACCACGTGCAGGCGCTGTCCGCGCGCGTGTTCGGCCCCACACGGCTGCGCACCGAAAACGACTTCCCCGATGTGCGGCTGCAGGTCTGTCGCATCGGCCCGCTTACGCTCGCCACCACGCGCTACGACCACGCCATGGAAGTGGAGCCGCAGCCGGGCAAGGACGAGTATGTGATCCAGACCGTGCTCTCGGGCCGCTGCCGCGTGGAGATGGATGGCGCGATGGTGGAGATGACACCGGGCGACACGTGGGTGTTCTCGCCATCGCTGGCCGTGCGGCTGCATCTGGATGCGGACTGCGAACGCTTCAGCGTGGTAGTGCGACGGCAGACGCTGGAGGAAGCCTTCCGTGCGAGCTTTCACTTCGATGCCCCGGCACCGCTGGTCTTTCCTTTGCAACCGGTGTCGGACACGCAGTTGTCCGCCCGCTGGCACGCGATGATGACGTGGCTGCGCGCCGAGGCCGCGATGCGCGTGGATCGTCCAGGCCCGCCAGCCGCCGATGCGGCCATCGGACAGATTGTGCTGTCCAGTTTGTTGATCGACCATTTCGGCAAGGACGGCAGCCTGTTGCCACGCGGATACCTGCCGACCCTGCCGGGCTATGTGCGCTGCGCGATCCGCTATCTGCGAGAAAACCTCGACAAGCCCGTGACGCTACAGGCTCTGGCAGAACACTGCGGCGTTTGCGAACGCACGTTGCAGCTTGGCTTCCGCAAGAGCAAGGACGTCACGCCGATGGAATACCTGCGCCTGCTGCGTCTGCAGGGCGCCCGCACGGCGCTGCAACGCGCCATGCCGACACCAGGCGTGGTGGCGACGATTGCCGCGCGGCATGGATTCACACATTTGAGTCTGTTTTCGCGGGAGTATCGGAAGGCGTTCGGGGAATTGCCTTCGGCGACGCTGCGGGGGCGTTGAGCGTTTGACTTTCCCTCGTGGTTTTCTCCCCTCTCCCGCTTGCGGGAGAGGGGCGGGAGAGGGGCGGGGGAGGGGCGGGGGAGAGGGCCAGCGACGCAAATTGCGACGTGGTTGGCAAGCAGAGCCTCCGGCCCTCTCCCCCAGCCCCTCTCCCATTGCATGGGAGAGGGGAGCAAACCAACAGCGGTCGATATGCCCCGCCAAACAAAAAAAGCGCAGCCACCATGAACGTGGCTGCGCCAAGCACCCATCGGTATCGCGATGGGGTCCCAGAGCCTGCGTTACGCCGCTACCTGCGCCGGTTGGCAGACGCGCAGCAGCGTTTGCAGCCGGGCGCGATCCAGGTTGCGGCCGATGAAGACGAACTTGCTTTCGCGTGGCTGATTGCCCCACGCATCCGCCGGGTGAAAATCCATCAGCCGGTGCACGGCCTGCAGCACGTGGCGCTGTTCATCGTCCTGCACGGCGACGATGCCCTTCATGCGGAACACATCGTCACCTTGTGCAGCCAGCAGCGCGCGCAACGCGTGTTCCAGCCGCTGGCGGTCAAACGGCACATCGAAGACCAGCGACACCGATGACACCGACGGATCATGCCGGTGCGCATGCTCGTCATCGTCATGCGCGTGATCGCACAGTTCATCGCAGACGTGATCGGCATCGTGGTCATGGCCGTGATGATGGTCATGCGTGTCATCAGGCAGTTGTGCCAGGCCCGGCGTGAAGCCGCCGATACCAAGAATGCGCGACAGATCCACCTGCGCATAGTTGGAGCGCACGATCTGCGCGCCTTCGTTCAGATGATGCAACCGTGTGGTCAGCGCATCGAGCCGTGCATCGGACACCAGATCGCACTTGTTCAGGATGATGCGGTCCGCCGCCACGATCTGGTCTACCGCCTGGTTGTCGAAACCAGACAGCTTGGGATCGTCGAGATGGTCTTCGATATGCACCGCATCCACCAGCGTCAGGATGCCGTCGAGCGTGACCTGCTTTGCCACGTCGTTATCCATGAAGAACGTGGCGGCAACCGGTGTCGGGTCGGCCAGTCCGCTGGTTTCCACCAGGATATGGTCGAAGCGCTCGGGCCGTTCCAGCAGCGTCTGCAGGATGCGCACGAGGTCCGTGCGCACATCCACCACGCAGCAGATACACCCATTGGTCATCTGGTAGATCTCTTCGTCGGATGTCATGACGAGATCCGAATCGACATCGACTTCACCGAATTCGTTCTCGATCACGGCGATGCGGTGCCCATGCTTCTCCGTGAGGATGTGGTTCAGCAGCGTGGTCTTGCCGGCGCCGAGGAAGCCGGTCAGGATCGTGACGGGAACAGGCGGCAGGGCTTTATGGTGGTGGGTCATGTCGTCTCCGGGATAAGTTCTTCGTTGGTATGGGGTGCGAGCGCGGCACGCATGCCGGCCCATCGTGAAACAAGGCCCGCGTGATCGATGCCGAACAGGTCGAGCACACGGCCCACGGTGTGGTTGACGATGTCGTCAACGTGCTGGGGATGCGTATAGAACGCGGGCACCGGTGGCATGACGATGGCGCCCATCTCGGTCACGGTGGTCATGTTGCGCAGATGTACGAGGTGCAACGGTGTCTCGCGCGCCAGCAGCACGAGCTTGCGGCGCTCCTTGAGCATGACGTCGGCGGTGCGTGCGATCAGGTTGTCTGCGAGACCCGTCGCCACGGCGGCGAGCGTGCGCATCGAACACGGCGCAATCACCATGCCGTCGCAGCGAAACGATCCGCTGGCCACGCTGGCGCCGATATCGCGCACGTTGTGGACGACACCGGCGATTCGTTCGACATCCGCGCGTTGCATCCCGAGTTCGTGATGCAAGGTCAGTAGTCCTGACGATGAACAGATCAGGTGCGTCTCGCAGTCATCGTTCATCGCCAGCGCCTGCAACAATCGCACGCCATACACCGCGCCGCTCGCGCCGGTGATTGCGACGACGACCCGGCGCGCGGTGCTCATGCTGCAACCTCCGCCGCACGTTTCGCAGCCAGCGCCTGCAATACCTGCTCGGGCTTGATCGGGTAGTGGCGGAAGCGCACGCCAATCGCATCGAACACGGCATTGGCGATGGCCGGTCCAATGGCGACAATCGGATCTTCGCCCACGCCCTTCGCGCCGAACGGGCCGCCCGGATCGGGCGCGGCTTCGAGCAGGACAGTGCGAATCTCGGGCATGTCCATCGCCAGCGGCATCTTGTAGTCGACAAAGTTGGCGTTGAGCGAGCGGCCCGTCTGCATGTCGATCTGATAGTCCTCGTACAGCGTATGGCCAATGCCCTGTTGAATGCCGCCTTCGATCTGTCCTGCTGCGGCTACCGGATGGATGACCTTGCCAATGTCGTGCACGGGCACCACCTGCTTCACGGTGATGAAGCCCGTCTCGGTATCGACTTCGACCTCGGCGAAATGCGCCGCGAACGAATATGACTTGGTTGGGTGATACGTGGCGGTGCCGACAAACTGCGCAGCAGGCAGTCCCTTGCGTGGCATCACGGCCTCGCGCACGGTCAGCGTCGGGCCATCACGGCCCACCACCGACATCACGCCGTTGTCGATGACAAGCTGCGATGGCTCCGCTTCCATCTGCTTTGCTGCACGCGCCAGCAACTGCGTCTTGATTTCCGTGGCAGCCATCTGCGCCGCGCGGCCCACCATATAGGTGGTGTGGCTCGCGAATGCGCCGATGTCCCAGGGCACCACGTCGGTATCGCCGTGCACCACGCTGACGGTATCAAAAGGAATCGCCAGTTCCTCTGCCACGATCTGTGCGAGCGCGGTATGCGCGCCCGTGCCAAGCCCGGCAGCACCGGTCAGCAGCACCACGGTGCCATCCTCGTTCATCTTGACGATGGCGTTGCCCTGCTCCTTGATGCCGGGATACGCGCTGCTGCCGTGCATCTCGCAGCCGATCCCCCATCCGCGCCGGATCACGCCTTGTTGCTGAAGTGTGCGCGCGCGAGCCGCCTTCCAGTCGACCACCTCCATCCCTTTCTCGATGCACGCTTCGAGACCGTGTCCGATCAACGGATGATTCGACGGTGCGATATCGCCTTCCCGCACGGCATTCTTGAGCTTGAGTTCGGCGGGATCGATGCCGAGACGTTCGGCGGCCTCGTCCATCTGGATGTCGAGCGCGTAGTAGGTCTGCACCACGCCATAGCCGCGAAAGGCGCCGGCAATCGGGCTGTTGGTATAGACGCAGCGTCCTTCCAGCCGGACGTTCTCGCACCGATAGAGCGACACCATCGCCGCCGTGCCTACGTTCGTCACGCCGGGGCCATGCGAACCGTAGGCGCCGGAATTGAACACCACCTTGGCTTCGCGCGCGGTGATCGTGCCATCGTTGCGAAAGCCCTGGCGCAGCCAGATCTTTGCGGGATGACGCGTGCGTCCGCCCGTGAAGGTTTCTTCACGCGTGTATTCCATGCGCACGGGGCGGTGCGTCTCGCGCGCCAGCAGCGCGCAGAGGAACTCGCTCTGAAACAGATCCTGCTTCGCGCCGAAGCCGCCGCCCATGTGATCGACCAGTACGCGCACCTTGTGCAGCGGCAGGCCCAGCACTTCGGCCATGATGCCGCGCACCATGAAGGCGGTTTGCGTGGAAATCCACACGGTCAGGTTGCCATTGCCATCCCAGCGACACGTCAGCACGTTGGGTTCCATATACGCAGGCGTGGGCCGGCCCCCTTCGTATTCGCCTTCGAGGATGAAGTCGGCTTCAGCAAAACCGCGCTCCACGTCGCCACGTTCGATGCGTACCGGCGGCAGCACGAGGTTGCCACCGGGTTCGCGGTCGTGGATCAACGTCGCACCGGGCGCGGCAGCGTCTTCCACCGTGAATGCTGCGGGCAGCGGTTCGTACTCGACTTCGATCAGTTCCACGGCACGCGCCGCAATCTCTTCGCTGATGGCCGCAACGGCCGCCACGCCTTCACCCCAGTAACGCACCTTGTCGTCGAGGATGTACTGATCGCATGTCACCGATGCCGAGCGCGGGTGTGGCGAGCCGGCATGCAGCACGCGCGGCACGTTCTCGTGCGTGAGGACGGCCTTGACGCCGGGCAGCGCCAATGCAGCCGAGGTGTCGATGCGAACGATGCGTGCGTGCGCTACGTTGCTACGCTTCATCTTCGCGTGCAGCAGGCCAGCCATCGGCATATCGGCCACGTACTTCGCGTTGCCGGTGACCTTGTCGAGCAGGTCCGTGCGTTTGACGCTATGTCCGATCACGGCATGAGTCATCGCGTCACCTCCGTCATGGGCAAACCTGCCATGTCTGCGGCGGCGCGCTCGATGGCTTCGATGATCTTGGTGTAACCGGTGCAGCGGCAGATGTTGCCGGCGATGGCAAAGCGAATTTCGTCGCGCGTCGGTTGCGGGTTGGCGTCGAGCAACGCCTTGGCCGCCACGACGAAGCCGGGTGTGCAGAATCCGCACTGTGCAGCGCCGCAGCGCATGAACTGCTCCTGCACGGGATGCACGGCGTCGGGACTTGCCTGAACCCCTTCGATCGTGGTCAGGCTGCAACCGTGGGCTTCCGGCGCGAGCATCAGGCAACTGTTCATCGGCGTGCCGTTGACGAGGATCGTGCAGGAGCCGCATTCGCCCACATCGCAACCCTTCTTGGTGCCAGTGAGTCCGGCATCGTTGCGCAATGCATCGAGCAACGTGCTGTGGGTTTCCACGGCCAGCTCCATCGGCTCGCCGTTGATTTCGAGTGCAATCAGTTTGCGCATCAGAGCATCTCCAGGGCCTGGGCGATGGCGCGGCGCGTCAGCACGCCCACCATCTCGCGGCGGTATTCGGCGCTTGCGCGCACATCGGTAATGGGGCGGGCATCTTCCATGGCCGTGTGCGCGGCCTGAAGTACCAGCGCATCGCTCAGGGAATGGCCGCGCAGCACGGCCTCGGCTTTCGCTGCGCGCAGGGGCTTCGGTCCCACGGCGGCGAGCACGATGCCCACATCGGTGCAGTGTCCGCGCTCGATCGTGATCGACACCGCCACGCCTACGGTTGCGAGTTCCATCTGCACGCGGCGCCCGTGCTTGAGATACGCCTTGCCGGTGTTCGGCGCCGGTGTGGGGATCGTGATGCGCGATACCAGTTCATCCACGCCGAGTGCGGTCTTGCCCGGCCCGGTAACGAACGCCTCGACGGACATCGACCGCGACCCATGGAGGCCGTAGAGATGCACCTCGGCGCGGTCGGCAATCAGCGGCGCGAGTGAATCTGCCGAAGGCGAAGCGCGACACACGTTGCCGACGACGGTGGCGCGATTGCGCACCTGGATCGATGCGAAGTCCGTCACGGCGCGCGCCAGGCCCGCATAGTGGCGGCGCACGGCGTAGCTGGTTTCCACTTCGCGCGTGGTCACCAGTGCGCCAATGCGCAATCCTTCGGCGGGATCGAAGGACAGCACATCCATGCCCGGAATCTTCTTGATGTTGATGACGTGTGCGGGCTGGCGATGCGACTCCTTGATCTGCACGAGCAGGTCGGTGCCGCCGGCCAGTACGCTGGCGCGGCGACCGCAGCGCTGCAGCAGCGCAGAGGCTTCGGCCAGCGTAGCGGGTTCGAGGTATTCAAACGCTCTCATCTTCACTCCTGTGGAATGCCGTTGGCCCGTGCGCGAGTGGCGATGCCAGGAACGCTTGGCCGTCCCTGGATGATGGTTGGTGCGATGTCATCGGTAAATGCCCGGAATCGGATTTATTGATCGTGTTACCCTCTGAATCGACTGCCATCGCCAATACAACAGAGCAACAGAGCAGGGGAGACATGCCCGCAAACCTGAACGTTTCGCTGCGCCAGCTACGCGCTTTCATCGCCGTGGCCGAAGAACTTCACTTCACGCGCGCCGCCGAAAAACTGAACTTGTCGCAATCGTCGATCAGTGCATTGATCCACGAACTCGAAACGCATCTGGGTCTGAAGCTGTTCGATCGCCATACACGGCTCATGCAGATCACGCAGGCCGGCGCGGAACTGCTGCCCATGGTGCGCAAGGCCGTTGCCGATATCGACAGCGTGCTCGACAGTTCCGTCGAACTGCGCACGCTGGGACGCGGACGCGTGTCGATTGCCGCGTCATCGATCCAGGCCGCGCTGATGCTGCCGCGCTTTATCCGCGAGTTCAGCGTGGGACATCCGGGCGTCAAGGTGGAACTGCACGACGTGGCCGAGGATGAAGTGCCGCGCATGGTCAGCGCGGGCGCGGTGGATTTCGGCATCGGCACGATTCCCGAGGGTCAGCCCGATCTCCTCGCGCACCGGCTCTCGTCCGACGCATTCGTCATCGTGATGCCGCCGAGCCATCCGCTGGCGCGCCGCCGCGAGTTGAAATGGGAGGACGTGGCGAAGCTGCCCGTGATTGGTCCCCATCGCGGCAACCCGATTCGCGATTGCCTCGACGCCGCGCTCGCCACGCACAACATCACGCTATCGCGCGTGCATGAGGTGTCGCTGCCGCTGACGATGGTGGGCATGGTCGATGCGGGACTCGGGATTGCGGTGATGAGTACTGCAGTGACGCGGTTGACGTCGTCGCTTGGGCTGGTGACGGTGATGCCGCAAGACCCGGTGATCTCGCGCGAGATTTCATTACTGACGCACGCGGATCGGTCGCTGTCGCCACCGGCGCAGAGCTTCCGGGAGATGATGATGCGACATCGGGGGGAGATGGGGAGGTCGTAGTTTCCCGCTTGGTTGCTCCCCTCTCCCGCAAGGCGGGAGAGGGGTCGGGGGAGAGGGCCAGCAGTTCAAACTGCGATATCGGCAAGCAGAACCGCCCGCCCTCTCCCCCGCCCCTCTCCCATTGCATGGGAGAGGGGAGAAAACCGAGAGGGGTTCAACCTCAAGCCATCTTCTTCCCCATCATCTGCGGTGCGCTTTCCCCCCGCACGTTGAACAACAAATTCAACAACACCGCGCTCAACGTCCCCAGCAGAATCCCGTTCTGACAGAACTTGGCCGTAAGCTCGGGCAACTGCGCAAAGAACTTGTCCGCCACCAGCGGGATCATGCCGAGCGCGATGCTCACGGCCACGATGTACGCATTCTTCTTGTTCTCGACAAAGTCCACATGTCCAAGAATGCGTACCCCGGTGGCAGCGACCATGCCGAACATCACCAGCGCCGCGCCACCGAGTACATACGTCGGGATCGATGCCGCGAAGAAGGCGAGCTTCGGCAAACAGCCCAGCACCACGAGGATGCCGCCCGCCGCTGCGCAGACCCAGCGGCTGCGTACGCCGGTCACCTGCACCAGTCCCACGTTCTGCGCATACGAGGTGTACGTGAACGTGTTGAACACCGCGCCCACCAGCGCACCCACACCATCGGCGCGCAGGCCGCGTGCGAGATCGTCGGGCGTGACGGGCCGTTCGACGATCTCTCCGAGCGCCAGGAACTGCCCCACGCCTTCGATCATGATGACCACCATCACCACACAGAGCGTAACGGCCGTCATCAGGTCGAAAGTCGGCCAGCCGAAGTGGAACGGGGTGATCAACGCCACCCAGTCTGCCGCATGCACGCCGGTGAAGCTGACCTTGCCCATTGCCACGGCGATGACGAACCCGACCGTAATGCCGATCAGCACCGCGATATTGCAGAGAAAGCCGCGAAAGAACGCGATCATGCCGAGCACGGTCAGCAGCACGACCGTGGCGATGCCGATATGCAGTGGCAATCCGTATGCGGGATTCGGCACCGGGCCGGCGGGCGTGCTGAGCGTGGGATTGCCACCCGCAGCCCAGTTCACCCCCACGCGCATCAGCGAGATGCCGATGACCAGCACCACCGTGCCTGTCACCACGGGCGGAAACCAGCGGATCATCTTGCTCACGTAAGGCGCGGCAATCAGCGTGAAGATGCCTGCGACCATCACCGCACCGAACACGGCTGGCAGGCCGAGCGATGGATTCGATCCTGTGGCGATGATCGGTGCGATGGCTGTGAACGTCACGCCCATCATCACGGGCAGGCGGATGCCGATCTTCCAGACGCCGATGCTCTGGATCATCGTCACCAGTCCGCAGCAGAACAGGTCCGCCGCAATCAGGAAGGCGATCTGGTCCTTGGGAAGATGCAGTGCGCCGCCGATGATGAGCGGCACGGCGATGGCGCCCGCATACATCACGAGCACGTGCTGGAGGCCGAGCGCGGCCAGGCGTAGCGGGGGCAGGACTTCATCGACCGGATGCACCGGAGCGACATTGCGCGAGGTGTGTTGGGGGGTCATGCTGTCTCCTTCGTCTTCCAGGCCGGAACTGCCCCGCATGGTTGGTCGGAGGAGGAGCCACAGTTGCCGCCCCCCGTGGTCTGTGCCACGTCTCTCGCCACCTGCGTATTGTCTTTGGGGCAGCATGCCAGCCGCCGGACATGGGGTAAATGGGGCGCAGCGGATGATTCGATCGGGTTAGACGATCAATGCCGCAGGGCGCCGTACTTGTGTACGTTTCCGAACGTCCGGGTCAGTGTTTTCCCGGATCGATACGGGCCAGCGACGCCGCCGCGCGTGCCATGGCGTCCGTGCCGATCTGCGCGCGGATGCCGTCGAAGTTCGGCCCGCGCGTGGCATCGAGTCCCATGCGCGATGTGGTGCCCGCACCCGATGCGGAAGGATCGAGCGCGCTGCCGGGCAGGCCATCGACCACCACCACGTCAAGATGCGGCTGCAGATGCGTGGCGATGGCCCACAGCACCTGCTCGTCGCGCGTGATATCGACATCCTCGTCCACGGCCACCACGGTCTTCAGGTACGGGTCCCAGCCAAGCAGCCCGAGCATCACCTGCCGCGCTTCGCCGGGCCGCGATTGCCGCAGCGCCACGTAGGCATGGAAGTGCGTGCCCGAACTCGGATAGTGCACGGCGGTGACCGATGGAAAGCGTTCCCTGAGCTTCTCGACCATCTCCGACTCGCGGGGAATGCGCCCGAGGTTCAGGTGCTCCGCCGAATTGCCGCCCACCACATCCACGAGCCACGCATCGCTGCGCCGCATCACGGTTTCCACGCGGAACAGGTTGTTGGTCGAGCGATCCGACGAGTAACCCGTGAACTCGCCGAACGGTCCTTCCTCCACGCGCGCCGTGGGATCGAGCACACCTTCGAGCACGAACTCCGCATGCGCGGGCACGGCGATGCCGTAGCGCGGCGTGCGCACGACGTCGAGCGGTGCACCGAACAGTCCGCCCGCGACGTGGCGCTCGTCTACGCCGTATGGCAGGCGTGCCGCACCGGCGAGCATGAACAGCGGGTGCGCACCGATGACCATCGCTACCGGCAACGGCCGCCCCTGTTCGACAGCACGCTGGAACATGCGCCACAGATGGCCGCGCGAATGCAGGCTCGTCGCAATCTCGTTGGGCGAGTGCAGCATCGAGCGGTGATAGCTTGCATTGCCGAAGCCGAGTTCACGGTCCTCGGCAATCAGGATCGCATTGGTGATGTAGGGCCCGCGATCCGATGCGAAATGGCGGATCGTCGGCAGCGTTGTGATATCGACCTGTTCCTGCACGATGGATGTCACCGCGCCGGATTCGAGGACGCGCGGCGGCATCGCGCGTCGGCTGCGCGCCTGATACTCGGCATGGATGCCCGCAGGCGATACGCCGCCGAGCATGCGGCCCACGCGCTCGCGCGATGCGAACAGGTTGGTGACAAGCGGCGCGCCGAGTCCGCTCACCTGATCGCACACGACGATCGGATGACGATCCTGCGCGGCCAGCGCCCACACCAGCGCAGTAGGGTCCTGGTCGGCGCTCACGGGCTCGCGCACGGTCAATACATCGTCGGGGAATGCCGCACGATACGCGGCGAGGAAACTGTGAAAATCCTGCGAGGTGTCTTCGAACACCGGGCCGGAAGAACCGGAAGAAGATGAGGATGTCATGGCATGGCTCCAGAAGGAAAGGCCAATACCGTTGCCGCGCCCTGCGTCGCATGAAGCGGCGCAGGGCGTGACCAGACGGGAGTTACTTATCGATGCATATCAGCGCATGCTTAGCGCATATCAGCGCGTGCTGGCGTAGGTGTCCTTCAGACGTGCCTGGGCTTCTTCCTGCGTCTTCGGCGGTGCGGTGGTTTCGATTCCCACCAGTCGCGCGATGTTGTTGCCCATGTAGTCCTCCAGCCCGTCCTCGTCGAGATCCATGCCCTGCGGCGCGGGGCCACACAGCATTTCCAGCTCGCGCAGCCACATGCCCGGCTCGTTCGGCGGCGTATCCGTGCCGAACACGATCTTGTCGCGCGGCAACTGACGCGCAAACTCGACAATGCGTGACTGGAAGCACCAGCCCGATTCGCAGTACACGTTCGGCGTATCCATCGCCATCCAGAACGCCTCGAATGAATAGTTGCCGCCGGTCTGGATGCCGAAATGCCCGATGATGAAATTGACCATCGGGAACTCGCGGATGACCGGATAGAACATCGTCGGAATCGTGTACGGACCGTCGCCGGTGTGAATCAGCACCACGATGTTGTACTTGGCGCAGACCTTCATCGCCGGGCGCAACCAGTCCAGCGCGCGATCAGGGCGATAGCCGTGCATGTTGGCGTGCAGCTTCAGCATCTTGAAGCCGTACTCCTTGATATGGAACTCCAGTTCCAGCGCGCCTTCTTCCGGACCCCAGCGCGGATTGAACGTGAAGTTGCCGATGAAACGATCCGGGTACTTCTGGCACAGGCTCGCCACGTAGGCCATGTAGTCGCGGATGCCTTCACGGCCACGACGGTTGCCGTCGCGATAACCCGTGTTGCCGGGCGGTGGCTGGATAAAGCCCATGTCGATGCGGCGCGGCTTGCCGTTGATCATGTAGGGGCCGTCCATCATCTTGAGCATGCGCTCGCCGTTGAAGGGCTCGCCCGTATGCCGCCATGCTTCGTCCACGAGGTTGGTGGGGTGCAGATGGGTGTCGATGATCATGTTCGTGTGCTCCGTCGAAATCTCGTTTTGCGTGGGAACGTCATGCAGCCAGGCGCGCTTTCGCTTCTTCCAGCGTGCGCGGTACGGGCGTCGGCTCCAGGCCGATCATGCGGGCGACGTTATTGCCGAGGTAGTCCTCAAGCGTGTCCTCATCGAGATTGAGCCCTTGCGGCGGCTCGAAGCAAAGCACTTCCAGCAGGCGCAGCCACATGCCGGGCTCGTTGGGCGGCGTATCGGAGCCGAACAGGATCTTGTGTTTCGGCAGCACCTTGGCGAACTCGACGATGCGCGATTGCAGGCACCAGCCGGATTCGCAATAGACGTTGGGCATGTCCATGGCCATCTGGAACGGCTCGAAGCAATACACGCCACCGGTCTGCACACCGAAGTGAGCCATGATGAAGTTCACGGTCGGGAATTCCTTGATCATCGGCACCCATTCGGTGGGAATGCTGTACGGGCCATCGCCGGTGTGCAGCTTGACCATGACACCCAGTTCCGCGCATTTCTGCAACGCGGGGCGCAGCCAGTCGAGCGCGCGGTCCGGACGGTAGGCGTGCATGTTGGCCTGGAACTGGACCATCTTGAAGCCCAGGTGCTTCACGTAATGCTCGATGGCATTGACGCCGTTCTGCACGCCGCAGCGCGGGTTGTAGACGAAGCAGCCGATGAAACGGTCCGGATATTTCGCCACCATCTCGCGCGTGTAGCCCATGTACGCGTCGATCGATTCGGCGCCGGATTTCTCGCCATCGGTGTACGTGTAGATGGTGTTGCCTTGCGGCGGCTGGATGAACGCCTTGTCGATGCGGCGTGGCTTGCCATTGATCGTGAACGGGCCATCCATCATCTGGATGAGACGCTCGCCGGTGAACGGATCGCCGTCGTGCCGCCAGGCCAGGTCGACCAGGTTGGTCGGATAACAGCTGGTGTCGATGATCATTGAGATCCCCTAACGATGACTCTGGTGAAAGACAGGGAGTCGTGTCAGGGAGGTGGGACCGGCCTGGTCGAACGCGCCACTGACAGGAACTCCGTCAGTGAGCAATCTCCAGATGAACGTCGCGGCATTGCGCCGCTGCTGTTCAATCGACCGCTTCTACCCACGCCGTCGTTATATAGCGTGCCGCGCACGGGCGTCAAGCGCGAGATGTGCTGCGCTGCACGAATATCGATAGCCGAAATCATTCGTTAGTGGCGCGCGCGTGGCTTCTTAGCATGACGGTCTTCCTGTCATCCGGTGCAGAGTGTGCGATGAGAAAAACAGTGGCGTGGGTGGTGCTTGGCGCGTTCGCCGTGGGGGCGGCGGCCACGCTTGCCGTGCGCGCCGTACCGTTGCATGCTTCGGCTCCGCTTGGCACGCCCGGCCAGTGCACGGGCTACAGTGGCGTGCCACAGGGTTGGCGCAAGGCGCGCACGGCCGGCATGGCACATGTACGCGGCGGCGAGTACGTACCGGGCACCACGCTCGGCTATCCTGATGAAAGACCAGCGGGCAAAGTCCGCGTGCGCGATTTCTGGATCGACCGCACGGAAGTCACCAACGCGCAGTTCGCCGCGTTCGTAAAGACCACGGGTTATGTCACCGATGCCGAGCGCGCGGGTGAAGCCGTGGTCTTCCACAAGCCGAGCGGCGAAGAACTGCAGTCGCGCCCCTACGCATGGTGGTCGATGGTGCGCGGCGCGGACTGGCGACATCCTTCGGGCCCGACGTCATCGATCGAGGACAAGGACAATCAGCCGGTCACACTGGTGACGCAGGCTGATGCGCGCGCCTATGCAACTTGGCTCGGTCGCGATCTGCCGACCGAGGATGAATGGGAGTACGCAGCAAAGGCCGGCGAATCCGGGCCTGCGTTCGAGACCATGCCCAACGATGCCAACGGCATGCCGACCGCGAACTACTGGCAGGGGATTTTTCCAACGCTGAACAGTGCGAAGGATGGCTTCGATGGATTGGCGCCGGTCGGGTGCTACACGGCCAATGCGTTCGGCCTCTACGACATGATCGCGAATGCGTGGGAATGGACGGGCGATGCCTATACGGGGCCGCGCCAGTCGCATGCGAATGGGGATACTGCATATGTGGCCGCGCAATCGACGCGCAGGGCTCGCGATACGCGGATGGCAGTGATCAAGGGTGGGTCGTTCCTCTGCGCGCCGGATTTTTGTGTTCGCTATCGCGCATCGGCGAGGGAGCCCGCGGAACGGGATCTGCCGACTTCGCATATTGGATTCAGGACGGTGTTGCGGGGCGGGTGAGTTTTACCTTCGCCCGTCGCTATGCGCTCCCCTACGGTTTGCTCCCCTCTCCCGCCATGCGGGAGAGGGGTTGGGGGAGAGGGCCGGCGGTGCAATCACCAACACGTCTCAATTTGCACTGCAAACCCTCTCCCCCGCCCCTCTCCCACTTCGCGGGAGAGGGGAGAAAGTCAAAATCCGCGTTCCATACTGCCAGGCAACACCCCCTACGCGTTGTCGCCAATAACGCATCTACGCGATTTGCTGCAAAATCGGAAACTTCGCATTCCGCCCCGCCCCCACGGAGCTTCCCGTCATGTCTCGGCTGTCTTCCCTGCGCCCCGTGTTGCCTATTCTCATTGGCGCATCCGTGATGTTGTCCCTCGCCATGGGCCTGCGACAAAGCCTGGGAATCTTCGTGCCGCCGCTGACGCGTGACGTCGGGATCTCGGTGGGTGACTTCACCATTGCCGTAGCGATCCAGAATCTCACATGGGGCATCCTGCAGCCGATTGCCGGTGCGCTGGCGGTGCGCGTCGGGTTTCGTCCGCTGATGGTCGGTGGTTCCGCGTTGTATCTGCTGGGCCTTGTGCTGCTGGCGTCCGCGCATTCGCTGCTGTTCGTGATCATCGGTGCCGGATTGCTGATCGGCACCGCCATGGCAACGACCGGCACAGCCATGGCGATGGCCACAGCGTCGAGCGCCGTATCGCCACAGATGCGCAGCATGGTGCTGGGCTTCGTGTCCGCATCCGGATCATTGGGTGCGATGCTCGCTGCGCCAATCGGCCAGGCGATCACGCAGGACTGGGGCTGGCGCATGGGCGTGGCAGCGTTCGTCGTGCTGGCGCTCGTGATGCTGCCCGCCGCATGGGCAGCGGGTCGTGTCGACAAATCGCGCCCGCCGCTTGATGCCCGACAGGCAGAACAGAGTGGACGCCAGGCGCTGATGAGCGCGTTGCGCCATCCTCCCTTCCTCGTCATGGCGTTCGCCTACACGGTCTGCGGCATGCAACTGGTGTTCCTGACCACGCACCTGCCTGCCTATCTCGATATCTGCGGCATGGACCCCATGCTCTCCGCGCAGGCGCTGGGCCTGATCGGCGGGTTCAATGTACTGGGCAGCCTGTTCTTCGGATGGGCCGGCGGACGCGTGAACAAGCTGCTGCTGCTCGGCTGCATCTACATGCTCCGGTCGGTCGGATTCATCTGGTTCTTCCATACCCTGCCGACGCCCGGCAGCACGATGGTCTTCGCGTCGGTAATGGGATTTCTCTGGCTTGGTGTGTCGCCGCTGGTGCAAGGGTGGATCGCCCAGACCTTCGGGCTGCGGTGGCAGGCGATGATCGCCGGGGTGGCATTCTTCAGCCATCAGCTTGGCAGCTTTATCGGCGCTTTTGGCGGCGGATGGCTGTACGACCTGATGTCGAACTATTCGATGGCGTGGAAGATCGGCGCCGGTCTGGGGCTGACCGTGGGTGCGATCCAGATTGGCTTTGCGCTGCGCTCGCGCACGCAGGCGCCGCGACTGGCTGTGTAGCCCTTGAGGCGCGCGGTTGTCGCCATATCGTAATGCGGCGGGTATCCGGATTGCGGTATCCTTGCGCCGACCCTCTTCTCAAACCTCCAGCTGGATGCGTCGATTTTTTCTGATTTGTCTGTTGCTCGTGTTGCCGTTCCAGTTTTCCTGGGCGGCAGCGGCTCGCTATTGCCAGCACGAATCGGCAGTGGCGTCGTGGCATCTCGGACATCACGATCATCGTCATCAGGCCGCGCAGGGGGATTCGGAGAAGGAAAAGGCCGGGGTTGCCGATACTGACTGTGGCGTCTGCCACATCGTTTCGGTCCCGCTGGCCTTTGGCACGTTCGTGGATAGCGGAGATGCGCGGTTCCAGGACGTGAGCATTCCCCCGCACGTCTGGCCCTTCTCCTCGCGCGGCCCCACCGCGCCGGATCGTCCGCAGTGGCTTCGTCTCGTTTAACGGCGAGACGCACCCTTCACAATTCCGAGTCGTTTCGCCGAATTTCCCAGTCATTTTTCCTGGTGCAATTCGATGCGAAGAATCCTCACGCCGCTTGGGCTGGCGGCCGTATTTCATAGCCCGTTTCTGATCTCGATGCCTGCGATGGCGCAGGCGCCCGCGAACGTATCCGTCGCCTCCCCCGTGGAAGGTGCCGGACCGCTCGGCCTCGATGCCGCGCTCTCGCTGGCGGCGGCCAGCAATTTCACGCTGTCGGCGGCCGGCAAGGAGCTGGATTCCACCGAGGGCGGCATCATGCAGGCCCGTACGATTCCGAATCCGGAAATCTCGGCAAGCATGGAAGACACGCGCAAGTCGACGCGCAGCACTACCGCGCAGGCCAATATCCCCATTGAACTGGGTGGCAAGCGCTCCGCGCGCATCGGCGCGGCAGAACGCGCACGCGAGGTAGCGCAGGCCAGCCTGGCGAGTGTCCGCGCCGATATCCGCGCGCAGGTTATCGAATCGTTCTTCTCGGTATTGATTGCGCAGGAGCGCGTGAAGCTCGCCAACGGATCGGCAGATATCGCGCGGCGCGGCGCGCAGGCGGCGGCGCGGCGTGTGGCGGCTGGCAAGATTTCACCGGTCGACGAGACCAAGGCGCGCGTGGAGCAGGCCAATGCCGAGTTGGAACTGGCCGAAGCCACCGCGAGCCTGATGTCGGCGCGTCAGTCGCTGTCGGCACTTTGGGGCAACATGGCGCCGCAATTCTCCGAAGCACAGGGCGATCTGGATGCGTTGCCATCCCGGCCCGCACCGGCCGCCTTGCAGAAGGCGCTCGACGACTCGCCGCTCGTGGTGATGAGCCGCGCGGAACTGGATCGGCGCGAGGCGGTGGTGGGCGTGGAACGTAGCCGCCAGTATCCCGACCTCACGCTGAGCCTCGGCGCCAAGCGCGACAACGATGCCAACCGCAATATGGCGGTCATCGGCGTGGCCATTCCGCTGCCGCTGTTCGATCGCAACCAGGGCAACCTGTATCAGGCGATCCGTCAGGCGGACAAGGCGCAGGACGAGTATCTCGCCAATCGCATCGCGCTATCGCGCACGTTGCTGCAGGCGTCGAACCAGCTTTCCGTGTCGCGGGATTCGGCGCGGACGCTCAAGGACACCGTACTGCCCGCTGCCGAGCAGGCGTTCCACGCGGCGACCATCGGTTTCGATGCAGGCAAGTTCAGCTATCTGGATGTGCTCGACGCGCAGCGCACCCTGTTCCAGGCTCGCATCCGCTATCTCGGCGTGCTGGGCCAGACCTACCAGTCCGCGACGACGATCGATCGCATCCTCGGACACTAACGCGGCGTACGTTCAGACGGAATTCATCATGGCAATCACGAAGAAGCAAAAGACCGCCATCGCGGCAATCATCCTGGTAGGGGCGCTCGCCACTGGCGCTGCGCTGTTCACGAACATCGGCGGCAGTAGCGGCGGGCACGACGACGAGCATGCGCACGAGAAGGAGCATGCACACGAGAAAGAGCATGCGCATGACGAGAAGGAGCACGCGCACGACGAGAAGCACGACGACAAGGCGCAGCACGGCAAGGAAGAGAAGGGACACAAGGATCACGGCGAACGCAAGGAAGTCGCCGAGACACCGGGCAAGATCGCGCTGACTGCCGAGCAGGTAGCCAAGGCAGGCATCGTCGTGACGGCGGCAGGCCCGGCGCAGGTGTCATCGGGCGTGGAATTTCCCGGCGAAATCCGCTTCAACGAGGATCGCACTGCGCACGTTGTGCCCCGGCTCGCAGGGGTAGTCGAAAGCGTACCCGCGAACATCGGGCAGCAGGTAAAGAAAGGACAGGTGCTTGCCGTGCTCGCCAGCACCACGCTGTCCGATCAGCGCAGCGAGCTGCTGGCGGCGCAGCGGCGCCTGGAACTGGCACGCACCACGCATGATCGGGAAAAGAAGCTCTGGGAAGGGAAGATTTCCGCGGAGCAGGATTACCTCGTGGCGCGCAACGCGCTGCAGGAGGCGCAGATCGCGGTGCAGAACGCGCAGCAGAAACTGACGGCGGTGGGCGCATCGACCAGTTCGTCGGCACTGAATCGCTATGAACTGCGCGCGCCGTTCGACGGCATGATCGTGGAGAAACACATCTCGCTGGGCGAGGCCGTGGCGGATAACACGAACGTCTTCACGCTGTCGGATCTCTCGGCGGTATGGGCGGAGTTCGTGGTGTCGGCGCAGGATCTCGACCGGGTGCGGCTTGGCGCGAAGGTCGAGGTTCGTTCGACCGCGTTCGATGGCAAGGCCGAGGGCACGGTGTCGTATGTGGGCTCGCTGCTCGGTGAACAGACGCGCACCGCCAAGGCGCGCGTGACGCTCACCAATCCGCAAATGGCATGGCGTCCGGGCTTGTTCGTCACGGTCCGCGTGATCGGTGCCGCCGTGGACGTGCCCGTTGCCGTACCGGCCGATGCCATACAGGAAGTGGAAGGGAAGACCGTGGTGTTCCTCTCGGCGCCGGACGGATTCACGATGCGCACCGTGAAGGTCGGACGCACCAACGGCAAGGTCGTCGAAATCGTGGAAGGACTCGATGCCGGCGCACGCATCGCCACGGCCAACAGCTTCGTGCTGAAGGCCGAACTCGGCAAGTCCAGCGCCGAGCATAGCCACTGAACCGGGAGCACGCCATGTTCGAACGTCTGATCCGGTTCGCCATCGAGCAGCGATGGCTGGTGTTGCTGGCCGTGCTTGCCATGGCCGCGCTCGGTGTCTACAACTATTCGCGCCTGCCCATCGATGCGGTGCCCGACATTACCAATGTGCAGGTGCAGATCAACACCTCGGCCCCTGGATATTCCCCGCTGGAGACCGAGCAGCGCGTGACGTATCCGCTCGAAACCGTGATGGCCGGCCTGCCAGGGTTGCAGCAGACGCGTTCGCTGTCGCGCTACGGGCTGTCGCAGATCACGGTGATCTTCAAGGATGGCTCGGATGTCCACTTCGCGCGGCAGTTGGTCAACCAGCGGCTGCAGGAGGCAAAGGGCAACCTGCCACCGGGCGTGGTGCCGGCGATGGGCCCCATCTCCACGGGCCTTGGGGAAATCTATCTGTGGACTGTGGAAGCCGATGAAGGCGCGCGCAAGGCGGACGGCACGCGCTACACGCTCGCCGATCTGCGCGAGCTGCAGGACTGGGTGGTGCGGCCGCAATTGCGTACCGTGCCGGGTGTTACCGAAATCAACACGATTGGCGGCTTCGACAAGCAGTACCTCGTGGCCCCAAGCCTTGAGCGTCTGGCGTCGTATGGGCTGACGCTCGGCGATGTGGTGACCGCGCTGGAGCGCAACAACGACAACGTTGGTGCGGGCTATATCGAGCGACGGGGCGAGCAGTATCTGGTGCGTGCGCCGGGGCAGGTGAAATCGGAAGACGATATCCGCAACGTGATCGTCGGCACGGCACAGGGCCAGCCGATCCGCATCCGCGATATCGGCAACGTCGAAATCGGCCGCGAACTGCGTACGGGCGCGGCCACCGACAACGGCAGGGAAGTGGTGCTCGGTACGGTGTTCATGCTGATCGGCGAGAACAGCCGCGCAGTGTCGCGGGCGGTGGACGAGCGCGTGGCATCCATCAACCGCACGATGCCGGACGGTGTGCAGATCGTGACGGTGTATGACCGCACCAAGCTGGTGGACAAGGCCATTGCCACGGTCAAGAACAACCTGCTCGAAGGCGCGGTGCTGGTCATCGTGATCCTGTTCCTGTTCCTCGGCAATGTGCGCGCGGCGCTGATTACGGCGCTCGTCATTCCGCTGTCGATGCTGTTCACGTTCACGGGCATGGTGCACTACCGCATCAGTGCGAACCTGATGAGTCTTGGCGCGCTCGATTTCGGGATCATCGTGGATGGCGCGGTCGTGATCGTGGAAAACTGCGTGCGGCGGCTCGCGCACGCACAAGGGGTGCAAGGCAGGCCGCTCACACGGTCCGAGCGATTCGAGGAAGTGTTCGCCGCTGCGCGGGAAGCGCGTCGTCCGCTGCTGTACGGCCAGTTGATCATCATGATCGTCTACTTGCCGATCTTCGCGCTGACGGGCGTGGAAGGAAAGATGTTCCATCCGATGGCCTTCACGGTGGTGCTGGCGCTGCTCGGCGCGATGATTCTCTCGGTCACGTTCGTGCCGGCTGCGGTGGCGCTGTTCATCGGCAATCGCGTGGCGGAGAAAAAGAACCGCCTCATGCTGTGGGCGAAGGCGCGCTATGCACCGCTGCTGGAGCGCTCGCTGGCGAATGCGCCGGTGGTACTGACGCTCGCCGGTGTATCGGTGGTGTTCTGTCTGGCAATTGCCACGCGGCTCGGCAGCGAGTTCATCCCCAACCTCAATGAGGGCGACATGGCGATTCAGGCGCTGCGCATTCCCGCCACGAGCCTGACGCAATCGGTCGAAATGCAGAAGACGATCGAAACCACGCTGAAAGCGAAATTCCCGGAGATCGAACGCATCTTTGCACGCACGGGTACGGCGGAAATTGCATCCGACCCGATGCCGCCGAATATCTCCGACGGCTACGTCATGCTCAAGCCGGAGAAGGA
The DNA here is from genome assembly GCF_039710735.1 of Cupriavidus sp. DL-D2. Lineage (NCBI taxonomy): Bacteria > Pseudomonadati > Pseudomonadota > Betaproteobacteria > Burkholderiales > Burkholderiaceae > Cupriavidus > Cupriavidus sp. DL-D2. Next base: position 6,305 of record NZ_JBDKXK010000055.1, on the reverse strand, counting down.
TTGGCCAAAGCCGAAGAAGACGCACGCCGAACTGCTGGCCGCTATCCGCGAGGAAGCGGGCAAGATTCCCGGCAATGCGTACGAGTTCTCGCAGCCGATCCAGCTTCGCTTCAACGAGTTGCTCTCGGGCGTGCGTTCCGATGTGGCTGTGAAGATCTTCGGCGACGACAACGCGGTGCTCGACGAGACCGCGAAGAAGGTGGCGACGGTGCTGCAAGGTATAGCGGGCGCACAGGAGGTCAAGGTGGAGCAAACCACCGGGCTGCCGATGTTGACCGTGAACATCGACCGCGACAAGGCCGCGCGCTACGGCTTGAACATGAGCGATGTGCAGGACGCCGTGGCAGTCGGCATCGGCGGACGCGAAGCGGGTCTGTTCTTCCAGGGGGATCGACGCTTCAATATCGTCGTGCGATTGCCGGAGGCAGTGCGTGCCGACATCGAAGCGCTGCGCAGGTTGCCGATCCCGCTGCCGAAGGGTAGCGCAGCCGATGCCCGCACCACGTTTATTCCGCTGAGCGAGATTGCGACGCTCGACATGGCGCCAGGCCCCAACCAGATTTCGCGCGAGGACGGCAAGCGCCGGATCGTGGTCAGTGCAAACGTGCGCGGCCGGGATATCGGCTCGTTCGTGCCGGAAGCAGAGAGCGCGATCCAGAGTCAGGTCAAGCTGCCAGCCGGGTACTGGACCACGTGGGGCGGCACTTTCGAGCAACTGCAGTCTGCGAAACAGCGTCTGCAGGTGGTGGTGCCCGTGGCGCTGCTGCTGGTGTTTATCCTGCTGTACGCGATGTTCAACAACCTCAAGGATGGCCTGCTCGTGTTCACGGGTATTCCGTTCGCGTTGACGGGCGGCATTCTTGCGCTGTGGCTGCGCGGCATTCCGTTGTCGATCTCGGCGGCGGTGGGCTTTATCGCGCTATGCGGGGTTGCCGTGCTGAACGGACTGGTGATGTTGTCGTTCATCCGCTCGTTGCGTGAGGATGGACACAGTCTCGACGATGCGGTGCGTACCGGCGCGCTGACGCGACTGCGCCCTGTGCTGATGACCGCGCTCGTGGCATCGCTGGGATTTGTGCCGATGGCGATTGCCACGGGAACCGGGGCCGAGGTGCAACGTCCGTTGGCGACCGTAGTGATCGGCGGCATCCTGTCCTCAACCGCGCTGACGTTGCTGGTGCTGCCAGTGCTATATCGACTGGTTCATCGAAAGGAAGCCGGCAGCACCGCTATCGCACAGGCTGCCCCATCGGTGCCGGAAACCGCGTGAGCGGGCGCGATCAACCGACCCGGATCGCGCGGCCGATGTAGAGAATGGGTCCGGTGGGTCGTCCGGTCGGTGATCCGGCGGGCGGCTCCAGCGTGATCTCGAACAACTGGTTTGGCTGCAGTGGCGGCAACTTGTTGATCGGGATCTCCAGCCGCTGGCCGGGACGTACAAGTCCCAGCGATACCGGCCCCGTCCAATCATCGGCCTTGGTCCAGAACTGCAGGCTGCGCCCGCTCGGCGCGGCTTGCGATGACAGTGAAACCAGCGACAACGTGCGGTCGGACGACGCCTGGATCAGCCAGCCCGGCGTCTTGTCGCGCGGCTCGGCGAGCACCACGACATAGCGCGGACCCGCAGGCGCCAGGACTTGCGAGCCCAGCAAGACGCCCAACACCACCGCACACGCGGATGCCCCAAGCGCGAGACCGCGCCACACGGCCAGTGTGCTCCACCAGTTTTCTGTCTTGTCTTTTTTGATCGAGCGAAGTCCGACGCTGGCCGCGATGCGATGCCACAGCGCAGCGGAAGGCTGCACCGGCTCGGCAAGCGCGGTAAGCGGATGCATGCGGCTTTCCCATTCGCGCACCCTTGCGGCGAATCCGGCATCGGCGCGCATGCGCTGTTCCACGTCCTCGCGTTGCGATTGGGAGAGTGTGCCGATCACGTACTCGGCGGCAAGCTGATCCAGCGCATCGTCTGGCTCTCGGTCGTCGGGACCGGGTGTGCCGGCACTCATTGCATGCACTCCTTTAGCGCGCGCAGGCCGCGTCGAATCCACGCCTTGACGCTGCCAAGCGGCGCGCCCAGGCGGGTGGCAACTTCCGCATGCGAGCAACCATCGAGATAGGCCAGCAGGATGCTCTCGCGCTTTGGTGGGTCGAGCTGGGTCAGGCAATCACCGAGACGACCCGCCAGCACGCGCTGCTCCGCCGCATCGATCTCGTCGCCGTACGCTGCCAGTGCTGCCTCGGCATCGAGCGCCTCTGCGGTGTCCTCATCGACCGTTACGGTGCGCAAGCGACTGCGCACCACGTTCAGGGCCTCGTGCCGTACGATCGAGAACAGCCACCCGCGCGCCTCGCCCCGGTTGCCGTCGAAGCTGCCGGCGGCGTTCCAGATTTTCAGGAAGGCATCGTGCAGGACATCCTCGGCCGTCTGCCGATCCCTGACGATGCGCAACGCCACGCCCAGCAGATAGGGCGAGGCGTGATCGTAGAGGCGGCGCAGCGCCCCCGCATCACGCTTCGCGCAACCGGCAAGGGCGCCCGCGTAATCGAACAAATCCTGAATGCGAGGCGCAGCGGTGTCCAAATTGGCGTCCTGGGTCTGCCCCTTTGTCACGAGGCGATGGGCGCATCATAGCCGCCCAACGCACGTTTCAGGCGCCCGGCCGATTTCAGGACGCTTTCCAGAACAGATAGTCGGCCTGATAACCCACGGTCTGCTTCGCCCCGACATTGGCGCTGGAGCACGGCATGCTCGGCGCCACCCCACCCTTCGTGGCCACGCGCTGGATGAACGTGACGCCCATCATGCTGCCCGCGCCCATCGCCGGATTGGCCTTGACCAGTTGATGCGGAATGTTCCCGTCACCGCCCGGCGCCGTAGCCACCTGCGTAGCAGTGACCTTCGACCCATCGCTCGATTCCCACGTAGCCGGCGGCCCGTAGTACTTGCCAACCGTCGCGCCGCCACGATCCTTCAGCACGGCAGTGGGCCCGACGAATACCCATTCATGTTCGGCCTGGGTGTTGGCTTTCACACGGCACTCATAGAGCAACTGACCGCTGCCAACGGTCTGCATGGCCATCTTGTTGCCAGCCGGCACTCGAATGGCTTCCGCCACAGGCGCGGGTGGCGTCATCGACATATTGCCGCTGTTGGAGGCGCAAGCGGAAAGGAGAACTGCGGCGGCGGCGGGGAAAAATACGCTGCGAATCATGGTGGACTCCCGGTAGGGTAAAGCGCATCGAAGGATGCAAACCTCGGGGTTTGCATAGGCTCTACACGGGAGGGGGTGGTTTGGATGCAGGGGAAGGGGATTTTTTTGTTACTTGGGAAACCAAGCGGATGTTGATCGAAATGAGGCGGATGCACCCCTTGATAACACCAGGGACTTGCCGCCGCCCCAACCGATCGCAATCAGGGCAAGCGAAAAGCCTCTGCGCGCGCCCGCTTCGCCCTGTCCTCCCTGACCCAACGCTCATCAGCTTCTAGCCGCTTCTTCTCTTTCTCCTTGTCGGTTTCGCCGAACGCGTCGGTATCTCGCGTACGGAAGTACAGCGTGGAGGACACCAGATGATCGTGCCAGCTAGTCAGCATCGTGTCGTGTACGAGCAGGTCAAAGAGCGCCATCACTTTCTCGGGGAGGGGATCTCTGCCTTCGGTACCGTCCATCCAGGCTTCGACAAGATCGATTGCTCCCGGGCTTAGTAGAGCCTTCTCGGCGGCGTTGGCCCACCGTCCCGATTTCTCACGCTCGAACGGGTCACCATCGTTTTTCTCGACATCGCGAAGATCGGCGACCTTTTTCCGTTTCGAGTCCTGGGTTTTCAGCGCGTGCAGGTGCTCTGTGGCTTCGTCGCCAATGCGTTCGCGAATAGTAATGGTGGGATATGCCTCGACTCTACCCACCTCGTTTCCTGCCCACTCCGCCCTGGTCTCCGCAAGCTCCAGCCGGACTTTTGCCTTGTTCAAGGATTCCTGATGCCGGACCCTGCGATTCTCTTCTTCCCAGTAGGCCCAACGCGCCTCACGAAGCTCTGCTGATGCGTCAATCGCAATGCGCTCGGCCGCTGCGAGTTCGTCAGATGCCGACACAAAGAAATCGGGCGTCCGGTAGCGAACTGCCAGCCACTGGAGGAACACCCGCATGTGAGCGTGGAAATTGAGTCCTTCCTCGCGCGGCACCAGTGCCCGATAGGCGGCGACAAGCTCCGGGATCTGATAGCTGGACGCATGTTCGGTGATCGTGGGGGCGAGGGTGAATTTTTTGAAGGTCTCAGGTTTCCGATTTACCAGTTCCTCCAACATGTCCACTGCCGAGCCGGCCATCAGGGCTTCACGTAACATGTCGCGAAGCGTAATGCGTTGTAGCTCGCCCCGGGCCCCCAGCGATCCAGGCGCCGCTCCGCCTGTAATGTCTTCGCTGGAGCCCGGATACAAGTACTGTTTGCCGTGCGTCTTCTCCAGGCTGTCGAGGCGCTGATAAAAGCGAAGTTCATGGGCCGCTGCGAAATGCACGCATCTCTGCACGGCGGCTGGCACGGCCAGTTCGCGATCCTTGTGGTTCTGCTTGATCAGACTCACGTACGGCACATAGCTGAGCAGCTTGTCCTCGGCCATGATGGAAGACACGGCATCCAGCAAGCCCAGCATACGGATTTCGATCGGAGCGTCAGGGGTGTTGTCGCCGACTTTGAAGCGCATATCCAGGTCGGTATCTCTCTTGTGTTTGCGCACGAGTTCATTGACAAAGGCTCGTGCTATGACGCCGCCGCGATCTGCACCGAATACCGAGACTTCAATGCGCAAGACCTTACCCGCGGCGGATTTTGCGTCGTAGACAGCTGCTTCGAATTGTCGTAGCGCCGACCTTAACCGGTCTTCGACACCTGTGCCAACCACGAGCGAGATCGCCTTGTTGTCCCGCAGAAACGGAATGGAGTCCAACGCAACATCGGCAACAACAGCCTTGACCGCCGCGGCCGATGCTTTGAGCGGATTCTTCCTGAGCTCCCTCATCACGCCTCGCACGGCAGCCGTCCCGCGCGTCACCATCCGGTCAATACTTCCCATCATCCTCAGTACGCGCGCTGCCTGCGTGCGCGTGACTCTTGCATGCTTGACGATGTCGTCATAGCTTCTCGCGATCGGGCGCCATGACATTTCATCGAGCGCTTCAGCCAGCGCCTTTGCCGTGGTCTTGCCAACTGCCTTTTGCCGGTCGAGGATACTGCCTACGCCCGATACTTTCTCGAATGTCGTTTTGGCAGAGGATTTCGCAGCTGAAATAGCGCCTTTCCGGGCAGCCGAAAGCAATTCGTTGTTCACGGCATCCTCGTTGAGCGGCGCGCCGAGGCCGGAGAAATAGAAGCGATACCAGTACTCATTGGGCATGCTCCTACGACGCTCGTCGAGATTATTCCGATGCGCCTCCCAAAGCCGACAGATGTTGGAGTAGCGAGAGGTCACCGGATCATCGATATCTCGATGACGTCCGAAGCCGTCAAAGAAGAATCCCATCTTGATGACCGCGCCACACGGCGTATTTTTATAACGCGGGCAGGCGTGATGGGAAATTATCATGCCGTCCAGTACCTCGTCTGGTGTGATGTCCGCCGGATCGAGTTGGTTTGGCTTATCCATGGTTCTTTCCTGTCGCCTTTCGCTTGACCGTCTTGCGTTTTAATTGCTCGATAACCGGCGCTGGCAGATTTTCCATGGCATTGCCGAAGGCGCCAAGCTTCTCCTTGGTCTCGGCGATGATCTTTCGAACTGTCGGGTGCTCATCGAACTTCGGATTCAGCAGCGTGTAATAGACGTACTGCTGCAGATCTTTCGTATCTGTGAAGCGGTGCTTGAGCCATCCATTAGCCACAAGCCGCGCGGTCCGCCGATACATAACGGAAGTCTCGCCTTTGTTATCCGGATTGAGGAGCTGCTCATGGTTCGTCATTAGCCAATCCCATATCTCAAAGTACTCGATCCGCGTGCCACGCAGATCAGTTCGAAACTCGAATTCCACATGGTCATCAGGATAGAAGTGCAATCCGAGCACCCGCATCCCGAGGTCACCTTCGATCTTGGTGGCGGGGAGATGGACCGTCGTCTCCTTTGGAAATTTTTCTATTGGGCCGTAGATGTCCTTGAGGGCTTCGTCCGCGTCATAGAGTTCCCATTTGACGTTGAACTCCGTCCCCTTCAGCGTGTAGCAGCAACTGAGCGAGCCCTGGCCTGAGCCCGGCACGAGATCGCCGCCACCGCCCGCGCGGTTGCCATACTTGTCGGTGATGACGAACCGTGTGAGGTTGTA
>NZ_JBDKXK010000054.1:0-87973 GCF_039710735.1 Cupriavidus sp. DL-D2 | reverse complement strand
AGTCTACCTTTTGAGGTGTCCAGGTTTATTGGACCACTACACCCAACCCCTCTCCCGCATGCGGGAGAGGGGAGCAACACAAGCGGTGAGCAAGGACATCAAACCCGCGCCACCACCGCTTCCTCCAGCATCTCCAGCCGATCCTGCCCCCAGAACAACTCGCCTTCGAACACGTAAGACGGCGACCCAAACACCCCTGCAGCCACGGCCTCGTCCGTGTTGCGGCGATACGTTGCCTCGATTTCCGGCAGGTTTGCGCGCGCAATCGAGGCATCCGCATCGAAGCCTTGATCGGCCAGCACCTCGCGCAGCGTCTGCTCCGACGAGATGTCACGTTCCTCGCACCACTCCGCACGCAGGATCGCTTTGTACAACTCCAGCACGGGTTGCTTCTGCGCGTCCACGGCGATGACGATGCGCGACGCCAGATCGGCGTTGGGACACATATACCGTGGCTGCGGATTGACCGGGATACCGAGCTTGCGGCACCAGCGTGCCAGTTCGGTCACCCGATACTGCTGCCGTTCCGCAGAGCGCTTTCCCAGCAGCATGCCACCAGTGCGCGCATACACATCGGGCAGATCCACGGGCTTGTGGCGAATCTCCACGTCGTGGCGACGGGCCAGTGCATCGAGTCGGTCCGCGCCCAGGTAGGCCCAGTCCGAATTCATCCAGAAGTAATAGTCGATGGCGGGCCGGTTCATACGCGCTTGCTCCCAGGGACTGCCGCGATGGGCGCACTGACGAAATCCGAGCCACGCATGCAGGCCGCGCTGAAGAAGGCGATGACGCTCAGGATGCCGAGATACCACACGATATAGGTGGGATTGCCGCCGCCGTATGCCAGCAATGACGTGGCCACGATAGGCGCCAAACCCCCGCCGATGGCGCCCGATACCTGCACCGCGATCGAAATCCCGCTGTAGCGCACCTCCGCCGGAAACTGCGCCGAGAACAGGCTGCCTTCCGGCGCGTACAAGGCAGCGTAGACCAGGCCGATGGCAATCGATAGCGCAATCGTGATGTTGTGCGGATCGAGTGTCTGCAGCAGCGCGAAGAACTGCGGTGCGAAGAGCAGGATGCCAGCGGTCCCCGCCATGAACACCCATTTGAAACCGATGCGGTCACCCAGCATGCCGAACAGCGGCATGGTGAACAGCGCGATGGCGGCTCCCCATACCGTGGCATCGAGCATCACGGTCTTCGGGATACCGAGCGTGCCGGTGGCATAGGCCAGCGAGAACGTGACCACCGTGTAGAACCACGTCACCTCGGCCAGCCGACCGCCCACCACGGTCAGTACCTGGCGCGGGTAGCGGCGCAGCACTACCAGCGCTGGCATCTCCACGTTGTCGCCCTTCTTCTGCACCTGCTCGAAGTCCGGCGACTCGGCCACCTTCGCGCGAATGAACCAGCCCACTGCCAACAGCACCACGCTGGCCAGGAACGGGATACGCCAACCCCACGTCAGCATGTCCTTCTCCGGCAGCGTCGCCACCATGCCCAGCGCGAGCGAGGACAGCACGAGTCCCGGCGCCACGCCCGCCTGCGGCAGGCTGCCGAAGAATCCCTTCTTGCCTTCCGGCGCGTGCTCCACGGCCATCAGTACGGCGCCGCCCCACTCGCCGCCAACTGCCACGCCCTGCAGCAGGCGCAGCAGCACCAGCGCCACGGCGCCCCAGTATCCGATGCTCTCGTACGACGGGATCAGGCCGATCAGGATGGTGGGAATGCCCATCATGAACAGCGTGATGAGCAGCATCGACTTGCGGCCCACCTTGTCTCCGAAGTGGCCAAAGACGATGCCGCCGAGCGGACGGGCGAAGAATCCCACCGAGTACGTGGCGAAGGCCGCCAGCGTACCGGTCAGCGGATCGAATGCGGGAAAGAATATCTTGTTGAAAATCAGTGCGGCAGCGGTGCCGTACAGGAAAAAGTCGTACCACTCTATGGTGGTGCCCATCATGCTGGCGAGGCCCGCCGTGACATACGCGCGACGTGAGCGCGTGGTCGGTATGGTGTTCATCGTGACGCTCCTTTTGGATTCTGGGTGAACAGCGGCGGTTCAGGCGGGAGGCAACGGCGCAATGCCGTGCGTCTGCCGTGCCCAGTACGCAAACGTGGCGTTGACGATGGATGGTTTGAGCAGGTAGTCGTGCGCCTCGCGAGCGAGTGCGTCGTCGACGGGTGTGAGCGCACCGAATGCCTGCGCACGGATCTGCATGCGCGCGGCGCGTTCGAGGTAGACGGAGAGATAGGTCGCTTCCTCGCAGCTCTTGCCTGCCGTGAGGTAGCCGTGATGCGCGAGGATGATGGCGCGCTTGGCACCCAGCGCCTCGGAGATGATCACGCCTTCCTGGTCGGCAATGGGCACGCCGGGCCATTCGCCCAGGAACGCGCAATCGTCGTGCAGCGGCGTCATGTCCATCTGCGAGATCACCAGCGGCTGGCGTGCGGCGGCAAGTGCCGACGCCCAGGGCGAGTGCGTGTGGATGATCGAATGGACATCGGGCCTTGCGTCATAGACCCACAGGTGGAAACGCGTAGCCGGATTCGGCATGCCGTCGCCGGTCAGCGTATTGAGATCGCGGTCCACTTCGATGAAATCGGCTGGCGTGGCTTCGTCGAAGCCGAGTCCGAAGCGCAGCGTCCAGTAGGCGCCCGGACGTTCGGAACGCACACTGATCTGCCCGGCCAGGCCGGCTTCCTGCTCGGTCATGGCCAGGATGCGGCAGGCATAGGCCATGGTTTCCTGCATCGTGCGCGGCTTGTTGCGCAGGTGCTGCGCCATTTCGGTCGTGGCGCGCGTGTCGAAATAGGATTTGTCTCTGAGGGGGGCGTTCATGTCTTCTCTCCGTGGTGGGCTCGCCGGCATGAAACCCGGCGATGCAGGAAGAAGTATGAAAACCAGACCTCGCACGTGCTATGACGTGGTGTTCATAGCAGCTATCTCATCTGGTCACAGGTTGGTCATGGCTTTCACCACAGCAGCCTTCAGGACTGCGTCGGTGTGTCGAGGGAGCGTGCGACCTGCAGCGCGCATTCCAGCAGCGTATCGGCCAGCGGCAGCGCGTGGCGCGCGGCGTGCGTGACCGCCACCATGCGGCGGCGCAGCAGCGGTGCGCGGATCTTCATCTTGTGCAGCCCGTATTCATTGAGCAGGCGCTCGGGCAGGCGGCAAGGCAGGATGCACTCGCCCACGCCGGTGGAGACCAGTTTGAGCATCGCATCCACGGTCTCAGCCTCGGTCACGTACACGGGCCGCAGCCCCGCGCTCTCGATCATTCGACGCAAGGCATAGCCTTGCGGAAAACCGACGAGACGCAGCGAATGGTCCCGCAGGTCCACCCCGTCTTCCGCCGGTGTGCCATGGGAAGGTTGCCGCGTCACCAGGCACATCTCGTCCTCGAACAGCGGATGTACGGTCAGCGCGGCGGTGTCCACGGCCGTGTCGTAGACCACGCCGAGATCCGCCTTGCCCCCCTCCACCAACGCCACGACATCGGCGGAACTGCGCCCCATCAGCGAAAGGTTCACGTTCGGATGCGTGCTGACGAAGCTCGCCACCACATCGGCGATGAAGTAGTAGCTGACCGTATGCACGATGGCCAGCCTGACCGTGCCCTGCGTGGTGCCATGCGCCTGGCGTATGGCATCGACGGCCTGATCGATGGCGCGGTACGGTCCCTCGATGGCCTCCTGCAGCTTCTGCCCGGCTTCCGTCAAGGCCACGCCGCGCCCGGTGCGCACGAACAAGGGCTTGCCCAGTTGCGCCTCCAGTGTGGACAGTTGCTTGCTGACACCCGATTGCGTCTGATCCAGATCCTCGGCGGCCCGTGACAGCGATTTGAGTTCGGCAATGCGAAGAAAACAGCGAAGCAGGCGATCAGGTGTATCCATTCGGGGGCGGATGGCGGCCATGGCGGCGCCAGTTCAGTCATTGTTTTCAACACGGTATCGCGCTCGCGCACCACTGCAATGCGCACATACCCGTGCCACAGCCTATCAAATCACGTCTGGCCAGGTATAGCAGGGTTCGTGCCCGGCACCACCATGTGTTTCGGCAATCGCTCATGTATTGGGGCAATGTCGGTGGCGGCGCCGCTCCTATGATCGGTCTCAAGGAATGGCCATGCAGACATGCCCTTCCCTTCGAAGATTCCCTCATTCACTTTCAAGGAACTGCAAATGAAAGCCTCGACTCCGATCCTCGCCTCCCTGCTCGCCGCCGTGCTCGCCACGCCGCTGATCGCCAGCGCCGCAGCCCCTGCAGACGTGAAGACCGTCAAGCCGTTCAAGATGACCTGCGAGGAATTCCTGTCGGTCAGCGAGGCCTACAAGCCCGCCGTGGTGTACTGGATCGCCAGCAAGGACAAGCTCGGCGTGCGCGAGAACGACGAGATCACGGTGGACACGCCGCGCACCGTCGAACACGTTGTCGAAGCCTGCAAGAAGGCCCCTGGCCAGAAGCTGGCCACGCACGTGAAGAAGTCGCTGCAGGACCAGACGCTGAAGATTAACTACAACGGGGCCTGATCGGCGCAGCCCGCGCAGGGCTTCCTGTCCTCCTCTGACTTTCCCGCGAGGTACACCATGACCAACCTGGCCAGACGCAACGTAATGATGGGTGCGGCGGCCGCCGCGCTCGCCGCGGCCGCCACGGCGCATGCCGCGACATTCGGCAACCCCGATCGTCCGCCTGAAGGCGCGATCAACGCACGCAATCCGCAGGACCTCACTGACCCAGGCCCGCAGAACCGCGCGCTGGCGGATCAGTTCCCGTCCGCGCAGAACGCGCCGCCTACCGATGTCAACGGCATGCCGCAGTTCTGGGCGTCCTTCAACAACGCGCACAAGCGCGTGCAGAACGGCGGCTGGGCGCGGGAGGTCACGCAGGAGGACTTTGCGATTTCCAAGGACATCTCCGGCGTCAACATGCGGCTCTCCGCAGGTGGCATTCGAGAGATGCACTGGCACCAGCAGGCCGAGTGGGCCATCATGCTCGACGGCAAATGCCGCATCACCACGCTCGACGAGGAAGGCCGTCCTTCCGTGCAGGACGTGAAGGCCGGCGACCTCTGGTACTTCCCACCCGGACTCCCCCATTCGCTGCAAGGGGCGGGCACCACGGGCGCCGAGTTCCTGATCGCGTTCGATAGCGGCATGGCATCGGAATTCAACACGCTGCTGCTCACAGACTGGGTTGCGCACACACCGCCCGAGATCCTGGCCGCCAACTTCGGCGTGCCCGTGGAAGCGTTCAAGAACATCCCGGTCGATAACCTGTGGATCTTCCAGGGCACGCAGCCCGGCCCGCTTGCCGCGGCCCAGCGCGCGGCGTCGTCGAAGAAGGGTCCGCCGGCGCTCCCCGTGACGTTCTCGCTCTCTGACTCCGTGCCGGTGCGCAAAACCCGCAGCGGCCAGGTGCAGATCGCAGACAGCCGCAACTTCCATATCTCGAAGAACATCGCGGCGGCGCTGGTCACCGTGCATCCGGGAGGACTGCGCGAACTGCACTGGCATCCGAACGCCGATGAATGGCAGTACTACGTCAAGGGCAAGGGCCGCGTGACCGTGTTCGATACGGGACCGAAGGCGATGACCGCCGACTTCCGCGCGGGCGATATCGGCTATGTCCGCAAGGGCCTGGGCCACTATGTGCAGAACGTGGGCGATACCGACCTGATCTTCGTCGAGGTCTTCAAGGCCGATCACTTTGCGGAAGTCTCGCTGTCCGACTGGCTCGCCCACACGCCGCCGGAAATGGTGATGCAGACGCTGAACATCAGCGCCGAAACCCTCGCGCAGTTCCCGCGCGACCGGCCAGACATCATGCCCGAGTGAGTCTGGCGCCCCGGCTGAATGGCCGGGGCATTTTCCTGCCCTTTTCCTCCCTATCCGGGCGATGTGGTCCTGGCAGTGCGCGCCGATGAGGTCGGGCACAGGGATGTCAACCATGACTATGCGAACCAGTTGTCTGGAGCGGAGCGTGTGAGTCAGGCCGCCTGACCCACCTCGCCAGACAAGGCGCCCGCGATGCTGCGGGCGCTTCTGCTTTCCGGTTTGACACTCAGGCCAGCAAGCCGCCGAGTCTTTCGCTCATCCAATCCCCGAACTGACGGACACGGGCCGGAACATTACGGCGATGTGGATACAGCAGGTTGATCGGCATCGGTGCGGGTATGTGGCGCGTCATCACTTCGACAAGCAAACCCGTCTCCAGATCGGGAGCCGCCGTGGCAAGCGGAATCTGGGCCAGGCCGAATCCTGCCCGGCATGCCGCGCTGTATGCGGCACTGTTGTTCACGGTCACCCGATGGGCCATCGGCACGCTGCGGGTCACGCCGCCCTCCTCGTACTCGAATCCCATGGGCGTGCTCGACGGGTTGGGCATGTAATGGATCAGCCAGTGCATGGCGAGATCGTCCAACTTCTCGGGCACGCCGTGCGCTGCCACATAGCTGCGGCTGACGACGTTGACCAGCGGCATCTGGCCAATCGGCCGGCATGCCAGTGACTCGTCCACGACGCTCCCGGCCCGGACCACACAGTCAAACCCATCTGCAATGACATCCACCCGCCTATCCGTGCTGCAGACATCGATCTGCAAGGCGGGATGTCGCGCCATGAATTCAGGCAGCGCGGCCATGACGACACCGGCAGCCATGCCGAGCGGCATATCCACGCGCAACAGGCCGCTCAACTGTTGATGGCTTGTGCTGAACAGCGTTGCCAGTTCCTCGAATTCCTCCAGCAACCGTTCGCTGCGGCCGAGCAGTTCCTGGCCCTCGCTCGTCAGCACCACGCGACGCGTCGTGCGCTGCAGCAGGCGCGCACCGAGCTGCTTCTCCAGCCGGCTGATCGATGTAGATACGGTGGAGCGCGGCACCTGCAAGCGCAGTGCCGCCTGCGTGAAGCTGGCTTGCTGTGCGACGAGCACAAAAACCCGCAGGTCAGCAGTGGACGGAAGTTCGGCGGTCATGGGGCGTGGGGCGTGGGGGCGCGTGAAAAATGGGGCAAGACCATTGATCGAGAAATTCGACCAGTGATGTCGATGCGGCGTTATTTATCCGCTCGCATCCGAACAGTAGAGTAACTGGACCGACCCAATTGATCCAGTCAGATCTCACTACCCAGGAGCCCGACCATGACCCACCCAACCCTTTCCTGCTCGCGCATCGCCCTGATTACCGGTGGCAGCCGTGGCCTCGGCAAGTCCGCCGCACTGCATCTGGCCGCACAGGGCTGGGATGTGGTCATCACCTACGCCCAGCGTGCCGACGCCGCGCAGGAAACCGTCGCCGCCGTGGAACGCGCGGGACGCAAGGCCGTCGCGCTGCAACTCGACACCGGCCGGGCCAGCACGTTCAAGGCGTTCGCGGAAACGCTGCGCCAGACGCTCTCCGAAACGTTCGGTCGCGACACCTTCGACGCGCTGTTCAACAACGCGGGCACGGGTTCCAACGTCTCGTTCATGGAGACCACCGAAGCGGAATTCGACGACCTGATGAACATCCACCTCAAGGGCGTGTTCTTCCTGACGCAAGCCCTGGTGCCGATGCTTGCCGATGGCGGACGGATCATCAATGTCTCCAGTGGCCTGGCCCGCTTCTACGGCATGGGCAAGACCACCTACGCCACGATGAAGGGCGGCGTGGAGGTGCTCACCCGCTACCTGGCCAAGGAACTCGGCGCACGCGGCATCCGCGTCAACACGCTGGCCCCTGGCGCCATCGCCACCGACTTCGGCAACGGGGTGGTCCGCGACAACCCGCAGGTCAATGCCCTCGTCGCCGCCAACACCGCACTGGGCCGCGTCGGCCAGCCCGACGATATCGGCGGTGCAGTAGCCGCCATGCTCTCGCCGGAAATGGGCTGGATGACTGGCGAGCGGATGGAAGTGTCGGGCGGGATGTTTCTGTGATGCGCTTGCCGAGCGTGTCATAGAGACCGACACCCTCCGCTATGCGCTCCCCTCTCCCGCGTAAGTGGGAGAGGGGTGGGGGTGAGGGCATGCAGTTCAAATTGCGACCTGTTGGTGATTGCACCGCCGGCCCTCTCCCCCAGCCCCTCTCCCGCGTTGCGGGAGAGGGGAGCAAACCGAGCGGCATCGTATGGGCCCACGTCCTCCGCTATGCGCTCCCCTCTCCCGCGTAAGTGGGAGAGGGGTGGGGGTGAGGGCATGCAGTTCAAATTGCGACCTGTTGGTGATTGCACCGCTGGCCCTCTCCCCCGGCCCCTCTCCCGCGTTGCGGGAGAGGGGAGCAAACAAGCCCTCGCCCGCTGCTATGCGCCCCCGCCAGCTTCAAACCACAAAAATTCTTAATGATCCGTAACTTGCCTCACGAACAACAATGATTCTCAATACGGACCTGGCCGAAAGTTTGTGCCGGGTCCGTTCGTCTCATCCGCGTTCGTTAGGAGTTCGCTCATGTCGCCCCATATTCCGCAATTTCCGTACGCTCGGTGTGGCGTTCACGTGCGCTGATGACGGGGTCGCTGGCGTTCGCCGGGTGGGTGTTGCCGCCTGTGCTGCTCTGGGTCGGCTTCTCCGACCTGCTTTACCGACGCATTGCCAATCGTCTGGTGCTGGGGTTGCTCGTGCTGTGGCTGATGCAGCTTGCGTGGCTCGGCCTGCAAGGATCGGAAGCATTGTCATGGCCCGGCATTGCACGCGGCGTCCTTGCCGCTGCCATCGTGCTGATAGTCGGTTACGGCCTGTTTGCCATGCACTGGGCGGGCGCGGGCGATGTGAAGCTGGTGGCCGTGCTGTGCCTGTGGATGGGCAACGAGGTATCTGCGTTCCTCGTGGTCACATCGCTGGCGGGCGGTGTGCTGGCGCTTGGCCTGCCTTTGCTGCGCAGGATCGAGCGATTCCTGGCCGCACGGGTGTCACGGCTCGGCACATGGCTGCATCGGCCGCTACCCACGCCGCTGGCGCTCAGTTCGCACACTACGCCCGGCATCCCCTATGGTTTCGCGATCGCTGCCGGCGCGGCGTTCGTGCTGTTTCACGGCTGATCTCCCCCGCTATGCGTCATCGCACTCCCCCCACCAGCCGCAACCGTGGCGCACTGGCCGTCGAGGCAGCGTTTGCGCTGCCTGTCATCATCGCCGGCGCCATGATGTTCATGGAGCTGGGCAACATCGGCCTGGCCATCAACATGGGCAGTTCGGCACTGGAGCATGCCATCGCGCAGTTCCGCGAGGACCCTGCGGAATCCATCGAAGCCGGACAGATGGAGCGGATGGTGCGCCAGCGCATGGCCGCCGCCTCGCATGGCTATCTGGGTGACAGCGATATCGCTACCGTTGCCGTCGAGAGTTTCACGTCGCTCGATGCATTGGATGGCAACGACGCGCGCAAGGCCAAGACGGCGCCGACGCGCACCGTGCCGGTCTGGCGCATCACCGTGGAGATCCGCAAGAACTTCATCACGCCGTTGCCGCGCCTGCTGGGCACAGACGGCACGGCATTCCGCTACCAGTACCAGCACTTGCTGGGCGACCTGCCCGCGCAGACACACACACTGTCGCAGGCGAATTAAGTACGTATCCAACATGAAGCAAGGTTAACGTGCCTTGCGCAGTGCGATCACGTAAAAAGAGTGACCGCTGTTCACCCTCTCGAATCATTTATGAGTGTCTCGCCGATGACCACGAACCCAGTCGCCCAGCCCACGCTGTCTTCCCGCCTCAAGCAAGAGACCGCTGCACAGCATGAGCGCATGCACACGCTGATGGAAAGCGCCGATCCGTTTGCGAGCCGCGAAGGCTATGCGCGCTTTGTTGCCGCGCAGTATCTGTTCCAGCGCGATGTGGAGCACCTGTTTGCGGATGCCGCCGTGCGCGCTGCGGTGCCCGATCTCGACGGACGCGGACGCGCCGAGGCATCGCTGGCGGACTTGAAGGATCTGAAGTGGGACGCGCCGACGGGCGACATCGCCAGCGCAGGCGTGGCGATGCCCGAGGCACTGGGCTGGCTCTATGTTTCCGAAGGCTCCACGCTTGGCGCCGCTTTCCTGTTCAAGGCCGCGAAAGAAAGCCTGGGCCTGTCAGCCGAGTTCGGCGCACGCAACCTCGCTGCGTACCCGGAAGGCCGTGCCGTAGCATGGCGCAATTTCGTGGCCGCGCTCGATAGCGATGCCGTGCCGGCACAGACGCACGATGCGGTGATCGCCGGTGCGAATGCGGCTTACGATCGTTTCGGACAGTTGCTGGCCGAGATGTTCGAGACGGCCTGATATCGCAGGATCGGCGGGCGCGCTACGAAGTCGTGAGCGCGTCCTTCAGCCCGGTCTTTGCATTCCAGTGGCGGCGGTCGAGCAGCAGCACGGCCAGCAACCCATGCGGCTCGTTTTCTTCGAGCGACAGGCGCGCACCGTGCAATCGCGCAATGGCATTGACCAATGCCAGGCCGAGACCGCTGCCCGACTGCGTGGTCCCGCCCAGACGCCGGAACCGCTCCACCGCCTGCCCGCGCAGCGCGGGCGGAATGCCCGGACCATGATCGGCCACGCCCAGTGCGATGCCATCGCCACGGCGCCGCGCCAGCAGCACGAGTGTCTCGCCCTTCCCCGCCCCGTCTTTTCTCGCGTATTTGATGGCGTTTTCAAGCAGGTTCGACAACGCCTGGAATAGCAGCGCGCGGTCACCATAGAGTTCGCGCCCCGGCTCGGTCTCGATGCGCAACTCCATGTCCGAGAGCGCCACCAGCGGCGCATAGTATTCGGCAAGATCTTCGAGCAGCGTGCGGGCTTCGAACCATTCGAACGCATGCTCGCAACGGCCCGCTTCCACCTCGCCGATCCGCAGGACCGCACGGAACATGCGCTGGATGCGTTCGGCTTCTTCCAGCGCGCCCACCACATCGTCGCGCATCTGCGGATCGACTTTCTCCGTCAGCGTTTCCAGCCGGTTGTGCAGGCGCGTCAGCGGTGTACGCAGTTCGTGCGCAAGATGGCTGCTCACGCTCTTGACCTCTTCCATCAGCCGATTTGCGCGGTGCAACACGTGATTGATGTCCTGACCCAACAGGTCGAACTCGTCACCATCGCGTCCGCACGGCACTACGGCATCACGCTCGCCCGTCACATAGCGGCGCAGTGCACTGCGGATACGGTCCACACGCCGCATGCTGCGGACGCTGGTATAGAGTCCGATCGCAAGGCTCGACAGCAGCACGGCGAACAGGCCAGCGCCCGCCACCAGTGGAATCACGCGCAGGCGTTCGCGCATCGGCAGGATGTCGTAGCCGCTGAAGAACACGCCGCCATCGGCCAGCGGCACCTGCACGCCGAACAATTGCGCGAGTCGCGCGCTGGTATCGCTGACGGTCACGTTGCGCCATTGCAAGGCACAGGGCGGCTCGCATTGCAGCGCGGTCCTGACCTGGGGGTCTCCGAACAGCAGCGTGCCCGCAGGCGACACCACCAATGACTTGCTGCCCTCGCGCTCGCGGCTGTCGTCGCGCGCGAGAGCCACGGCCATGCTTTGCGCATCGGAGAAATGATGACTGCGCTCCTGCGTGCGGACGTCGGCCAAGACCATATCGCGCACGTGGCTGTGCAGCAACGCGTCGATCTGATGCGCACTCAGCAGCACCGTGCCAACGGCCACCAGCAGGAAGATGAACGCCACCATGGACGCATGGCGGAACGTGCTCGTTTCCAGCAGGTGGGCAACGCGCTCAGCCCAGGACATAACCGACCGCGCGCACCGTACGCAGCAACGACCGGGGGAAATTCCGGTCGATCTTGCTGCGCAGCTTGGAGACATGGACGTCTATCAGGTTGGTTTGCGGATCGAACTGATATCCCCAGACTTTTTCGAGCAGCATCGCGCGGGTCACCGTGCGGCCAACATTGGTGGCCAGCACCTGCAGCAGCGCGAACTCCTTCTCGGTGAGGTCGATCAACTGGCCGCCACGCGTCACGCGCCGCTCGCGCCAGTCGATGCTGAGGTCTTCCAGTCGCGTGATCCAGTCAGGATCGTTCGGTGTGGCGCGCCACTTGACCATGCCTTCCAGCCGCAGCAGCAGTTCGGTGAAATCGAATGGCTTGCCGAGATAGTCACCAGCGCCAGCGCGCAGCCCTTCTACACGGTCGCTCGGCTGGTCCACGGCGGAGAGCACCATCACCGGCGGATGCGGATAGTCGGCCAGCGCGTTCAGCACGCTGATACCGTCGATGCCGGGCAGCATGCGGTCCAGCAGCACGGCGTCGAAGGCTTCGCTGCCGATCAATTCCAGCGCCTGCTCGCCAGTATTCGTCAGGCGGCAGTCGTGCCCGTTCTGTTGAAGTTTGGCACTGAGCCAATGACTCACTCGCGAATCGTCTTCCACAATCAGAACGCGCATGACAGATTCCCCCTTTTCCTGCTGACCAACGACTTCGACCCGGTGTTTGTGGCTGGATTGGATGCAATCTGTACCAGCTCGGTCGCAATTCTATATGAGACTCATTCTCATTTGTACCCAAAAATGGGTTAATTTTGAAGTTACTGCGATGCATCCACCGCTTTGGGCCTGCCAAAAACGCATTATTGGAGAACTCGAAGCGGCAGAGGATTAACTTTGCTTAACGCTCGCGTGAGCGACGCGGCGCCTGCCCGGCCGTCCGCCGCCCGGTGCAAATTCCTCCTTGACATTGGCTTTGCCATGCACCAAGATGCTTTACATCGCATGCGATTGTTTCGCTTGCGATGGAAATCCACCCGAAATACTTTGTAGGCCAGACATCATGAGCAAGATCGAAAAAGTCCTCTTCACCGGCAAGACCCACACCACTCCGGCCGCAGGCAACGTGCGCCGCGCACATGGCAAGCTCGATATCCAGCTCTCCCCCGGCCGCGACGCCGCGCCGGAACACGTCTTCACATCCATCGAGTCGCATCCCACGGCCGAGCAACTCTTTGCCGGTGCGTGGTCGGCCTGTTATATCGCTGCCATCGGCCTCGCCGCGCAGCAGCGCAAGATTGCATTGCCCGATGGCCTGGCCGTCGATATCGAAGTGGATCTCGGCCAGAGCGGCGCCGAGTATTTTCTCCAGGCTCGCCTGAACGTGACGCTGCCTGGCATCGCCCACGAACAGGCCACGGAGCTGGCGCACGCTGCCGATGCCATCTGCCCGTACTCGAAGGCTGTCCGCGGCAACATCGACGTGGCCATCAACGTAGTGACCGCGTAATCAACCCCAATCAGTCGGATGCGATACACTCGCATCCGACTCTCAACGGGATACATCATGACTGACAGCAGCAAGCAACCGTCCGTACCCAAGGCCAAGCCCGCGCGGCTGTCAGACTTCCTCTGCTTCGCGGTGTATTCGGCGAATCTTGCCTTTGGCAAAGCCTACAAGCCCATCCTCGAACAATTGGGGCTGACCTATCCGCAATACATCACCATCGTTGCGCTCTGGGAGGAAGACGACCAGACCGTGGGCAACCTTGGACAGAAACTGTTCCTGGAGTCGAACACGCTGACGCCGCTGCTCAAGAAACTGGAAGCCATGGGCTACGTCGAACGCCGCCGCGATCCTGCCGACGAACGGCTCGTCCGTATACGGCTGACCGCGAACGGCCGCGAGCTGCGCGAACGACAGTCGGAAACAGGACTCGGCGGCGCAACCGGACTCGACGACAAAGCCTTCGCCGAACTGCAAGCGTCGGTCGTGGCCTTGCGAAACAACCTGCTGCGCGCCGTGGAAGCGCGCGAGTAACCGGAGCTTCACCATGGACTACACCCCGATCAGTTGCGAATTCCATGACCGTCTGGAAGACGTGGCCACGCTGCGCAAACAGGCAGTGATCCGCTATCGCGACGCCAACGGTGATATTCAGCAATGCACCGCGAGGATCGCGGACATCGTCAATCTGAAGAAAGAAGAATTCCTGCTGCTGGATTCCGGCGAAAGTATTCGGCTGGATCGGCTGGTGGAGGTGGATGGGTATCTGTTGGCGGATGCGGGTTAGTAGCAACTCTCCTCTTGTTTGCTCCCCTCTCCCGCAAGGCGGGAGAGGGGTCGGGGGAGAGGGCCGGAGGGTCTGCTTGCCGAGCGCCTCGGGATTTGAACCGCTTGCCCTCTCCCCTGCCCCTCTCCCGGAGGGAGAGGGGAAAACTACCAGTCGCTCAACTTCCTTCGCGCTTTACTCGATCACGGTCGCATCAATCACCGACTTGGCAATCGCCGGATCAGACACGCCATCGGCGCCCGTTTCCATCCGGCCTGCAAAGCGCCGCTGGAAGCCGCCCTGCGGCACGCTCGCAGTGAAGTCGTACCAGTTGCCCTGCCGTCCAACCGGCCAACTCTGGTCCAGTTGCATGCCGGCGGGAATATCGAACGTCAGCGTTTCTCCGTTCCGATAGGCGTTGGCCTTGATGCTGAACTGGCAGGTGGCCGTGCCCAGGTTCATCATCGTCAGGCGCACCGTACCGAGCGGGGGGTCGTAGCAGACCCGCACTTCCGGCGAGGCACGACCTGCGCCGGACGATGCCGAGGTATCGCCAACAAAGCTGCGGTGGAAACCGTTCGGCCCCAGCACCCACAGGTCGTACTTGCCACCATCGGCCAGCGTGTCCCACACGCCGAAGAGTTCCTTGCCCGCCTCCACCGCATAACGACGCGGCACGCGATCCAGATGCAGACGGTCGTAGACGTGAAACACCGCCGCAGCGCGTCCCGTGTTGCGAAAAATCAGTGTGAGCTGGTTCGGTGCGATCTGGTTGGCGGCGTTGGCGTTCTCGCGCGCGCTGACGTGCAATTCATAAGGCAGTGCGCGCGACGGACGCGAGCCCGGGTCCTGCCGCGCCGCGTTGGTCTGCTGCGCAGCGGCGGAAGGCAACGGCACCTGAGCGAGCGCCTGCTGCGCGGCACGCACGGCATCTGCCGATGTTTTTGTGCGACTCGGCAGCGTGGGCAACACTTCGTTGTTTGGATTGACGAAGTTGAACGCGGAGGTCAGGTCGCCGCAGACCGCGCGCCGATAGTCGCTGATATTCGGTTCCAGCACGCCAAAGCGCTGCTCCAGGAAGCGCAGCACGGACGTGTGATCGAACACCTGCGAGTTGACCCATCCACCCCGGCTCCACGGCGACACCACGTACATCGGCACGCGTGGGCCCGGGCCGTACGGCTTGCCATCGGTGTGGTACTCGGCGTCCATCTTGTCGATGGTGGAGCCACCCGTCAGCGGATCGGTCTTGCTGGCCGGTGCGCACGGCGGCGGCGCGTGATCGAAGTAGCCGTCGTTCTCGTCGAAGTTGATCAGCAGGACCGTCTTGCTCCAGACATCGGGATTGCTCGTCAGGATGTCGAGCAGTTGCTGCGTGTACCACGCGCCCTGCACCGGGCTCGACGGCCCCGGATGTTCCGAGTACGTGGCCGGTGCCACGATCCACGATACCTGCGGCAGCGTACCCGCCGCGATATCGTCGCGCAGGCTCTGCATGAAGCCGCTATCGGGCATGGTGTTGGCGATGCCGCGCAGCAGCGGCGTGACTGCATCGTCAGCCGGTGTCCAGGCCGGATACGGGCTGCCGCTCGATGCATTGCCGCGGGCTTCGTTGGCCTGGCGGAACTTGACGAAGCCGGCCAGCGGGTTATCGCTGAAATTGTCCGGCATGTTCTGGTACACCTTCCACGTCACGCCTGCGGCTTGCAGGCGCTCTGCATACGTGGTCCAGCGATAGCCGCTGGTGGATGCGCCGATGGTGTCCTGACTGTTGTCGATCACCGGGCCGCCACCCGTGGCGAGCGGATCGTTGGTGCCGGTCCAGTGGAACACGCGGTTAGGGTTGGTGCCGCCGTGGAACGCGCAGTGGTACGCATCGCACAGCGTGAACGCGTTGGCCAGTGCGAACTGGAAGTCCACCTCGGCCTGCTTGAAGTAGCCCATCGACTGCGTGTTCTTGGAATCCGGCCACTTGGCGATGCGACCCAGGTCCCATGCCGCCTGTGCATCGGGATACGTGTGCGGCGTGCCGCTGACACGTTGTGCGTTGCCCGCGGTGCTGTCAAGGTGATACGGATAGATGTCGCGCGCGGGGCTGCCCACCGTGTACTGCTGCTGCCAGACGTTGCGCCCGCCCGCCGTGGGAATCGGGAACCGGTCGCCGAAACCGCGCACCCCCTTGAAGGTGCCGAAGTAGTTATCGAACGAGCGGTTTTCCTGCATCAGGATGATGACGTGCTGCACATCGCGAATCGATCCGGTGGCGTTATTCGCGGGAATGGCAAGCGCGCGGCGGATGGACGGCGGAAGTGCGGTAAGGCCGGCGGCTGCGGCACCCGTGCCGGCCAGCTTCAGGAATTGACGTCTGCTGCTTGTTGTCATGATTCTTGGATTTTTGGAGTTGTTCAGGGCGCGCAACGCGTGGTCGGCGTGTTCTGGGCCGGCGCGTCGATGGGGCGCAGTTCGGAAGCCGGCGTGGCGGTGGTGCCGCCGCTACCGCTATCGCTGCCACCGTCGCCACCGCAGGCGGCCAGCGTGGCAATGGCGGCGGCGCACAGCGCGCCGGTCAGCATGCGGCGCAAGATGGTGCGCGCGTCGATCGAAGGACGAGTGAGGTTCATGTTCGGCAGTTCCGTGAGGCAGCGCCCCATGCGGAGAACGCAAGGGGCCGCAGGTAATCAGAGGATCAGGGGTTCAGTGAAGACAGCGGCTTGTGCGATCCGTCGATGCTCAGCAACTCGTCGGCGGTCAACGCGCGGGTCCAGACGGCTACGTCGTTGAAGTCCATCGCACCGTTCAACGCCCCGGCGTTGTTTGCCACGTAGTTGAACGTGGCGTCGTTGTTCAGCGCCCAGCCCACGCCCAGCCCGTTGAGCTTGGTGACATCGGTATTGGCGATGACCTTGTTCTCCACCTTCTGCACGCCGCGCAGCGGATCGATGATGTAGCCGCTGAAACGCTTGGCCGTGGCGTCCACGACGAGCGCCACATAGGCCCACTGGTTCGCACTGACTTTCAGGCCGTTGATATCGTCGCGCTTGCCACCGCCGCTACCGATGTTGAAGCGCAGTTCGCAACTGCCGAACAGGCCGATGGCAATACCGGCATTACCACCCGATGCATAGTTCTTGTTCGACATGACCGGCTCGCCAATGCTGTTGCCCTGCGTGCAGTCGGTGCGGAACCAGAAGCCCAGGGTGAACTGGGGCGACAGCGCAAAATCCGCAGCGGCAGGTGTGAAGCGATAGCTGCCCGTGCGCGAATCCACACGCAATGCGTTGGCCTTGAAGTTGTCGGTCACCAGGCTGCCCCCGTCGATACCGGCAACAGCCGGGGTCAGCGTGGAGCCATTCTTCACATCGACCGGCGGCTTCGCATCGAGCGAGTAGTAGATGGCGAGCTGATTGCGCAGCGAATCGGCCAGCAGCATGGGGCGCGTGTAGTTCAACTGCGCAAGATACGAGGCGGCAATGCCGTTGCGCAGCAGCGTGTAGTTGAAGCGATGCAGGCCGGTGGGCAGGTCGAAGTTGCTATCGGTGAAGCTCGTCGCATTTCCTGCCAGCGTGGCCACCTGCACGCCGTCGCGCAGCACGACAATGCTGTCCGCGGCCGTGACCGGATTGGTCCACGACAGCACGAGCGATGCGTTGTAATCCCCGGCGGCGATGCCGATATCGCGCGTGCCACGCGGTGTCTGGAGCGCGATGCCATCGAAATTTCGCGCGGACGCGGCCACGTCGATGCGTGCAAAGGACAGCACAGTCGGCAGGATGTCCGCCTCGGCAGGCGTATCGGCCAATACCTGATCGCTATCGGGCACCGGTGCGGCAACGCGATTGTTGCTGATATCGACCGGCTGGTTCAACGCAATGAAGGCCGTGCGGTTCTGCAAGGTGGGCACGGCGGTGGGGACACCGGTGCGGTCCAGCCCATACGGCGTGGTGACCACCACGAGCCAGTCTTCCCCGGCGTTGGCCTGCTTGCGTGCATCCACCGCATCGAGCAACTGGCCGAGCGATTGATCGAATGCGGAAAGCGCTGCGGTGTAGCTGCCCGCCTGGTAACCGTCGGCCGCAGCGGCCAACGCCGGGGCGCCGAACTGCGCGAGCACAAGATCGTAGCCGGCGCGCACCATCGTCAGTCCCTGTTCGGCCACGCAACGATCCACGCCCGCGCAATCGATGGCGGTATCGAGCGCACTGCCCGTGCGTGCCTTGGCAAGCAATGCAGGAAGCAGCGGCGACGTGGTGGCTGCGCCGAGCTTGCGTGCGCCGTCAGCCATACGCATACGCTCGAAGAGTGTCGGGACATTCGGACCCGTGTTGCCCTGCGCATCGACGGTTGCAGCGAGGTCGCCATCATCCGCAATCCCATGGCGGTTGGCCCAGCTACCTGTGAGCACCGTCGCCCAGCTTGCCGATGGCAGCGGCGGCTGGGCCGTCAACGTGGCCGGCGTGCCGCCGGTGTGGGATGGCATGACGGCCAGACGTGCCAGGTTGGGCATGGTCTTGCGCGCCATGGCGGCCTGCACCTGGGCATAGGTAGCACCGTCCACGCCGATCAGCAGCACCTTGCGTGCCGTGGACGTGCCGGGGGTGTCTGCTGCGGGGCTGGTGGTGGCGCCGTTGCTGCCGTCGCCGCCGCAGGCGGCGAGTACGGCGGTGAAGGCCAGGCCAGCGGCCACGCGTGCGGCGCGGCCTTGGTGCTTTCTGCTCATTGTCGGGATTCCCTGTCGCTGTTGTAGTGCGCGTGCCAACTGGCGCGTGGCATCGTCGGTCTGACAGGACGGCAGCGTACGGGGTGACGTTTTCGGCCAATTGACAGATCCCCCAAATCGACGAATACGGGGATTCGGAATTTTTGGTTCGGGTTCCGCGCACGGCAAAACGTCCGTTTGACGTGCTCCCGCAGGACAATGCGCAGCGCATCCCAGGGAAACCCTTAGAAACCGGAAAATAACCAAACCGGGTTATTCACCGGGTTCCGGTGGCCGCACATACTGGGCGGGACCCCTCGTCACGTGGGTGGCTTTCTCATGGAGACTCACCGCGCGGCGGTTTCAGGACGGGCGCATTGTCCGAATTTCCAGACGGCAGACGACGCATGAGCGGCAGCTATCACCCCCTATTTGTGCTCCTTTCCGTCATGGTGGCAACCCTGGCCGCGTACACCGCGCTGGAGCTTGCCGCACGGATTCCTTCAGACGCCGAACGCGGACGCCGGCAACGCTGGCTGGCTGGCGGCTGCGTGGCGCTCGGCATCGGTATCTGGTCGATGCACTTCATCGGCATGATGGCGTTGTCGCTGCCCATCGCCATCGGGTTCGACGCGCTGCTGACCGCCCTTTCCGTCCTGCTGGCCAGCGCCAGCGCCTATCTGGCGCTGGCCACCGTCACGCGCGGCTCGCTGACGCCGAAGCGGCTTGTGCTGGCCGGCACGCTGATGGGCCTCGGCATTGCGTCGATGCATTATTGCGGCATGGCCGCCATGAAGATGGCGCCGGGTATCCAGTATTCGATGCCCATCGTCGCGCTATCGGTGCTGCTGGCCATCGCGGCGTCGATGGCGGCCCTGCTGATCGCGTTCCGGCTGCGCAATGCGGGCGACGACTATGTCGTCGTGAAGCGCTTTGCTGGCGCGCTGGTCATGGGCCTGGCCATTGCCGGCATGCACTACACCGGCATGGCCGCCGCCAGCTTCGCGCCCGGCGCTGTCTGCCTGACCGTGAACGCCATTGGCGCCGACTGGCTCGCCGCGCTGGTGTCCGTCGCCTCGTTCCTCGTGCTGGCTGGCACACTGTTCTTTCTCGGCTGGCATAACAGCGCGCTGGTCAGTTCCCTGCGCGAAGCCCGGGGCCGCCTCGATCATCTCGGCACGCACGATGCACTGACCAACCTGCCGAACCGGGTGTCGCTGCTGCGCCATATCGAAACAACCATTACCGAGGCATCGCGCACCAACGCGCCGTTCGCCGTACTGTTTCTCGATCTGGACGGGTTCAAGGGCATCAACGATGCACTCGGCCATGCCGTGGGCGACTCGCTGCTGCAGGACTGCGCCACGCGCCTCGTCGACGCCACCGGCACCGATGGACTGGTGGCCCGCGTGGGCGGCGATGAATTCGTGGTGGTGCTCGGCGCAATCGGCGAAGAAGGCAAGGCGGCGGACGTGGCGTCGCGACTGCTGCGCACACTGTGCAAGGAAGGGCTGGCCAATAACGCGCGTCTTCGCACCGCTGCCAGCCTCGGCATCGCCTTCTATCCGAAAGACGGCACCACCGCCGACGAACTGCTGCAAAACGCGGACATCGCGATGTATGCCGCCAAATCCGCCGGACGGAACGCGTACCGTGTGTTCACGCCCGAGATGAGCCTGAAGGCCGACCGGGCGATGGTGCTGCAGCGCGACCTGCCGCACGGCGTGGACGATGGCAGCCTGTACCTGGCCTTCCAGCCCAAGTTCAAGACGCAGAACCGCAACCTGACCGGTGCCGAGGCGCTGATCCGCTGGCGGCATCCGCTCTATGGCGAGGTGCCGACGCCCGAGTTCATCGGCGTGGCCGAACGCTCCGGGCAGATCGTGCAGATTGGCGAATGGGTGGTGGCCGAGGTATGCCGATGGATTCGCCGCTGGGATGATGCCCGGCTGCCAGCCACGCAGATCGCCATCAATCTGTCGGCGGTGCAGTTCGCTGTCACGGATCTTGTGGAGCGCATCGATGCCATCGTGACCGCTGCCGCTGTGTCCCCGTCCCGCTTCATGTTCGAGGTCACCGAGAGCGTCGCCATGCACGATGCCGACAAGACCGCGCAGATCGTGGCGCAGTTCCGCGAGCGGGGCTACGACATGGCCATCGACGGCTTCGGCACCGGCTATTCCAGCCTGGCCCACCTGCAGCGCTTCCGCGTGAAGCAACTCAAGATCGACCGCTTCTTCACGGGCGAGCTCGATGTCCACGAGGTGGAAGGCCGCGCATTGCTGCAGGCCATCGTCACGCTATCGCACGCGCTGCAAATGGATGTGGTGGCCGAAGGCGTGGAGACGCCCACGCAATTGCGCAAGATCCAGGATGTGGGCTGCGACGAGGTGCAGGGGTTCTTGCTGGCCACGCCGCTGGCCGGTGCGGATTTTGAGGCGGTGATGCGTGAGTGTTCTCCCCTCTCACGCTCATCTTTTCTCCCCTCTTCCGCCGCCATTTCGCTCCCCTCTCCCGCCCTGCGGGAGAGGGGTTAGGGGAGAGGGCCGGAGGTTCTGCTTGCCGACCTCATCGCAATTTGCACTGCCGGCCCTCTCCCCCGCCCCTCTCCCGCTCGCGGGAGAGGGGAGAAAGCTGTCGCGGCTATCTCACGAACTCTGAATCCCGCGCTTGCGAATGAAATCACCCCAGACCTTCGATTCCGACGCAGCCCGCTGCTTGATCGCTGCCGGGCTGCCCACCACCGGATAGAGGTACAGTGCCGACAGCTTGGCCTTGACCTGCGGATCGGCCAGCGCGGCCTGCACCGCCGCATTGAGCTTCGCAACGGTCTTCGCATCCAGCCCTGCCGGCCCCACCAGCGCGTACCAGCTCGGCATCAGCGGCACATCGATCCCCGCTTCCTTCACAGTCGGCACGTTCGGCAATTCCTTCACACGGTTCTGGCCGATGATCATGACCGGCACCACGGTGCCGCCCGTCACCTGCGGCAATGCCGCGCCCAGCACGCTGACCATGGCGTCCACTTCGCCCGCCACCACGCCAGTCAGCGCCGGACCCGAACCCTTGTAGGCCACGTGCGTCATCTTCAAGCCGAGCTTGTCAGCCACGACTTCCATCGCCAGGTGAGTGGAGTTGCCCACACCGGCACTGCTGAAGGAGAGGCCACCAGGCTTGGTCTTGGCCTTGTCGATGAAGCTCTGCACAGACGTGATGCCGCTGGCCTTGCTGGCCAGCAGCACGAACGGCGTATCGACCACGGGCGAGATGAAGGTGTAGTCCTTCTGCGGATCGTACGGCAGCGTGGCGTACAGGTGCGGGTTGAAACTGAGCTGCGACACGCCGGTCAGCAGGACGGTGTAGCCATCGGGCTGCGCCTTGGCCACCGTGCTCATGGCAACGATGCCGTTGGCACCGGGGCGGTTGTCGACCACGATCGACTGGCCGAGGTCCTGCGACAGCCGTTCGCCGAGCAGGCGGGCCACCACGTCGCCGCCAGAGCCGGCGGACTGCGGCACGATCATGCGGATCGGCCGGTTGGGAAAGGATTCGTCCGCGTGGGCGGCGCCATGACTCAACACGGCCAGCAGGGTGAAAGCGGAAGCCATCAAACGTCGGTACATCAACAATCTCCAATCGAAGCAACAACAGCAGTCCATGAAAATTTCATGTCGATGGTATGGATCTGCGCGGCGATTCACCAATACGGTTTGCCGATGCCAACATAGGCAAGGGCTATGCCCCAGTGCATGCGCGAGGTTTGCGCGCAAACATGGGGCAGGAAGCACTATTGCAATGCAACATCATCGCTGGCGTGCGCGTTGACCGTGCACGCGCCCGCGCGGTTGCGCGCCGCAGCGCACGGGTCATAGGGCACACCTATGGCCAGATCGGAATTTCGTCTTTCCGCAGGCAACGGGTGGCTCCTTACCATGGCAGCGTTCCCTCTGCGCACTTCTTGCCCCCCTAAAAAACGATGTCCGACCTCGATACCCGTGGCAACGCCTGGCTGACGCCGCCGTCCGCCTATCTTGCCAGCCGCCCGTCCCGCTTCGCCGTCCCCGCACAGCCGTTCTCGCAATACCTGCCGATGCGCGATGGCTGCCGCCTCGCTGCCGACATCTATCTGCCGCAGTCGATGGCCGGTTCCGTCGTGCCCGAGCGCGTACCGGCCGTGGTCATCTTCACGCCGTATTACCGTCGATTCCGTCTGACGGGCGCCGGTGCCGAGCCCAGCCCCAATGCGGCCAAGTATCGCGATGCCTTCGTACCAAAAGGCTATGCCGTGGTCGTGGTGGATGTGCGCGGCACGGGCGCGAGCTTTGGCACGCGCGATGCGTTGCGCTCCCCCACCGAGCGCGACGACTACTACGAAGTGGCCGAATGGATTGCCAACCAGCCGTGGTCGAGCGGCAGGATCGGCTCGACGGGTATCTCCTACCTGGGCGCCGCCGCGTGTTTCCTTGCGAGTACGGGCCACCCCGCCGTCAAGGCCATCGCCCCACTGTTCTCGGTGTCGGACATCTACAGTGAACAGCTCTATCCGGGCGGCATGCTGTCGAAGGTATGGGTGGAGGCGTACGACGAACTGATGCTCGCGCTGGATCAGGACCGCCGCGACCTCGTAGCTGGCTTTCCGTACTTCAACGACCCGCGCTTTGCTGGCCCCGAGCGCGTGGATGAAGACACCGATGGCGCGCTGGTGCAGGCTGCGGTCGCCGAGCATCGCAACAACTTCACGCTGGCGGATCTGGCGCCCGAGTTCGCGTATCGCGACGGGGCGGCCTTCCACGATCCCTCGCTCGATTCCGGTAGCTGCAGCCCGTATCGCTATCTCGATGGCATCGCGTCCGACGTCGCGGTCTATTCGATCTCGGGCTGGTATGACGGCGGCGGCTACGCCAATGGCGCGATCACGCGGTTCCTGTCGCTGCCGTCGCACGATAGCCGCCTGCTGCTGGGTCCATGGGATCACGGCGCGCGCACGAACGTATCGCCGTGGCGTGCGCAGCCTTCGTCCGAATTCCCGCTGCTGGCCGAGGTGCTGCGCTTCTTCGATCATCATCTGCTGGACCTTCCCACCGGCCTCGATCGCGAGGCACGCGTGCACTACCACAGCATCCACGACAACCGGTGGAAACCGGCCGATGCGTGGCCACCGGCTCCGGGCAACACGCGACTCTACCTGAACGACGAGGCTGTGCTCTCGACTCGCGCACAGGCAGAAACCACCACGCTTTCCACGCAGGTGAGCTTCGACTGGACCACCGGCCGCCAGACGCGCTACGAGCGGCTGGGGGCGGCCAATATCGAGGACTACTACGCGGACTGGCACCAGCACGAAGCCGCGCTGCCGCACTTCGATTCCGCACCCCTGTCCGCACCGATGGCCATTGCCGGTCACGTGATCGCGCATCTCGACGTGGCATCGTCACAGCCCGACGCCGCAGTGTTCGTCTATCTCTCGGAGGTCGAAGCGAGCGGCACGGTGCGCTATATCACCGAAGGCATGCTGCGCGCCTCGCATCGCAAGGAAGAGCCCTGCCCCGCCGAGTACCGCACCACGTGGCCCTATCGTGCGCACCGCAAGGCCGATGCCGAGCGCCTGACGCCGGGGTGCGCCGTGCCGCTGACGTTTGCGCTGCTGCCGATCGCGTGGACCTTGGCCGAAGGTAGTCGCCTGCGTGTATCCATCGCCGGTGCGGATCGCGGTCATTTCCCACAGGTGCCGCATGGCCGCCCGCCGCAACTGACGCTGACGCTGGGCGGCGAGCGCGGCTGCATGGTCGAGGTTCCTGTCGCAGATCCTGCTGCGGCGCGCTAGCCGTGCGAGTGCCCGGCCTGCACGCAAGGTGCTAGAGTCGGGCATCTCCCAACCGTCAGGCACCGCCATGGATTTCCGGCAGCTTCGCTATTTCGCGCGCATCGTCGAACTCGAAAGCATCACCGCTGCAGCCGATGCGCTGCATATCGCGCAGCCCTCGTTAAGCCAGCACGTGGTCAACCTCGAAGCGGAACTCGACGCCAAGCTGCTGGTGCGCGGCCCCTTTGGTGCACGGCCCACCGAGACCGGACAGATCCTGTATCGCCACGCCAAGATGGTGTTGCGCCAGATGGAAGAAGCGCACGCCGCCGTGCGCCACGGACGCGATGTGCCCTCTGGCCACGTGCGCGTGGGGCTGCCGACGAGCACCTCGCGCGTGCTGGCCGTGCCGTTGCTGCAACTGGTGACGGCCAACGTGCCCGATGTCACCGTGGAAATCGTCGAAGGCAGCAGCGCCGACCTGGCCGAGCTCGTCACCGCGCAGAAGCTCGATCTCTGCATCGCCATGGACGCGCAGCAGCGTCCCAACATGCACCTGATTCCCTTGCTCGATGAAGACCTCATGGCGGTGGGACCCGCCGCCAGCGGTCACGGCAACCAGCCGCTCACGCTGGCCGAGGTGGCCGCCCTGCCATTGCTGCTGCCCAGCTTTCCCAACTCCGTGCGCGTGCTGACCGACCGCGCATTCGTGGCCGCCAACCTCGAACTGCATCTCGTCGCCGAGACCAGTGCCGTCTCCGTCCTGCTCTCTGCCGTCAACGCCGGCATGGGCTGGACGATCTTGCCGTGGAGCGCACTGGCCAACGAGGCACCCGGCGCATTCGTGTGCGTACCGATTTCCGATTCCACGCTCTCGCGTCGCGTGTTTCTCTGCGTGGCGGGTGCTGCACGGCTGAGCCTGGCCTGCAAGACAGTAGAGGCGGCGATACTGCAGTTGATCGTGGATGCGATCGATAGCGGCGCGTGGCAGGGGGTAGCGGCGTTGGGCAGTTTGAAGGGGCAGGCGGAGTAGCTTTTTCCTTTCGGTTTTCTCCCCTCTCCTGCACGCGGGAGAGGGGAGAAACCAGCAGTGATTCAACGACAGCCCCGCTTTCTGCGTCGCACAAATGGCGTGCCGTTAACACGCCAGAAGACCCTTGCCGCACACCCGATACGGCCATCGTGCGAAGAAAAAAGGACTCTCGAAATCGAGGAATTGCCGCTCTGGCGGGTGCACATACTTCGGGCCAGCAACACACGTTGTTCGCTACTTTCCAAAGTCTTGTTATCCCGTGTATCCAGAAGGAAGTCCCATGCCATTCTCCCGCTCCATCCGTTCCGCGATCACCACCATCGCCGCCCTCGCCGCCGTTTCCGTCGCCGGCCTTGTTCATGCCGCGCAGCCCCCCGCCCATCCCACGCCCGTGAAGAACGTGGTGCTCGTCCACGGCCTGTATGCCGATGGCTCCAGTTGGGAGAAAGTGATTCCGCTGCTGCAGGCGCACGGGTTGCACGTCACCTCGGTGCAGAACCCGACCACCTCGCTCGATGCCGATGTGGACGCCGTCAAGCGTGCCATCGCCCAGCAGGACGGCCCGACAGTACTCGTTGGCCACTCCTATGCCGGCATGGTCATCACGCAGGCCGGCGATGATCCGAAGGTCTCGGGCCTCGTCTATATCGCGGCGCGTGCGCCCGATGCTGGCGAGGACTACCCCGCGCTGACCCGCAAGTTCCCCGCCGCGCCGGCCTCCGCTGGCCTGCAATGGTTCGACAACTACGGCAAGCTCTCCGAGCAGGCGTTCGTCAGCGACTTCGCCGGTGACCTCCCGCCGAAGGAGGCGCTTGCGTACTATGCCGTGCAACAGCCCATGGGCCGCGCCATCACCATGGCCAAGACCACGGTGGCCGCGTGGCGTGACAAGCCCACGTGGTACGCCGTGTCGACCGAAGACCGCACGATCAATCCCGATCTGGAGCGCTTCATGGCCAAGCGGATGTCGGCGCGCACCATCGAACTGCCATCCAGCCATGTGTCGCTGATCTCGCATCCGCAGGAAGTGGCGAACCTGATTCTCGACGCCGCAGGGCAATCGCACTGATCGCCTCACCCGGCCGGTCATCGCCGATGGCTGGCCGTTCCGTTCCGCTTTCCGTAAGGATCGCGGACGGTCCTTAATTGATGCCGCGTCCGCGGCACCCTATTGTCTCCCTACAACGAATCCATCGATGCCCGACCGAGGCATCGCCACACCGGAGACAACATGCCTGTTCCTTCCCGCCTGCGCCCGCCGCTGCACTAGCAGCGCCCTGCCCGCGCGGCGGCCACGTGCCGCCAGCCTTTCCTTTGCTGTTTCCGTCAGGCGCGCATCGCGTGCACGCCTGCGATGGAGTTCGCCATGTCGCAACACCTGATATCCATCACTGTGCTCGGACTGATGTTCGTGATTGCCACGGTGCTACCGGTCAACATGGGCGCACTGGCGTTCGTCGGCGCCTTTATCGTCGGTTCCTGGGTGGCCGCCATGCCGGCGAAAGCAATTCTCCTCGGCTTTCCCGCCGACCTGTTCCTGACCCTGGTGGGCATCACCTACCTGTTTGCCGTCGCGCAGAACAACGGCACCATCGACTGGCTGGTCAAACTGGCCGTGCGCGCGGTGGGCGGACGCATCGCGGCCATTCCATGGATCATGTTCCTGATCGCGGCAACGCTGACTGCCGTGGGCGCGGTAAGCCCCGCCGCCGTGGCAATCATTGCGCCCATCGCACTCGGATTCGCGGCGCGCTACGGCATCAATCCGCTAATGATGGGCCTGATGGTGATCCACGGCGCGCAGGGCGGCGGCTTCTCCCCGATCAGCATCTATGGCGGCATTACCAACAAAATCGTGCAAAAAGCGGGGTTGCCGCTCAACGAGATGGCCACGGCGTTCGCCAGCTTCGGCGTCAACCTGGCCGTGGCTGCAGGTCTGTTCGTGGCCTTCGGCGGCCTGCGGTTGATGCGCAAGTCCGCGCCGGCAGTGGCCACTGCCACCTCGCCCGTTGGCGATGTGCTGACCATCGGTGCGCCGTTTGCGGCACGAACCATCCCCGCACAAGGCGCACAGATCTACGGCGATGCCGAGGCCGAAGCGGGAATGGAAGAGCGCAAGACCATGGACCGCGACAGCAATGCCCTGCTCGGCGGCGCCGGTGGGCAGGATGCCGACGCGCCGGCCGGTCTCTATCAATACCTCACCGTGTTCGGCCTGGTCGCCCTGGCGGTGCTCACGCTCTGGCTCAAGCTCGATATCGGCTTTGTCTCGCTGACCATTGCCGTGCTGCTGACGCTGATGGCGCCGGAGCAGCAGAAGCGCGCACTGGGCCAGGTGTCGTGGCCCGAGATCATGCTGATCGTTGGCGTCAGCACCTACGTGGGCGTGATGGACAAGATGGGTACGATCGATTTCGTGGGCCATAGCGTGGCAAACCTCACCTCCCCGCTCGTGGCCGCCTTGCTGCTGTGCTTTGTCGGTGCAGTCGTTTCGGCCTTCGCCTCTTCCACCGCAGTGCTGGGGTCACTGATTCCGCTGGCCGTGCCGTTCCTGCAGCAGGGTTCCGATGTCAGCGCCATCGGCTTTATCGCGGCGATGGCCGTGGCCTCGACCATCGTCGATGTCAGCCCGTTCTCCACCAATGGCGCGCTGGTGCTGGCCAACGCGCAGAACGTGGATCGGCAGGCGTTCTTCCGGAAACTGCTGATCTACGGCGCGGCGGTGACGGTGATTGCCCCGGTTGTGCTGTGGTTTGTCTTTGTGGTGCTGTAGACCTTTTTGTATCACCGAGTACGCCCCTGCCCGGCCATATACACGCCGATACAAAACCCGTGCTCGGCAGACACATGGCATGTGCGCCGGGTTCCTAGACTTCTCTCCAGGTTGTTACCACACACACAGGAGAGAAACATGTCGGAAAACTTCAGCTTGTCTCGTCGCGGTTTCTTCGGTACGGCAGCGGCCACGCTGGCCGCCGCCCAACTGGGTCTGTCCGAAGCCGCCCATGCGGATTCCGGCATCGTCAAGGCACCTGCGCTGCCGGCTACGCAGCCCGGCACGCACACCCGCTTCGAGACGATCAAGCAGGTCCGGGCCGGCGTGCTCGACGTAGGCTACGCTGAAGTTGGCCCGGCAAATGGCCCGGTGGCGCTGCTGCTGCACGGCTGGCCGTACGACATCCACGCCTTTGTTGACGTGGCACCACTGCTGGCCGAACGCGGCTACCGCGTGATCATCCCCTACCTGCGCGGCTATGGCAGCACGCGCTTCCTGTCGGCCAAGACGCCGCGCAACGGCGAACAGGCTGCCATTGCCGCCGACATGATCGACCTGATGGACGCCCTCAAGATCCAGACCGCCGTGGTGGCCGGCTTCGACTGGGGCGCGCGTACCGCCGACATCATGGCCGCCATCTGGCCGGATCGTTGCCGTGGCCTGGTCTCGGTCAGCGGTTACCTGATCGGCAGCCAGGCAGCCGGCGCGCAACCCCTGCCGCCGGAAGCCGAACTGCAGTGGTGGTACCAGTTCTACTTCGCCACCGAGCGCGGCGAGATCGGCTACAAGAAGTACACGCACGACTTTGCCAAGCTGATCTGGAAGCTGGCCTCGCCGAAGTGGGAATTCGACAACGCCACGTTCGACCGTAGCGCCGCCGCGCTGGATAACCCCGACCAGGTGGCCATCACGATCCACAACTATCGCTGGCGCATGGGCCTGGCGAAGGGCGAGGCACGCTTCAACGCGCTGGAAGACCGACTCGCCAAGGCACCGAACATCAGCATTCCGACCATCACGATGGAAGGCGACGCCAACGGCGCCCCGCATCCGAAGCCCAGCGCCTACGCCAGCAAGTTCACGGGCCGCTACGAGTTCCGCGAAATCACTGGCGGCATCGGCCACAACCTGCCACAGGAAGCGCCCACCGCGTTTGCGCAGGCCGTGCTCGACGTGGACAAGAAATAAGGAGGCCAACATGTCGATGCGCCGGATGTTGTTGCTCGTGACCATGGCGCTGTCCGCGCTGGCTTCGGAACTGGGCGGTGCCGGTCATCGGTGTGTGTTCAATGCCATGCCGGGCCAGACGCGCCCGCGCAAGGAAGACGACAAGCCGTCATGAGTTGATGGTGGTGGTAGTGGTAGTGGTAGTGGTGATGGTGATGGTGGTGATGCCGGCGGCGGCGAGAGGAAAGCTCGCCGTCGCCAGTATTGCCGTCAGCGGCCCGCTGTCCTGACCTTCAGCGCTTGCACGCCGCGCAGGTTGTTGCGGCGGTGCCAGGCGAGTTGTTCGAGATCCACCGGCCTGAGGTCCGGAAAGCGCCCCAGCAAGGCGCGAATCGCCACTTCGATTTCCATCATGGCGAGGCGTGCGCCCAGGCAATAGTGGATACCACCGCCGAAGCCCAGCGCCGCCGTGGCATCGCGTTCGATATCGAGGCGGTCCGGATCGGCAAACACGGCGGGATCGCGATTGGCCGCGCCCAGCAGCATGAAGACGATACTGCCGCGCGGCACATGCGCGCCGCCAGCTTCCACGTCTTCCATCGCCGTACGCACCACCATCTGCACGGCGCCATCGTGGCGCATGCACTCGACCACCGCGTTGCGTACGAGCGATGCGTCCGTACGCAGGCGCTGCAACTGGTCCGGATTGCGGAACAGCGCAATCATCGTGTTGCCAATCATGTTCGACGTGGTTTCGTGGCCCGCCACAAACAGCAGGATCACGTTCGAAACAATCTCGTCCACGCTCAGTGTCGTACCGTCTTCCTCCGCGGCGACCAGCGCGGAAATCAGGTCGTCACCGGGATGCGCGCGCCGTTGTGCCACCACATCGCGGAAATGCGCCTCCAGCACCAGCGCCGCTTCATCGGCCAGCGCGAGCTGGTCGGCATCGAGCGGTGCCAGATCGAGCGCCGACGCCAGCCGCGCGGCGTGTGCGCCCAGGCGTTCGCCGTGCTCCAGCGGAATATCGAGCATGCGGCAGATGATCTCCACCGGCAACGGGAGCGCAAAATCCGCCACGATGTCGAACTCGGCCTGCGGCCCGATGCGATCCAGCAGTCGCTGCGTGGTGGCGGCAACGATCTGTCGCATGGCTTCCACCTGCCGCTGGTTGAACGCCTGCATCAGCAGCGCCCGCAGCCGCGTATGCGCGGGCGGATTCATCATCAGAAAGGTGCGGCTCAACGCCTGGAACACCGGCTGCTGCGTGGCGGCCTCGCCGTAGCGCGCCTGCACGCTCTGCAGATACGTCTTGCCCATGCGCCGGTCACGCAGCAGTGCGTCGATCACGGCATGGCGGCCCGTTACGAATACATTCGGACCAAGCGGCAGCAGCGGCCCGGCCTGGCGAATCTGTTCATACAGCGGATAAGGATTCTCGAAGAAAGCGGGGGAGGAAAACGACTGCAGATTCATGAGGGGAGATCGCGCATTGTTCTTGTTCGATCCGCGTTATATCAGCCACCCCTGCCTGCTTCCATGCAGGCTTTGTATCGTAGTGTGTCTGGCAGGGCCCAAGATACATGAGGATGCGGACGGTTTCGAATGGTTGCAAATTTGGAGCCATCCCTGTGTTTGCACCCCTCTCCCACTTCATGGGAGAGGGGTGCAAACCCGCGCTAGAATGGCCCCTCGCCCGCCGTCCCCGCCCTGCCATGCCCCGCCGTTCCGCTCCCCGCAAACTTCCGCGATCCCTGCGTATTGCCGCCATGGCCACGGCGGGCGTGCTCGCGTTGATGGCGGCCGGGCAGGCGTTCTTTGGCAAACCCGCGTCGAAGCCCCGTACGCCGCCGGTGGTCTCGAAACCTGCAGCCCCGGCCCCGGCGCCGAGCATCGAAACCGTTGCCTGGGAGACGCTGCGTCCTGCGGACTGGGATCCGATGAAGCCGTTCAAGGGCCTCGACATCGCGAAACTGGAGGACGACGATCCGCGTGCGCAGCAGGCGCTCGACGAGGCCAAGGTGTACTGGCAGAACGCGCCGATGAATCCTGCGCTCGACGGCCGCGGTGCGCGGATGACGGGGTATGTGGTGTCGCTCGAAGGCGAGGGGGAGGCGATCCGCGAGTTCCTGCTCGTGCCCTACTTTGGCGCATGTATCCATACGCCACCCCCGCCAGCCAACCAGGTGGTTCACGTGGTGGCGAACGAAGCGTCACGCAATTTCCGCACGATGGATGTGGTGACGGTCAGCGGCACGATGCGTGTCAAGGCGTCGCAAACGATGATGGGCGATGCCGGCTACCAGTTGACCGGTGCTGCCGTGGAAAATGTGAAGCCCGCATTCTGACGCTGGGCTCGCACGGACGCTCGATGTCATCGGTGACCGCTGGCCGCTGCGGTTCCCGGTCGTGGTGGCGCACTGGGCCAATGGGGCGAGCCGCAGCGCTTCACGCGTGGCGAACGTCACTCGGTATTGACCGACACGCGCACCGGCAAACCTGTGCCGCGCATGGCGCCCATGGACAAGGACGGCAATATCCTGTCGCCCGCCAATACCGAAGTGCACAAGGTGACCTGAGCCAACCTCGCGCAGCAGGCCGCTTATGCCGAGAGTAAGGTGACACTGGACAAGTAGATAGTACGGTCCACCCGCCCCGGTTTGCGGATCGGCCCCGAGGCGTGGCATCCCTGAATCGTGCGTGCGAATCTGAAAATCGCACCCTCCTTGCGCGAGCAATATGACTTCCGACGCTTCCACAACGTCGCATCACTTGAAGTCCTAAACCTCTGTGCAAGGAGCACATCATGAAGAAGTTGACCCTGCTCGCCAGCGCCGCAATCCTCGCATTGCCCGCCATGGCTTTCGCCCAAAGCACCGTTCAGAATGGCGCCGAAACCCGCGCACAGGTGCGTGCCGACCTGATCGCCGTGGAGAAGGCTGGCTACGATCCGGCCCTGTCGAACGACAACTATCCGGCTGACATCCAGGCCGCCGAAGCCAAGGTATCGGCCGAGGAAGGCATCCGCGCACCGAAGCCGCTGACGCGCGCCCAGGTCCGTCAGGATCTGGTCAATGTGGAGAAGGAAGGCTACGACCCGTTCCGCACGGACTACAACTACCCGGTGGATCTGCAGAAGGCCGAAGCCAAGCTGTCGCAGGCGCAGGCATCGACGGTGTCGAACGCGACGTATGCCACGCAGCCGCAGGTGCAGGCGAAGATGACGTCGATGAAGGCAGCCACTTACGTGCCGCGTATCGACCGTCCGCGTAACCCGTTCTTCGACGGCGCCTGAGTATGGGTGCAAGGCCACATGACCTGATCGTCGAGCCCGCCGCCGCACGCAATGTTCCGCGTGGCGGCTGGCGCCTGCCCCTGGTAGCGGCGCTGACCGCCGTCGGCGCCGGACTGGGCGGCATGGCCCTGGCGATGCTCCTGCACGCCATCCAGCATCTGGCCTATCACTACAGCCTGGCCGAGGTCATCGGCCACCAGAGTTTTCTGTCGGGTGTGGAACATGCCACGCCGCTGCGCCGGCTCGCTGCACTTGTTGTGGCCGGCATCGTGGCAGGCGCGGGATGGTTCCTGCTCTATCGTTTCGGCCGCCCGCTGGTGGGTATCCGGCGCGCGGTGGGCGACGCGGACGTCTCGCTGCCTGCACCACCCCGCATGCCTGTCTTCACCACGGTCTGCCACGCTTTGCTGCAGATCGTCACCGTCGCGCTAGGTTCGCCCCTGGGCCGCGAAGTGGCACCGCGCGAGATTGGCGCGCTCATCGGACAACGCCTGTCGGCAGCATTCGCCCTGCCCGCCCCCTGGCAACGCCGGATAGTCGCCGCAGGTGCGGGCGCCGGACTGGCCGCTGTCTACAACGTCCCGTTCGCAGGCGCCCTGTTCACGCTCGAAGTCCTGCTGCAAAGTTTTCAGCCCTCCACGGCGGTATTGGCGATTTTCATGTCGACCGTCGCGGCATTGGTCGCTTCGATGGGTCTCGGGTCGGAAGTCCAGTACACGCTGCCCGCATTCACGCCGGGCTTGCCGCTGCTTGCATGGGCCGCACTCTTCGGACCGATCGCCGGACTCGCCGCCCACCTGTTTGCCAAAGTCACCGCCACTGCACGCCTGCACGCCGCGCGTTCCTGGCGCCTGCCTGTGTTCTGCCTGCTGAACTTCACATTGATCGGTCTGCTGGCGATGGTCTTTCCCGAACTGCCGGGCAACGGCAAAGGTCCCGCGCTGCTCGGTTTCACTGGCCAGATCGCCATCGGCCTCGCCATCACACTGCTGGCGCTCAAGCTCGCGATCATCTGCTCCTCGCTGCGCGCGGGTGCGATGGGCGGACTGCTGACGCCCGGGCTGGCTTGCGGCGCGCTGATTGGCGTGATCGCCGCAGGGTTCTGGAACATGTTCCTGCCCAATGTCCCGGTGGGCGCCTGCGCCGTCATCGGTGGCGCAGCCTTCCTCGCCACGTCGATGCAGATGCCGCTGACGGCCATCGTGCTGGTAGGCGAGTTCACGCATCTGCAATACGACATGCTGCCAGCCGTGGCACTCGCCGTGGTGGGATCGGTGTGTGCGCAGCGGCTGTACGCCGCACACGTGTCCACGCCGGTGCCGGCAGCCGTCGTCCCGGCAGGCACCCGCGGCGCGGCCTAATCCTTGATCTGCGCGATCACCACAAGGATCACCGCTGCATTGCCGGGCTGCTGCGTCTGCGAATAGGCCGCGCGCGCATGTCCGGCCTTGTCGCCCAATACCTCCGCAAACAGGTCCGATGCACCGTCGAGCACGGCGGGTTGATCGAACACGCCCGGCGCGCTCGTAACGTGCCCTTCCACGCGCACGATGTGATCAAGCCGGTCGAAACTGCCGAGATACGCACGAATCTGCGCCAATACATTCAATGCGGCCAGCGCCGCCGCTTGCTTGCCTTCTGCAACGCTCAGGTCGCGGCCCACCTGCCCGGTCCACGCCACCTTGCCATCACGCAACGGCAACTGTCCTGATATGAACAACAGATCGCCCGCACGGCTGACGGCGGTGTAGCTGCCCAGCGGTTGGGGCGGCGGCGGCAGTGTCAGGCCGCGCGCGGCCAGTTTCGATTCGATGGTGCTCATGGCAGTCTCCGGGGTAGTCATTGATCAAGGGATGCGAACCTGCGGCCAACTATAGGAACCGCCCCGCCGCGGATAAACCCCGGCGCTGGCACATGACTTGATACGCTGAGGAACAACTCAAGTCGCACGCTTTCCCCTATCATCGCGAAATCAGCATTTACATTGCATCTTTCATCTTGTTTCGAGATGAAATCCATCTCGCCGGCTGCGCCTTATCTGGAGACTGCAACATGACTTCGCCCACCTGGTCCGCTTCGTCCGCTTCGATCTTCCTGAACCGTCTTGGCCTGACCTCACCGATCATCCAGGCGCCGATGGCCGGCGTGAGCACCCCGGCACTGGCCGCCGCCGTGAGCAACGCGGGCGGCCTTGGGTCTCTCGGGGTCGGTGCGATGGATGCCGAGGCCGCCCGCAAGGCCATCGCCGAAACCCGCGCGTTGACGTCCAAAGCCATCAATATCAACCTGTTCTGCCATACGCCCGCGCAGGCCGACAGCCAGCGCGAACTGGCATGGCTCGACTACCTCGCATCGGTCTTTGCGGAATTCGGTGCCAAGCCGCCCGAATCGCTGCGTGAGATTTATCAGTCGTTCCAGACCGATAAAGCCATGCTGCAGATGTTGCTCGAAGAACGCCCTGCCGTGGTCAGCTTCCATTTCGGGCTGCCCGACGCTGCCAAGATCCGCGCGCTGCACGACGCCGGCATCTACCTGATGGCGTCGGCCACCTCGCGGGAGGAAGCACGGCTGATCGAAGCGGCGGGCATCGATGCCATCGTCGCGCAGGGTATCGAAGCCGGCGGCCATCGCGGCGTGTTCGATCCGAAGCAATACGACGAAGGACTCGGCACGATGGCGCTGGTGCGCGTGCTGGTACGTGAAACACGCCTGCCCGTGATTGCGGCGGGCGGCATCATGGATGGTGCCGGCATCGCAGCGGCGCTAGCCCTCGGTGCGGCGGCCGCCCAACTCGGCACGGCTTTCGTGGCGTGTCCCGAAACGTCGTCCGATGCCGCGTATCGCGCCATCCTGGCCTCGGCGCAGACACCACCTACCACGCTGACCCAAGCCATCTCGGGCCGCGCCGCACGCGGTTTCACGAACCGCTTCACGGCACTCGGCATGGCGGCTAACGCGCCAGCGGCCCCGGACTATCCGATCGCCTACGATGCCGGCAAAGCGCTCCACGCCGCCGCCAAGGCACAAGGCTCGGCAGCTTTCGCCGCGCAATGGGCGGGACAAGCGGTGCCGCTGGCGCGAGCGCTGCCGGCTGCGGAACTGATGCGGGTGTTGAATGGGGAGTTGGCCGAAGCCGTTGATGGGTTGGCGGGATTGCGCGCGACGTTGCGCTGACCACCGGCGATCGTTCGCGATCGCAACCGGTTTTTTTCAGGAGGCTGGTGCCAGTGGCACCGGCCTTTTTTGTTGCGGCGTTGACTGGCCTCGGACTGCACTTGTTCCCCCCACGCACAAGTCTTTGTGCCGCCAGGCCGTTCAACTGAGGCGGATCGTCACCTAAATTTGCATCCATCGACCACGTCGGTTCGATTGGCAAATCGCCAAGGTCAACCTAGATACGAGATCCCATCATGAGCACGCAAACCACCTCCTCCTCCAACGAAACCAAGGTCGCCATCGTCACGGGCGCCTCGCAAGGCATCGGTGCCGAGCTGGTCAAGGCCTATCGCCAACGCGGCTACCGCGTGGTGGCCACGGCCCGCAGCATCAAGCCGTCCGATGACGCCGATATCCTTGCCGTGGCAGGCGATATCGCCGATGCGGACACGGCCCGCCGCGTGGTGTCCACCGCCATCGAGAAATTCGGCCGCGTGGATGCGCTGGTGAACAACGCCGGCATCTTCATTGCCAAGCCGTTCACGCAATACACCGCCGAAGACTTCGCCACCAAGACCGGCGTGAACCTGGCTGGCTTCTTCCACATCACGCAGCTCGCCATCAGCCAGATGGAAAAGCAGGGCCGCGGCCACGTGGTGAGCATCACCACGAGCCTGGTGGACCACGCCATCGACGGTGTGCCTTCGGTGCTGGCCTCGCTGACCAAGGGCGGCATCAACGCCGCTACCAAGTCGCTGGCTGTGGAATATGCCAAGCGTGGCATTCGCGTGAACGCGGTGTCGCCTGGCATCATCAAGTCGCCGATGCACGCCCCTGAAACCCACGCTGCACTGGGCGCGCTCCACCCGATGGGCCATATGGGCGAAATGAGCGACATCGTGGACGCCGTGCTCTTCCTGGAATCGGCACCGTTCGTGACCGGCGAGATCCTGCACGTCGACGGTGGTCAGAGCGCCGGCCACTAAGACGCATCACACATCAAGGGTAAACCCTTAATCATCCTTCAGGTAGCCGTGAGCGCACTCTCCTAGACTGGAAGCTTTCGCCACGGCTACCTAAGGAACCCTAATGGCCACGATCGAAGTGAAGGTGCCCCAGCTCTCCGAATCGGTTTCGGAAGCTACGCTGCTGCAGTGGAAGAAGAAGCCCGGCGAGGCCGTGGCCATCGACGAGATCCTCGTGGAACTCGAAACGGACAAGGTCACGCTCGAAGTGCCTTGCCCCGCAGCCGGTGTACTGGCGCAGATCGTTCAGCCAGATGGGGCGACGGTGCAGGCCGAACAGGTCATCGCCGTGGTGGACACCGAAGCCAAGGCCACGGCGGCGGCCC
Organism: Cupriavidus sp. DL-D2; assembly: GCF_039710735.1. Lineage (NCBI taxonomy): Bacteria > Pseudomonadati > Pseudomonadota > Betaproteobacteria > Burkholderiales > Burkholderiaceae > Cupriavidus > Cupriavidus sp. DL-D2. The sequence continues at coordinate 50,746 of NZ_JBDKXK010000054.1, read as the reverse complement.
CTGCACCTTCCTCGCCTTCTGCTTCTCCAGTCCCTTCACCAGCCCCCTCCCCTGCACCCTCCTCAACACCTGCACCGGTCGCAGCTTCAGGCGGCGGCGCTCCCGCATCGGCCACGGCCGACTACGATGTGATCGTGATCGGCTCCGGCCCCGGCGGGTACATCGCGGCCATCCGCGCGGCGCAGCTCGGCAAGACCGTGGCTTGCATCGAAGAGTGGAAAGACCCCAGCGGCAAGCCTCGCCTCGGCGGCACATGCCTCAACGTGGGCTGCATCCCGAGCAAGGCGCTGCTGGCATCGTCCGAACATTTCGAGCAGGCGCAGCACGATCTTGCGGATCACGGCGTCAACGTCAAGGGTGTCTCCCTGGATCTCGCCAAGATGATCGGCCGCAAGGCGGCTATCGTCGACAAGTTCACGGGCGGCGTGGAGTTCCTGTTCCGCAAGAACAAGGTCACCTGGATCAAGGGACACGGCAAGTTCAAGGGCCGCGCGGCGGACGGCGTGGTCACCGTGGAAGCCATCGAGGGCAAGGACGCCAATTCCTATACCGCACGCAACGTCATCATCGCCACGGGCTCCAAGGCGCGACACCTGCCTAACGTGCCCGTGGACAACAAGATCGTTTCCGATAACGAGGGCGCACTGTCCTTCGATTCGGTGCCGAAGACGCTGGCCGTGATCGGCGCTGGTGTGATCGGACTCGAACTCGGGTCCGTCTGGCGACGGCTGGGCGCGGAGGTGACGCTGCTCGAAGCGCTGCCGACGTTCCTGGGCACCGTGGACGAAGCCATCGCCAAGGAAGCCGCCAAGCAGTTCAACAAGCAGGGGCTGGCGATTCACCTCGGCGTGAACATCGGCGAGATCAAGACCTCGGCCAAGGGCGTGAGCATCGCCTACAAGGACCGCGATGGCGCGGACCAGAAACTCGACGCCGACCGTCTGATCGTCTCCATCGGCCGCGTGCCGAATACCGACAACCTCGGTCTCGATGCCGTGGGCTTGTCAGCGGACGCACGTGGCTTCATCCCGGTGGACGACCAGTGCCGCACGTCGGTGCCCGGCATCTACGCGCTTGGCGATGTGGTGCGCGGACCGATGCTTGCCCATAAGGCCGAGGACGAAGGCGTGATGGTGGCCGAAGTCATCGACGGCCAGAAGCCGCACATCGACTACAACTGCATTCCGTGGGTCATCTACACCGCACCGGAAATCGCCTGGGTCGGCAAGACCGAAGCCCAACTCAAGGCCGAAGGCCGTGCCTACAAGACCGGCCAGTTCCCGATGACCGCCAACGGCCGCGCGCTCGGCCTGGGCCGCCCCGAAGGCTTCATCAAGATGATCGCCGATGCCAACACCGACGAACTGCTGGGCGTACACATCATCTCGGTCAACGCCTCGGACCTGATCGCCGAAGGCGTGGTCGCCATGGAATTCAAGGCAGCATCGGAAGACATCGGCATGATCAGCCACCCGCATCCATCGCTGTCGGAGGTCATGCGCGAGGCCGCGCTTGCGGTGCAGAAGCGGGCGTTGAATATGTAGTTCTATCGACCGCTTCTTGGTTGACTCCCCTCTCCCACTGGCATGGGAGAGGGAGCGCATAGCAGAGGACGTTGGCCTTTACGACACGCTTGTTTTTCTCCCATAGCGAAGGGCGTTGGAATACTCCGAAACGCCCTACCCCAACACCCCCACAAATCGCTTCCGATAGTCCGCCGGCGTTACCCCCACCACGCGCAAAAATGCCCGCCTGAACGTATCGATGTTCGTGAAGCCGCAGGCTGCCGCTGCCTGCTTCGGCGCGATGATGCCTTCCTCCAGCAATTGCCGCGCGGCGGCTACGCGGGCGCCCTCCACCCAACTCGCGGGTGTGACACCGACCTCTTCCTGGAACAGACGAGACAGATGCCGTGGACTGACGCCGAGGCGTGCAGCCAGGCTGGGGACATCGTGCGGTTCGGCGGGATGGGCGGCGACCCAGCGCTGGAGTTCCTGCAGTGCCGAACGATTGGCAGCGGGTGTTTCGCGGCGACTGAACTGCATCTGGCCACCGGGCCGTCGAAAGAACATCACCAGTTGGCTGGCGACGCGCATGGCGATATCCCGGCCCAGGTCTTCCTCCACGAGCGACAACGCCAGATCCATGCCGGCCGTGACCCCTGCCGCGGTACGCAGCTTGCCATCGCGCACGTGGATGGCATCGGCATCGACAGTGACATGCGGGAACCTTGCGGCCAGCGCGTCGGCGTCGGCCCAGTGCGTGGTGATGCGGCGTCCATCGAGCAGACCGGCCTCGGCCAGCAGGAACGCCCCGCTGCACACCGAACCATAACGCCGCGTCGTCGGCGCCACACGGCGCAGCCAGTCGAGCAATGCCGGGGCCACCTCCGCGTCTGCGGCGTGGGGTGCGCCCGCCACAAGCAGTGTGTGGATGCGAGGCAGTTTGCGCGCCCTGGGATCGTCCTCGATGACGATGTCCGGCATCAGGCGCACCCCCGACGAGGCCCGCACCGGCCCGCGACCAAGCGCCACGAGATCGAGGTGATAGATCTCGGCCCCGGCCTGGCGGTTGGCCTCGGCAAACACATCGAGTGGCCCCGAGACGTCCAGCAACTGCACACCCTCGATGGCGAGCAGGCCAATGTTTCGCGAAGCCGGCATGGCAGCGTCCTGTTAACGTCAGTTTGTCCTATATCGTCGTATTACGACGATTGAAGCCATCCTACCGCGCTCCTACACTCGCTTCAACCCCAAGCGAAGGAGTCCACCATGCGCTTCACCACCGGCGACATCGCCATCCCCGACAGCCAGCTGGCTCGCGAGATCACCGAACTCGTGCGCGATACCGAATCACCGCTGTTGTTCCATCACTCCAGCCGCGTCTATTACTGGGCAGCGTTGGCCGGTAAGCATCGCGCCCTGTGCTATGACCCCGAACTGCTCTACGCAGGCGCCATGTTCCATGACATGGGGCTGACCCATGCACATGGCAGCGCCGACAAGCGATTCGAAGTAGATGGTGCCAACGCCGCCGCGGACTTTTTGCGCAGCCGGGGCATCGGCGAGCGCGAAGTGGAAAAGGTATGGACGGCCATCGCGCTGCATACCACGCCGGGCGTCCCAGAATTCATGGCACCTGAAATTGCGCTAGTCACGGCGGGTGTGGAGATGGACGTGCTTGGCATCCGCTACGACACGTTCGCCGATGCGGATCGCGAAGCCGTGGTGCATGCGCATCCACGCACCGAACACTTCAAGGAGGACATCATCCAGGCGTTCTACGATGGCATCCGTCACAAGCCCGATACCACGTTCGGCAATGTCAAGGCCGATGTCATTGCCGACAAGGAACCGCACTTTCATCGTGGCAACTTCTGCAGCGTGATCCGCTGTTCGGCCTGGAAAGGGTGAAGCCGTCGACTCAATCGGTATGAGGAAGACAGGCACGCAGGACACCGGCCAGCATCTCGGCGCTAGCCGGCTTTTCCAGCACCAGATCGATACCGGCGGCCCGGCACGCCTGTTCTATGGCCGGACTCACAGTGGCCGAGATGGCGACGATCGGTAGATGCGGTACTTTGTTACGTTGTTCCCGGCTCCGGACGGATCGGGCCAGCGTGAGGCCATCCATGCCGGGCAGGTCGATGTCGGTCAGCAGCATGGCAACATCCTGCGCCTGCAGCGCGGCCCAGGCCGCATGTCCGTGCTCGCACGACACGACCTCGCACGGCATGGCCGCGCGCAGTTGCTCCGCCAGCGCCATCAGGCAAAACGGATGATCGTCGGCCAGCACGATGCGCGGCAGCTTGTTGACGCGCACGGCAGACGATGCCGTACGCGTGGTGGTGGCCGGCGGCGTAGCGAACGTGGGCTGGACGAACAATGCAAGGCTGGGCATGGCGCGGACCGGACGCATTCCGGATAGAAACAGTGATGGTTGCGATCCCTGTATTGTGCGCGCCACGCTCTCTCGCAGGTTGCGGAAATTTCCGCAAATCACGGTGGAAAGTTCTCAATTTCTCATTTTTTCGACTTACCCCGTGACCCGGTTCATCAGAACATCGCCGCGTGTCCAGCGCCGGAGATTGTCGAGGAACATTTCCACCACGCGCGCGGCGTTGCCATCGGAGAATCCCGCGCTGTGCGGCGTGGCGATGACGTTGGGAAGCATCCAGAGTGGCGACGTGGCCGGCAGCGGTTCATGCGCAAAGACATCCAGATAGGCGCCGCCGAGATGACCATTGCCCAATACCTCGATCAGCGCCGTTTCGTCCACGATCTCGCCACGTGCCACGTTGACCAGTCGCGCACCCGCTGGCAGGCGCTGTAGCGCGGCGCCATCGATCAGCCCACGCGTGCGGTCGGTCAGCGGGCAGGCCAGGATCAGCCAGTCAGTCTGCGGGAGGATCGCGTCGAGGACATCGAACGTGGCCGTGGCGAACCCCTCGCCGGCCGGCGTGGCACGCTGCCTGATCACGGTGACGGACAGGCCCAGCACGCGCAGTACCGCGCCAATCTGCTGGCCGATCGGACCCCACCCCAGGATCGTCGCTCGCTGGCCCTGCAGATCGCGCGGCATGCCGCTACCGATCAGCGGCGCCCATCGTTGCGTGCGCTGGGCATCCATCAGTTGCGGAAAATGCCGGGCCAGCGCGAGCACACCCGCCAGCGCGGTTTGCGCCACGACTCCCGCGTTAGATCCCGACGACGTGGTCACGTCCACGCCACGTTCCCGCAGTTGCAGGAAGATCGCGCGATCCGCGCCGGCCGAGTGCGTATGCACCCAGCGCAACGACGGCGCCTCGCGCATCGCGTTGTAGAACCGTTCCGTGGCCGGCAGGACCTCATGCTTGGTCGACAGTCCCGTGACGTCGCGGGAGACGAAGGCGACATCGGCATCGATGGAACGCGGATCGTCGATGTCTGGTGCGGACACCGGCTCCCACGCATGACCAGCCATGGCGTTGTCGATGGCATCACGATGGGCATCGAGCGCTGCCATCGACAACAGGATGCGCAGCGGTGCCGCGCCGGATTCGGACCTCGTCGCCATCGATCAATCCACCGTGGCGCCGGACGCCTTCACCACGGCCTTCCACTTGACGAACTCTGCCCGCGTGAAGTCCCCGAACTGTTTTGGCGTGCCGCCCACGGGATCGGCCCCCTCGCGGATCATCTGCGCCTGCAGGGACGGCAGGATCTCGTTGACCGTCTTGTTCAACCTCGCCACCACCTCGGGCGACGTACCCTTCGGTGCGAAGAAGCCAAACCACGATCCCGCCTCGAACCCCGGAAAGCCCTTCTCCGCGATGGTGGGCAGATCTGGCAGCGAGCGTGACCGCTTGGCGCTGGTCACTGCCAATGCCCGCAGCTTGCCGGCCTGGATATGGGACATGACCGAAGGAATCGTCGCAAACATGAACTGCACCCGGCCGGAGAGCAGGTCGTTAAGCGCATCGGCGCCCTTGTAGGGGATATGCGTGGCCTGCGTGCCCATACGCTCGGTCAGCATGAATCCCGACAGATGCGATGACGTGCCCACGCCGGTAGAGCTGTAGTTGAGCTTGCCGGGATTCGCCTTGGCATAGGCCGCGAATTCTTCGAACGTCTTTACCGGCAGCGACGGATGGACCACCAGCACATTCGGCACATCGGCGATCTGCACCACAGGGACGAGATCGGTCAGCGGGTCGTAGTTGAGCTTCTTGTAAAGCGTCTGGTTGATCGAGATCGGTCCCACCGAGTTCACAAGCAGCGTGTATCCGTCAGCCGGCGCACGCACCACGTACTCGGTGCCGATATTGCCGCCTGCACCGGGCCGGTTGTCCACCACGAACGACTGCTTCAATCGTTGTGCCATCTGCTGGCTGACGCTGCGGGCGAGCATGTCTGTTGTGCCGCCGGCGGTGAAGGCCACTACTACGCGAACGGGCTTGACGGGATAGTCGTCGGCCATGGCAGGCGTGGCCACTGTCACGCCCAGGGCCAGCGCGCAGGCCGTGAGCAATCGGGAATGCAGCGTTGGGGGGACGATTCGATGCATGGTTGTCTCCGTAGAATTTTTTGTTTTGTATTGTTTTGCTCCCCTCTCCCACGCAGTGGGAGAGGGGTTGGGGGAGAGGGCAACGAGGTTCTGCTTGCCGACCTGTCTCAATTTGCACTGCTGGCCCTCTCCCCCGCCTCTCTCCCGCTTGCGGGAGAGGGGAGAAACCGGGAGAAAACCGAGGCTCAATCCCGATATCCCGGGTCCATCCGGTCCAGCTTGCGCAGCAGAGCTGGCCACTCCATCACGCCATAAGGCCGACGCGTGCCGGGCTGGTAGTTGTTCCACGTTTCCTGCAGCACATCGGCGGGCACTTCCTGGAAAGGCGTGTTGCACGACATCGCCGCTACCTGCGAGCGGCAGGCCAGTTCGAGCCGGTGCATCCAGTTGAATGCCTCGCCCACGGTGTTGCCCACGGTCAGCGCGCCGTGGTTGCGCAGGATCAGTGCCTCGCCCCGGCCCAGGTCTTCGATCAGCGATGCCTGCTCGGCGGTGTCGAGCACCACGCCCTGGTAGTCGTGGTAGCCGATCTTCAGGAAGCGCATGGACGTCTGCGTGATTGGCAGCAGTCCGCATGCGAGCGAGGACACCGCCATCGACGCCCAGCTATGGGTGTGGATCACGCAGGCCACTTCGGGGCGCGCATGGTGGACGGCGCTGTGGATTACGTAGCCCGCCTTGTTGATGCCGTAGTTCAGCTCACCGAAGTCAGGCTTCGACAGAATCTTGCCGTCATGGTCCACCTTGATCAGGCATGAGGCGGTGATCTCCTCGTACATCATTCCGTAGGGATTGATCAGGAAGGCATCGTCCTCGTCCGGTACGCGCACGGAGATGTGGTTCGCCATCATGTCGGCCATGCCGTAGAGCTCGACCAGCCGGTAGCAGGCGGCCAGGTCCACGCGCGCCTGCCACTCCGCCTCGCTGCACTGGTCGCGCATCGACGGAATGTTCAGCACACCGGGTTTCGTCATGGGGTGTCTCCTGGATGGGGTTCGATTGGGTATGTTGTTTGCCCGAGATTCAATCCGAGCCGAGGGCAAGGTCAGCCGGCCGGCGTTTCTCGATATGGAACTTGAGCAGCGCAGCACTGCGGAAAATGCCGTGCGCGAACTTGCCATAGGGCAGCGTGGCGAACAGTGCCATCACGATGCCCAGGTGTATGGCCAGCAGCGCGGCCATGGCGCCGGTATCGCGGAAGGCAAGCAGAGCCAGTCCGCTCGCGCTGGTCAGCAACAGCAGCGCGATAAAGCCACGGTCCATCGGCTTCTGCGCAGCGTCCATCGTCTTAGGGTCCCGACGCAGGTTCAGCCAGAGCAGCCCGGCCGGCCCGATCAGCAGACCGATACCGCCTGCAATGCCCAGCAGCACCGGCACGCTCGTGACTGGATATGGCGCGTGGAGATCCAGCAGGTAGTGATACAGCGTAGCCACCGTGGTAGCGGCAAAGCACAGCATGAAGCCGTAGAACGTGAAATGGTGGAAGCGGCGACGCAACAGCGTGAACGCATCGTCATCGTTGTTGCAGCCCTTGCCATGACCGCCATCCAGATACTTGAGCCGCAGCGCATCGTGTGCTGCACCACCGGCCGCCGCACCGTGCGATTCCCCGTCGCGCGTGCCCGGCGTGACCTGCCGCCAGAACCGCGTCACGCCGATACCCAGCGCGAGCATCGCGAACAGGAATACCGCACCGAACATCGCGGCCAGCAGGTTGTGCGGAAAGATCGCGTAGAAGTTGCCGGCCAGCGGCGCATGCCACAGCGAGCCGCGCATGGCCAGCACCATCAGCAGGAACAGCACCAGACCACCGGCCAGCGCCAATGCCACGGTCATACCGGCGCGACGATAGAGTCCGCCGAGCGCCGCCGGGAACGCGAAATCTCCGTAGGTCTGTACGCGCACCTTCGCCATGGCCTGCGGAATGTTGACCGCGAATTCGTGCGGCGGCGCGTACTGGCAGGCGTGATAGCACGCGCCGCAGTTGTGGCAGAGATTGGCAAGGTAGTGGATATCGGCTTTCGGGAACTCCAGCCGGCGCGTCATCGCCGGGAACACGGCGCAGAATCCTTCGCAATAGCGGCATGCGTTGCAGATCTGCAGCGTGCGTGCCACTTCCTCTTCGTCCGCAGTCAGCGGCAGCAGGCCATGGAGTCCACTGGCGCCAATGGTGTCGATGTCGCCGTTGGCCAGCGCCGCCGCCTCGCGCGTCAACGCTTCAAGATGTTGCATAGTCCTTTTCCTGTGATGCCACACCCGTTGCAGCGCGTGCTGCCTGGGTGCCCGCGATCCGGCCGAATGCGGTGCCGATGGCCATGCCCACACCGGCCGTGTAGCCCTTGCCGAGCACGTTGCCGGCCATCATCTCGCCCGCCACGAACAGGTTGTCGCTAGGCTGACCGCCAAAATGCACGGCCGCCTGGTCGTTGACCTTCAAACCCAGGTACGTGAACGTGATGCCGGGCCGCAAGGCATAACCATAGAACGGCGCGGTATCGAGCGGACGCGCCCAGTGCGTCTTGGCCGGGGTCACGCCCTCGGTGTGGCAATCGTCCAGCACGGTGTGATCGAAATTTCCCACGCGGCAGGCGGCGTTGTATTCGCCGATCGTGCGCATGAAAGTGGCCTCGTCCAGCCCGAGCTTGCGGGCGAGTTCGGGCAGCGTGTCGGCCTTGACACCGGGGAACACCGGCGGCATGAAGCGGCCCACGGCCTTGGCGTCGATGATCGAATAGCCGATCTGCTGCGGCTGCTGCGCCACGAGGCGGCCCCAGATGGCGTAACGCTTGGGCCAGAAATCTTCGCCTTCATCGTAGAAGCGCTCGGCATTGGCGTTGAGCACCACGCCCAGCGACACACAATCGATCCGCGTGCAGATACCGCCGTCATAGAGCGGCGCGCGCGCGTCGATGGCCACGCAGTGCGATTGCGACGGATCGCCGATGGCGTCGGCGCCCGCCTCGATCATGTGCTTGAGCAGCACGCCCATGTTGAAACGCGTGCCACGGATCAGGAAGTTGTCGGCCGGCCATTCCCCGCGCTCGTTCTGACCCCAGGCTTCGCGCAGCCATTCACGATTCGATTCGAAGCCACCCGCCGCCAGCACGCAGGCACGCGCCGCAATGCGCTCGTTGCCGATGTACGCCGCGACGAAGCGACCTCCGTCCAGTTCGATGCGATCGACCGGCGCGTTGTAGCGGATCCTCACGCCCAAACGCTCCGCGCTGCGGTAATACGCGTTGACCAGCGCCTTGCCACCACCCATGAAGAACGCATTGGTGCGCGCCACATGCAGCGCGCCCGACAGCGGCGGCTGGAAATTCACGCCATGGCTGCGCATCCAGTCGCGGCAGGTCGATGACGCCCGAATCGCCAGGCGCGCCAGCTTTTCGTCCGTCAGGCCGCCCGTGACCTTGAGCAGGTCCTGCCAGTATTCCTCTTCGGGATAGGCATCGATCAGCACGTCCTGCGGCGCGTCGTGCATGCAGCGCAGGTTACGGGTATGCGAGGAATTGCCGCCACGCCATTCGCGCGGCGCGGATTCGAGCAGCATCACGCTGGCGCCCGCTTCACGGGCCATCAGCGCCGCGCACAGCGCAGCATTGCCGCCGCCGATCACCAGTACATCGATCATCGGCGAACTCATGCGCAAGCATCCTGCCGGCAGGTCTTTTTGAGGAGTGGGAACACGATGTTTCATGCCTTCGTGGGTCTGTGCAGCGACTGTATCCGCGCGACGGATCGCTGCTAAGCCCTTGTCTGGCATGGGGGCATCACGATTTGTGATGGCTGACGGGAGACCGGCAAGTGCTGCCGGGGCCCACTACGCGCCCGAGTAATTCCTGCCTTTCAGGCAACCCCCTCCACCAACCTCGCTCCCCGCCACTCTCCTGATCGCACCAGTCCGCGCGCGATGTCGCCCAGCACTACGCGCAGGGCCAGGGCGGCTGGCGAGAGTTCGTCGTCGGATAGGCTGCAGAGCAGGTTGCGGCGCATGACGGCCGGGTCGTCTATCTGGGCGAGGTGGAAGCGCGTGGCCGCGTCGGGATAGCGGCCCACGGCGGCCCACGGTTGCAGCGTGGCGCCGAAGCCCATGTCGACGGCGTCCATGAGCATGGCCAGGGAATCGACTTCCTGCGTCACGTGCGGCGCCACCTTGGCGCGGGCGAAGGCGGCATCGAGCGTGCTACGCAAGCCGTGTACACCCGTGGGCATGATCAGCGGCACCTCGGCGAGGCCCGCCATCTGGCACAGCGTTGGCGGATCGGCCTTGCCTTGTGGCAGTGCCTGGCGCGACTGGATCAGGAACAGGGTTTCCTCCAGCAGCGGGATGACGGTCCAGCGGCGCGCGGCGTGGGTATCGAACAGCACGGCCAGGTCGAGCTGGCGCGCGTTGAGCATGGCGGTGAGATGGCCGGAAAGGCTTTCGACGACGTGCAGCCGTACGTCGGGATAGCGCTCGCGCATGGCGCGGATCAGCGGCACGCCGATCACCGATGCCGTGGTGGGAGCCAGCCCCACGCTGACGGTTCCGGAGAGCCGGGCCTGATGCGCGGCGCGGCGCGCCTGTTCGGCGTGGCGCAGCGTGAGTTGGGCTTCGTGGAAAAAGGCGAGGCCCGCCTCGGTGGGCGTTACGCCCTGCGGCGTGCGCCGCAGCAGCCGCGTGGCAAGCTCGCCTTCGAGACGGCTGATCTGCTGGCTGACCGCGGACTGCACCATGTCGAGTTCAAGCGCGGCGCGGCTCATGCTGCCGAGTTCCACGACACGCACGAAGTATTGAAGCTGGCGCAGTTCCATCTGTCTCCCCAGGGCTTGGCCGATCCGCCCGGCAACACGGTTACGCAGGCGTTCGGCTTGTCGTTCTGGGGCGTCTTATACCAGATGCAGCGCGGCGAATGGTGCTTCTCGCGCTTTGGTTGCGTCAGGCTTCGTCGGCCCCGCTGTACCAGTCCACGGCCTGATCGGAGTAGACCAACCCCTTGGCGGCAAGTCCCGGGCGCATGTTGTACATGTCGAGTCCGAGTACGCCCGATGCAAGGGTCTCGCGTTTGGCGCCTTCGAGTGCCTCGCGCTCCAACGCCTTGCGCGCCACCTCGCCGGCCTGCGGACGAGCAACCACCACCACGCCATCGTCATCGGCCACGATCACATCGCCGGGCCGCACCTGCGCGCCAGCACAGATCACGGGCACGTTGACCGTGCCCACGGTTTCCTTGACCGCGCCCTGTGCCGAGATCGCGCGCGACCAGACCGGAAAGCCCATCGCGTTGAGCGTGGCAACGTCCCTGCAACCAGAGTCAAGGATCAGACCACGCGCGCCGCGCGCCTTCAGCGACGTGGCCAGCAGATCGCCGAACACGCCATCGGTGCAGTCGCTGGTCAGCGCCACCACCAGCACGTCGCCGGGCTGGATCATCTCCACCGCCACGTGAATCATCCAGTTGTCGCCGGGATGCATCAGCGCCGTCACGGCACTGCCCGCGATGGCCGAGCCCGACTGGATCGGACGCAGGTACGGCTTCATCAGCCCCGTGCGGCGCTGGGCTTCATGCACCGTGGCCACACCGAGCTTGCCAAGCGTCTCGATATCGCGCCCATCGGCGCGCAGGATGTTGCGATAGGCAACCGTTCTCATGCCAACACCTCCGATACTTGCGGAAAGACGCGTGCGTAACCTTCCCCATACTGAATCTTGCGATCCGAGTTGCGCGTGGCCTGCGCGCCGCGCTGCAACGCCACGCGGGTGTAGTACTCCCACAGGTGTTCCTGCGCGGCCATCGTCGTGAACGCGCGCTGCTTCTTCTCCCACACCGAGGAGATATCCAGCAGCACATCGGGCTTCCAGTTGCACTGCTCGGGCTGATGCGGCTCGAACAGGAACACAGGCGGCGCGCCGATCACGGGCACCTCGGGCTTGTAGCCGTGCGCCTGCGCAATGACGCGGGCTTCCTGCGCGACGTGCGTCGCCAGCGGATGGTCGAAGTTGTAGATGTCTTCGCGCGAATGGCTCAACACCAGTTCCGGGCGAATCTCGCGGTAGATATCGGCCAGCCGCAGCAAGGCTTCGTCGGGCACGCGCAGCGGGTAATCGCCAAGGTCGAAGCATTCCAGCGTGCCGCCGAGAATGTCTGCCGCCTTCTGCGCTTCTTCGAGACGCGCCGCCTTCACGCGCTCGATGGTCATGCCGGGCTGGCGCCACATCTTGGCCGATTCACCGCGCTCGCCAAACGAGAGGCACGCGATGCGCACGTGGTAGCCGCGCTCCGCGTACAGCGCGATGGCACCGCCCGCACGCCAGACGAAATCAGCCGCGTGGGCGCTGACGACGAGAATCGAAGGCCGGGTTGAGGTTTGCTCGGACATTGGGGACTTCCAGTTTCAATCGTTGATGCTTGAATGCGGGTCAATCAGGGGCTCAATCAGCGGTGATCCCGGCCTTCTTGATGACGTGTTGCCAGGTGGCCGTCTCGGTCTTCACGAACTGGCCGAACTGCTCGGGCGTGCCGGACACGATGGTCACGCCAAGCTGGTTCAACTGCTTGCGCACCTCGGGGTCAGCCAGCGCCGTATTGGCCGCCGCATTCAGTTGCTTGATGATCGGCGCAGGCGTCTTGGCCGGTGCCACGAGGCCCCACCACACCGACGCCGTGAAGTTCGGCAGCCCTTCCTCCTTAGAGGTCGGCACGTTCGGCAGCAATGCAGAACGGTTGGCGCTCGCCACCGCCAGTGGGCGCAGCGTGCCAGCCTTGATATGCGCCACCACTTCCAGCGGATTGATCGGCATGAACGTGATGCGCTCGCCGATCAGGTCGGTGATAGCCGGGGCGCCACCCTTGTAGGGCACGTGCAGCACATCGATATCGGCGGCGTCCTTGAGCAGTTCGCCGGCGAGGTGACCGGAACTGCCGTTGCCCGCCGACGCATAGTTGAGTTTGCCCGGATGCGCCTTGGCCTGCGCCACGAGTCCCTTCAACGAGGTGATGCTCGACTTGGCTGGCACCACGACCACCAGCGAGGCTTCGCCCACGCGCGCCACCGGCGTGAAATCCGTGGCCGGGTTGAAACTGAGCTTGGGGAACAGCGCGGCGTTCGTGGCCAGGCTGTTCGACGCCATCATGATCGTGTAGCCATCTGCCTGCGCCTTGGCCACGTAGTCGAGGCCGATATTGGTGCTGGCGCCCGGCTTGTTATCGACGACGATGGGCTGCTTGAGCACGACGCTCATGTGCTGGCCCACGGCGCGCGCCACGATGTCCACGGCGCCGCCGGCGGCATACGGCACGACCAGGCGGATCGGCTTGTCAGGATAGGCGTCGGCGTGCGCCACGGCACTCCCCAAAGCCAGCGCCGCCGCCAGCGAAACCAGCATGGGGCGGCTCCCGCCCATTGGAAAACGAATACGAGCGAGCCCGCGCAGCATGGTTGTCTCCTGTGAGTCTTGGTTTAGAACGTGCTCGCATTCTGAGTTCGGGTCGTGATACTGTCCAATACGTTTTCAGATGGCTGGTTATTCCGAATCCCTATCATGGACTTTCGCCAACTCCGTTATTTCGTGGCTGTGGCCGAGGCGCTGAGCTTCAGCGAGGCAGCCCGGCGCCTCCACATCAGCCAGCCGCCACTGAGCGTGCAGATCAAGGCACTTGAGGATGAATTGGGGAGTCCGCTGCTGGAGCGCTCCCGCCACCACGTGGCGCTTACCCCGGCTGGCGAACTGTTCCTGGAGAAAGCGCGCGCCGCGCTGGCCAACCTGGACGAGGCGCGCGAGGTGGTGAAGCAGGTGGCATCCGGCGAGGCTGGCGAGATTCGTGTGGGCTTTACCGCATCGGTGCCGATGCAGGACATGTTCCCGCGCGCCGTTCACGCGTTCCGCGAGGCGCATCGCCATGCACGGCTCGAACTCGTGCATCTGTCCACGGGGCAGCAACTGCAGCAACTGGAACACGGCGAGATCGATATCGCGTTCCTGCGACCTTCCCCTCAATTCCGTCCGCCCGCGAGCATCACCGTGCGCGAGGTGTTAGTGGACCGTCTCGTGGCCGTTCTGCCCGTTGCGCATCCGCTGGCCGCGCAGGATGCCGATATCGATATCAGTGCGCTATCGGCTGAACGTTTCTTGCTGTTCCCGCGCGGACTCGGCTGTGGACTGTTCGATCATGTGACGACGCTGTGCAATCGCGCAGGTTTCGCAGCCAACGTTGCACAGGAAGCGAGGGAAGCCACCACGATCATCGGTCTGGTGGCGAGCGGTGCGGGGGTATCGGTGTTGCCGGAGATTTACTCACGCACCGGGATTCCGGGCGTAGCGTATCGGCCGATCGCGGGGCCGGATGCGGCCAGCCATATCTTGATGGCGCATCGGACGGGGGTGCTGTCGCCGATCATGGGGAGGTTTGTGGGGTATTTTTGACCGCCGACTTTCGCTCGCCACTTGTTTGCTCCCCTCTCCCACAACGTGGGAGAGGGGAGCAAACCAAGAGAGAACGAGGTAAATCAAACCTCTTCCGACGGCTGTGCCTTCGCTGGCACCGCCACCTCCGCGTCCAACTGCATAAAAATCCACGCCGACGCCGACGTAATCAGCCCCACGCACAGGAACGTTGCATGGAAGGCGGGCAACACATCGAAGTGATGCGAGCCGATACCCGCCTGGAACGTCGCGAGCAGCGCCCCGGCTGAGGTCACCGCCAGGCTCATTGCCAGCATCTGCACCATCGACAGCATGCTGTTGCCGCTGCTGGCCGTCACGCCGCTCAGGTCCTTGAGCGTGACCGTGTTCATGGCCGTGAACTGGATCGAATTCACCGCACCGAAGATCGCCAGTTGCAGCAGCGTGAGCGGCAGTGGCAACGTGGGCGAGATCAGCGCAAACGATGCCATCACCAAACCCACCACGAACGTGTTGACCACCAGCACGCGCCGGTAGCCGTAGCGTTCGATCAGCCGCGTCGCCAGGCTCTTCGACGCCATGCCGGCCACCGTCACCGGCACCATCATCAGGCCGGCATTGAGCGGCGAATATCCAAGGCTGATCTGCAGCGTCAAAGGAATCAGGAACGGCATGGCGCCATTGCCGATCCGCGCGAACAGGTTGCCCATCAGCCCTACGCTAAAGGCATGGATACCGAACAACTGGAGCGGAAACAGCGGCATGGTGCTGCGGCGCGCGTGGAACACGTAGGCGGTGAGCGCCGCCATGCTCGCGATCAACAGCATCAGTACCGTGGCGTGCTGGAAGCCCATGCCCGCCAATCCGTCGAGCGAAAAAGACAGCGTCACCATCGCGATGGCCAGGAACGCGTAGCCGGCCACATCGAATCGCCCGATGCCGGGCAGCCGGGCGTTGGGCATGTAGCGGATGGTGGCCAGCGCGCCGATGATGCCCACGGGCACATTGATCAGGAAGATCCAGTGCCAGGAGAAGGTCTGCGTGATCCAGCCGCCAAGCGTCGGACCGATCAGCGGACCGATCATGCCAGGGATGGCCACGAAGCTCAGCGCCTGCAGATACTGCTCGCGCGGAAACGTACGCAGCACCGACAACCGCCCCACCGGCAGCAGCATCGCCCCGCCCGCGCCCTGCACCACGCGCGCGGCGGTCAGGAACGGCAATGTGGGCGCCCACGCGCACAACAGCGATCCCAGCACGAACAGACCGATGGCAATCTGGAAGATCGTGCGCGTGCCGAATTTATCGGCCAGCCAGCCCGACGCCGGAATGATCACCGCCATCGTCAGCGAATACGCGATGATCACCGACTGCATGCGCAGCGGGCTCTCGCCCAGACTGCGCGCCATCGACGGCAACGCGGTGTTGACGATGGTGGAGTCCAGCGTCTGCATGAAGAACCCCACCGCCACCACCCACAGCATGATGCGCAGCTTGGGATCGTGAGGCATGGAAGCAGAATCGACGGGGGGTGTGACGGACGGCATGACGGCTGAGGGCGGGGGCTGCCGGCGTGATGCCGGCCAGAACCGCCACCTTAGGCGCTCGGCACGGCGCTGGCAAGGGGGGCACGATGACCGCTGCTACATCGATGCCCGCAATCCCACGAAGAATCGCCGCCCCGGCGCGGGTTCGTAGTAGCGCCCGTTGGCCTCGTTGACGATGACCGAGCCGATGTAGTGCCGGTCCGCCACGTTGTCGATGCGCCCGAAAACGTAAAGCTGCGTGGCCCCAACCTTGAACGTGTAGCCGGTCTTCAGGTTGACGATGAAATAGCCCGGCGCGGCCTGCGTGTTGAGATCGTCCGCATAGACCCTGCTGTCCGCCTTGGCTTCCACGCCCACCATCCATTGTCCCCACGGCCGGTAGGCCACCTCGGCGCCCAGGCTATGCCGTGCCGTGCCCGGCAACCGGTTGCCCGCCGCCACGGTCGCGCCCTGCGCGTTGACGAACGATTCGCCGAAGTACGCCGACAAATAGGTATAGCCGAGTCCTGCGGTCAGCCGCTGTGCCGCGCCAAACGCGCCGCGCCAGCCGAGTTCCAGTCCGCGCCGGCGCACGCCGTCCACGTTCTGGTAGACCGTGCGGCCGTTGTCGTTGGATTGCGGCACCACCTCCGAATGACTATCTGCATCGAACAGCGCCACGTCCACCCGCTGGCCGCCCGACTGCCACTTCATGCCGATCTCGCCCTGCCGGCTGGTGGATGCCTGCAACCCCAGGTTCGCGCCCGTGCCGCCAGGGCCATAGGCCACCTCCGTCAGCGTGGGCGTCTCGAAGCCACGCCCGAGGTTGGCGTAGACATTCAGTGTTTCATGCGCATGCCAGACGGCGCCGAGCACCGGACTGACGTTGTGGTACGTGGACGTGCCGCTGTCGTCAGGGCTGGCTGCCGTGATGTAGTGATCGTCGATCCGCAGCCGCACCATGCTGGCACGCACGCCGCCAACGATTTCCCACGCTGGATGCACGGTCCAGTTGAACTGGGCGAAAGCCCCATAGTCTGCCGCTTCATCAGTCTCGTCACGACGCAGCGCGCCCTGCTGGCCGTTGTTGTTGACGTAGCCATGGCGGGCATCGCGCATGCCATTTGCCTCGATACCGGCCGTCCATTGCAGCGGCAGCCCGTTGGCCGTGGTCTTGCGCGACCACGACAAGGCACCGCCGCCGTAAGTACGATCGAGATCGACGATGCCACCCGCCGAGGTCGGCGCCGCGCCACTGAACCCGAGCCGCTGGGTCAGTTGCCGACCGCCGCCATAGAGCCGGAAGTTCAGGTTGTCCTGCTCCGTCAGTCGATGCTCGACCACCACACCGGCCTGCGTCTGCTCCACATCCTTGCCGGTATTGAACTGCGTGGCGGCGGCAATCGACTGGCGCGGATTGGCTTCGGCCTGCGCGCGGGTGAGCCCGAGTGGGTCTTCGGCCAGCGGCTGGCTGAAGTAATTGAACTGGCCGGTGATCTTCGTGGATGTGGTCGGCTGCGCCACGATCTTGGCGTTGAGTTGATAACGGCGCGCCGCGCTGTGATCGCGATAGCCATCGGTCTGGTAGGTCCACGCATCGAGCGTGGCACCGAGCTTCTCATTGCCGCCGCCCAGCATCACACCGGCCTGCCACTGTCCATCGGAACCAAACCCGGTGGAGGCGCGCCCGGTGAAGCCGGACTTCGGCGGATCGGGCGTAAAGACCTGCACCACTCCGCCCGACGCATTGCCATACATCTGCGCGAACGGTCCGCGCAGGATTTCCACACGGCTGGCATTGGCGAGGTCGAACGTGGACGCCTGCCCTTGCCCGTCCGGCATCGTGGCCGGGATGCCATCGACAAACAGCCGCACCCCGCGCACGCCGAAGGTAGAGCGGCTGCCAAACCCGCGCACGGCAATCTGCAGATCCTGCGAATAGTTCTGGCGGTCGCGCACGGCAATGCCGGGGCTGGTCAGCGTCAGCTCGGACAGGCTGACCAGCGGCGACGTGGCCGTGAAGGGATTGACCGGAATGCTGTCGATGGCGGCGGGCGCATCGAAGCGGCGCTGCTCGGCGCGGTTGGCGCTGACCACCACATCGGGGAGCGTGGTCTCGTCGGCCCCGGCTGGCAACGACAGCGTGGACAGGACGATGGCGGGCGGCAGGAGCCAGCCCTTCAGCGCAAACGAGACAGACAACGAAAGCGGGGACCTGCCGGTAGCGTGCATGGGGCGCGTTCCGCAAAGTGGAAACCCGAGGGAATGCTTTCTTGCGCGCCAGGCTCTCGACAGGACTGTGACCCCCGGCGCGTGGCGCATAGTCTACCGGCACTTGCCTCGCCTGCGCCGTCGGGCAAACGCTGACATGCGACATGCGCACGACGTCTGGCGATGCTACCCTCGCGGCACCACAGCCCTCCCCGCCCCTATGCGCGCCATTCTCGAAGTCTTCACCGTGTTCCTGCGCCTGGGCCTGACCTCGTTCGGCGGGCCGGTGGCACATCTCGGCTATTTTCGGGAAGCCTTCGTGACGCGCCGCCGCTGGCTGAGCGAGTCGTCCTATGCGGATATCGTGGCGCTGTGCCAGTTCCTGCCGGGTCCGGCCAGTAGCCAGGTGGGCATGGTCATCGGGTTGTCCCGCGCCGGCTACGGCGGGGCGCTGGCGGCGTGGCTGGGCTTTACGCTGCCGTCCGCCGTGGCGCTGATCCTGTTTGCGATGGGGCTGTCCCGCTTTGGCAACGTGATCCCGGCCGGCGCGTTGCACGGCCTCAAGCTGGCCGCCGTGGCCGTGGTAGCGCAGGCCGTCTGGGGGATGGCTCGCTCGCTATGCCCCGACACGCCGCGCCTGACGATGATGGCGCTGACGGCCATCGCCGTGCTGTTGTTGCCGTCGCCGTGGGTCCAGGTCGGCGCGATGGTGCTGGCGGGGGTCATCGGCACGCGGCTGTTCCGCGCCGAAGCCCCCGCCTCCCATGAGCCGCTGGCGATTCCGGTCGGACACGGGGTGGCCGTAGTCTGCCTGCTGGCCTTCGCCGCGCTGCTGGTGCTGCTGCCACTGGCCGCGCAGGCTTCTGCCCATCATGCGGTGGCACTGTTCGATGCATTCTTCCGCGCCGGCGCGCTGGTCTTCGGCGGCGGCCATGTGGTACTGCCCCTGCTGCAAGCCGCCGTGGTGCCGCCGGGGTGGGTCGACGCCGATACCTTCCTCGCTGGATACGGCGCCGCGCAGGCCGTGCCGGGACCGCTGTTTACGTTCGCTGCATTCCTCGGCGCGGCGGATACGCGCATGGGCGGATGGGCGGGTGGATGGCTGGCCGTGGTCGCGATCTTCGCCCCGTCCTTCCTGCTGGTCTTCGGCGCGCTGCCATTCTGGGAGCGGCTGCGCCGCAACGCTGCCACACGCGCGGCGCTGGCCGGCGTCAACGCCGCCGTGGTGGGGCTGCTGCTGGCGGCGCTCTACGATCCGGTCTGGATCAGCGCCGTCCACTCGGCCCCCGACTTCGCGCTGGCGATGCTGGCCGTGATCGCGCTGACGGTATGGCGCGTGCCGCCGTGGCTGGTGGTGGCTGGCTGCGCGCTGGGCGGATGGGCATTGGGCTAGGCCGGCCGCGCGTCATCGTCGTAGCTCGCCGCGAACTCTGCGGACGGGGCGATGGGCGTGATGATGTCGAGCATGACGCCGTTGGGATCGGCGGTGATGAAGTGGCGCTGCCCGAATGCTTCGTCTCGCAGCGGCAGCAGGATCGGCAAACCGGCGTCTTTCAGGCGCGCGTGCACGGCATCGACATCCTCCACCTCGAAATTGATGAGCAACCCCGCCGCCGTCTTGCCGCGTCCCTCGGCGGGGATCGTTTCATGGTCGGCGTCGAGGATGGCGAGGTTGACCTGTGCATCGGCCTCGGCCTGAAGGTGGACGTACCAGTCCGCCTCGAACAGCGGCCGAAATCCGAAATGGCGCTGGTAGAACGCCGCGGTATCGGCCACGTTGCGGGTCATGATGACGGGGTAATAGCTGGTGGTCTTCATCGTGTTGTCTCCAAGGGTTGGCCGAGGCGGCGCGCCTGACGTAACATACAACCTGTATCTTTCTCCATCATATACATACAGGCTGCATGTATGCAAGACGCAAAAGCGCGATCCAACCAGGAACGCACGCAGGCCACTCGTACTGCCCTGCTGGCGGCGGCGCGGCAGTTGTTCGTGCAAAAGGGCTATGCCGGCACATCGACGCCCGAGATCGTGGCTGCCGCCGGTATCACGCGCGGCGCGCTGTATCACCATTTCGCGGACAAGCAGGCCCTGTTCCGCGCCCTGCTCGACGATGAAGCGCGCGCCGTAGCTGCCGAGATCGAACACGCCGCGCCCATCGACCTGCCCGTACGCGATGCGCTCGTGGCCGGCAGTCTGGCCTACCTTGCGGCGATGACAGTGCCGGGACGCACGCAGTTGCTGCTCGTCGACGGACCCGCCGTGCTCGGCCCCTCGGCAATGTTCGCGCTCGACGCCGAGCATGCGGGTCGGACGTTACGTGAAGGACTACAGGCTGCGCTCGGCCATAACCTGCCGCACGATGCGACATCGGATGCGACAGTGGATGCGCTGGCCGCCCTGCTCTCCGCAGCCTTCGACCGCGCCGCGCTGGAGGTGGCAGCCGGTGCCGATGCAGAAGCATTCCGCACGGCCATGATCGGACTGGTCGAAAGCACCGTGCCGACGGCAAGCGCGCCATGACACCGGCCCGCCGGTTGCCGCTCGCGGCAGCCATCGCCGCAGCATTCCTGCTGGCGGGATGCGCCACGCCAGCCGCGCGTGCCGCGCCGCCAGTGACTTTCATCGACGTGGTGGAACGCGACTGGCATACCGACGTCTGTATCCGCACGGTCGATGCCGACGCGCAACTGCTGCGCGTCACCGTGGGCTACGACGGCTCGAACTATCTCTGCTTCGGATTCGGAGATCGCCACTATCTGATGAGCGGCGAGCGCGGCCCGATGACGCTGCTTTCTGCGCTGCTACCCGGTGAGGGCGTGCTGCTGCTGACGATCCTGCGGGACACCCCCGCTGCCGCGTTCGGCAAGGACAACGTGGTACGGCTCGACGTGGACGCCGCAGGCATCCAGCGCCTGCGCGCCTTCCTGAATCGCAGCGTGCAAACCAATGCCAGCGGCGCGCCGGTGAGTCTCGGCGACGGCCCTTACACGGGCGGGCTGTATTTCGGGGCCACGGCGCGGTACGCGGGCTTCTACACCTGCAATACGTGGACTGCCGATGCGCTCCGCGAAGCCGGCATTCCGATCCTCGGCCCGGTGCTGTTCGCGGAAGGCATCATGCGCCAGATCCGCGACGTTCCCGACGCAGCACCCTGACCCTCAGCAGGGTCCGGGATTGCAGACTGTGGTCGTGCCTGGAGCCGGCGTGACCACGGTGGTGCGCTGCGGAGGATTGGGATCGCTGCTGCTGACCGACACGCAGCCGGTCAGCCATATCGGTACGAGCAGGAGGACGGCGATTTTCGGCATGGCGTTGACCAGGTGCATGGCATCAGGACCATTGAAGAACTTGGCGACCCCAATGTCAAACGCCGACTCGCAGTCGATTGCGAGTGGTGCACCAAGAACCACATCTCCGGGAACGAGGTCCGCTTGTCGCCTGCGTGCGACACCCCACGACATCCGCATACGCAATCGCCCGCACTCTGATAGGGTCGCTCCGTGCCATGGTTAGCGCGACCGCATATCGGGGACTTCGTCATGCAGAAGAAAATCGAAAAGCCGCAGTTGTCCACACCAGCGCAGATTCCGGCCGCGCAACACGGCACACGGCGCATTGCCAACGAGCGTCCCGCCACCGTCGCGCAACGGCGCATACAGGATCTGGCCGACGCCAGCCCCGCGTCCTCGCGCATGCGGGCCTGGCAGTCGCAGTCCGATACCGGCACGCATAGGACGGCCGTGCGCCAGGCGGCCGGCTTGCAGCCCGTCGTGCAGCGCAAGGAAGATCTCTACGGCGACCCCGAACTCGCCGCCAACAAGGACAGGAAGCAGGCGGAGGGGATTGCCGGTAAGCCGCTCCATGCCCCGCTCAAGTATCAGCGTTATCGCAAGCTCAACCGCATCGCTGGCGAACTGGACAAGCGGTCGGCCGCGCCTCGCATTACCCCGGTGGTGGCCGGACTCAAGACGTTCTTCGAGTACATCGAGGCCAAGCCGGATCTCGCCGCCGACACGGCGCCAGAAAACTCGGCGATTCACGACCGGTCACTGGAGGCGGTACAGGACGCCGCGACCAGCGGCACCGCAACCACCGCACAGAACTTCGAGACCTACAGCATGCTCGGGCCGCTCGACTACTGGATGCACGATCAGACCAGCTCGGCCGACATCAACACCGAACTCCGCAAGCTCCGCCTCAAGATGGCGGAACGCCCTGGCGTCAGTATCGTCGCGCATCGCGGCGGCGGCCCGACCAACCGCACACGCGGCGGCCTGATCAAGGACACTGACTCGCGCCGGCTGAACCGCCCCGCAGAGAACTCGAAGGCCGCATTCGATTCGGCTTACACCGAGACCACCCGCGACGCGACGCCCCGGCTCGATGGCATCGAATGCGACGTGTACCTGTCCCGCGACAATGTGCCGATGGTCAGTCACGATGGCAATATCCGTGAGCAGCTATCCGACGCCCGTCGCACGCTGCATGCGGCGTTGGTTGGCGATGAGGGCAATCCGGCCTATGTCAGCGACCTCGACGCGGCCCAGTTGCAGGGCATTCAGCGGACCGACAATCCCGACAGTGCTTTCATTTCCCTCGATGGCCTGTTGAGCGCGTCCGTGGCCGTGGCGACCACCTACTACAACGCGACTGGTCATCCGCTGCGCATCGAAGTCGAAATGAAAGGGCGCCCGAAGAACAGCCGCGACGATCTTGCCGTGGCGGCTTATGAGAAGACCATGGATGCCGTGGTAGGCAGGAGTATCAGCAAGTTCAAGAAGGCAAACCCGCAGCCCTATTGGGAGATTATTCTTTTCAATAATCTCAAGGACCGCGCCAGCGACTTCGATGCGATCCGCAAGCGCAAATCGAGACTGGGACACCTCTATACCGGGCTTGGTTCGGCGAATCCCGACACCGGCAGGGAAGCCAATGCGGACGAACTGCGCATGGCCGCGTCCACGGCCAACCTCGCCGCCATGAAGGACGTCGACGACATGATCGTCACCTACGTGCCCGGTGCCGAGCGTCCGTATGACTCGCCCAAAGCGCAGTACGGCAAGCTCGACTTCGACCCCTGGCAGAAGAAGTCCTACAAGGACGGGGTCAACCGCGACATGCAGGACAATACCGGCTCGCAGGCCACGCTGATCAAGCAGATCCTGCGGGAAACCCGGGACAAGAGCAATGTCCACCTGCTGACCGATATTCCCGCCAACGCCGCGAAGTACAAGCTGTACCAGCAGGACACGCGCGCTGCGGCGCTCCTGGCGGCGTCATTGAACGCCAAGGCGAGAACGCCGATGCATGCTCAATGGCGAACATTCACGACTGCGCAGAAGGCGGACGTGAAGGCGTTGGTCCTTGCGGAACGGGACAAGTATCCGGAGGTTCTGCGCCATATCTTCCACGGGCTATAGCCGCCGGTCCGCCAACCGCGGGCCCTCTCCGCTACGGATTTCCGCCCCCCTGCTGCTGCGGCTGCTGCGGCTTCCTCCGCAGGATGACCCAGGTGCGAATGAACGACCGTGGCTGGGTCGCCTGCTGCTGGAGCGCCGCAAGGCGTTCCGGATGGTTGGTCAGATCCACGCTGCGCGCGCGCTGCCGGCGCGTCTGCGGTGCGGTATCCCGAATGGCGGTATCTGCGGTACGCCCGTACCGGAGCATCTCGTGCGACCGGTAGAGTGTCTTGATCTGGGCGCCCCTGACGGCACCGTGCAGGTTTGCAATCACGCCCAGTGCCTCGGCGTGATGTTCCCGTGGAACATTCTGGCCGATATCCTGCCGTACCTGGTCGTAGGTCAGATCGTCGGCATCGCCATAGGATGGCAACTCCAGTCTTCGCCCGTATAACGGCGTGGCATGCCAGATCGCCGGGTCAATGAAGCTGACACGCCCGTGCGCGGGCAGGTCTACACCCTCGATGGTGTCCGGCTTGCCCTGGTTTGCCTGGCGCGTATCGGCAAGCAAGGTGTGCGCGCTCTGCGGAAAATTCTGTTCGTAAGGCGCATGACCCTGGTTGTCGTACGCGTATTCGGGAGAGGCGCCCGCCTGCGGATTGTTGTAGGTGAGATTGACGAAGAGCGTCTCGCCGATCGAGTCCTTGTGGAGGAGTCCGCCCCGGTCCGGCATTCGGTTGGGATAGAAATCGACATCGATATACACGTCGTGGGTCTGGCTGATACTCGTCCAGTTGGCCAGTATCCACTGATATTGGCCCGCGCCAAGCAACGTGGAAAGAACGTTCTGCCTGATGCGCGCCCGTAGCGCATTGTCGTTGACGAATCTCGCCGTGATGGCCTGCGCCACCTGCGGTTCGATAGGCTTGTTCGAGGGTTCGAGGTTGAGCGCGTTCTGGGCATCGGTCTGCAGCACGAAGCTTGCCACGCGTAGTGGAGTGCCGGGACGGATCACCAGATCGAACGCGAATCTGTTGCCGAGGTCTCTCATCAAATCGGCTTGATGATTGAAGAACTCCAGGTCCATCTGGGCCACCTCGATCGCCGGCATGCCCTTGCCAAGGTCTCGCCAGTCGGTGTCGAGGATCTCCGCCCAGCAGAGTGCCCCAACCCCACCGGGAATGGGTGCATGCTGGTTCAACCATTGCTGTCCCGCCGCAGACAAGTCGATCATCACTTCCTGGCGCTCTACACGCCCCCGGTAAGTGGCACCCAGCGCGTCACGCATATCGCCGGGTAAGGGCAACACCGGATGCTGCGGCCCGTAGAAGCTGTTGCTATTGGCAAAGCGCACGCGCTGCACGGGCGCGTTGCTGCTGCGCACGGGCTGCCGCACCAACGCTGGCTCACTGTCGGGCATCTGCGCCACGCGTTGCACCGGCGCCTCCGGCGAGCGCATGGCCATGTCGCCCATCCGCTCGGCCTCCGCTTCGAGCGAGGCATCATCGTTGACGGCAGTCCCGCCAGCGAGCTGCGCGGTAGGCCGTACACGGCCCTGGGCCTGCTGCACCACGTGCCAGGCTTCGTGCGGAAGGTGTCGCTCCTGACCCGGTCCGAGATGAATGTCGCGTCCCTGCGCATAGGCATGGGCCATCATCTGCGCGGGCTTCGACGAATTGAAGTGGACCCGCACATCGGCAAGTGATTGCCCGGATAGCCCTTCCAGGTTGGTTTGCAGGGCTGGCGGCAGACGATTGCGCGCGCCCGCATCCGCCACCGCCTGCATGGGATGGCTGGGCGCCCGGCCGGACTCCGCCGATGCATGGCCTTCCTCCCGGTCGGGTTCGCGTTCACGTTCTATGTAAGTCGGCATGACGAAATCTCCCCCGTATGGGTCATACGCTACCGCCTGCGGGAAACGCGCAGGTCATTGTCCCGCTTCCCGCGTGCAACAGTACCTTGATAGTTTTTTAATTCTGAATTTTTTCCATGTAGTTTTCCTACAATCTGTCGGGACGCTTCCGGCTGAAGAGGCGACAAGAGCCCGCAGGGCAGACATCTCGTCTCGCAGACAGTGTCATCGGGCAACAAGACTGCAGTAATACTTTTGACGGGTATTGGATGACTGGAAAGAAACGAGGAATGGGGCCTCGGTGCAGCATTGGCGCAGCCAGGGCCACGGCGTGGCCCGTATCGACACCTGTCAATGGCACGATATCCGCGCGCGGCTTGCCGGTCCCCTGCACATGCCGTCCCAGGCCATCGCGCCGGGGACGCTCCGCCCTTCCCTACGGAACTCTGCAGTGCCCACGGTGCGCGCGGCCGGCACGCGCCAACAGCGGCCATCCCACGCGCCATACGGAAGACATTGCGCGCGCATTGCACGATGGTCCGGCGCAGTTGCTTGCCTTTGCGCTCATGCAACTGGATCGCGCCACCCAGTCTCCGGGGGATGGCGGCGAAGCTGCGCTGCGTCATGCCCGGCAACTGGTCAAGGATGCGCTGCAGACCACGCGCGGCGTGATCGGCGGGTTGCAGCAAATGGCGCAGAGCAACTTTCCGGCGCTGCCGCGGCCGCTGGCACACCAGTGCATCGAACTCGCCGCCGAGGTTGCGCGCATGACCGGATGTGCCATCGACACCGACTGCCCGACCCTCGCCACCCTGCCCCCACCGCTCGTGTGCGAGCAACTGATGCGTGCCGCGCGCGAACTGCTGCTCAACGCGTGCAAGCATGCGCCCGGCGCCCATGTCTGCCTCGGACTGCGCGAGACCGCCGATTACCCGCCCGGCATCGCGTTGACGGTGTCCGATAACGGCCCCGGCTTCGATCCGGACCTTGCATGTACACCGATGCGCGGTCACAACGGTCTGCGCGACTTGCCGTCGCGCCTCGCAGCAATTGGCGCGCGCTTGCGGCTGGACGCACGCACCGGCGCGGGCGTGCATGCCTGCATCGAGTGGTGGCCCACCTCCCACTCGGAACGCCGCGCCGAGCCGAGATCCGAATTCCGGGCGGAGTGCACCTGCCCCGTACTATCGCCATGAGCATCCGGGTTGCCCTGGCCGACGACCACAGCATGATGCGCGAGGGGTTGGCCGCCCTGCTTCAGCGCGAGAGCGATATCGAGGTGCTTGCCCAGGCGCGTAACGGCATGGAGATGCTGCAAATTGCGCGCGTGCAGCGCCCTGACGTCCTGGTACTCGATATCGCCATGCCCATCCTCAACGGCGTGGAGGTCATCCGTCGGTTGAGCGCGGAGTCCACGCCCTGCAAGATGCTCTGCCTGTCCGTCAACGACCGGCCCGCCGACGTCATGGCCGCACTGGACGCCGGCGCGTCGGGCTACGTACTGAAGGAGAATTCCTACGACGAGCTCGCACGGGCGATCCGCCGCGTGATGGCCAATCAGATCTTTCTCAGTGGCGAGTTGATCGGCACCGTGCTCCACGCGAGCCGCCAGGGCGGCACGGTGGTGGAAGCCATCCGCTTGCCGCAGCTGACGGCGCGCGAGCGTCAGGTCGCGCAGATGCTGGCGGAGGGCCACAGCACCCGGACCATCGCCCAGATGCTGTTCCTGAGCGACAAGACGGTGGCCAGCCATCGCGAGAACACCTATCGCAAGCTCGGCATCAGCACCATTGCGGAGCTGACACGCTATGCGATGCGGGAGGGTCTGAGCACCTAGCATGGTTGCGTGGGAGGTAGTCATGGCCTCTCCGCGCGCGGTTTGAGCAGGGGATACAGCATGCTCAGGATCACGACCACCAGCACACCGACCAGCAGCCGGCTGGCGATCTCGGACGAGGCGAGGTCGGGATCGCATCGCAGCAGCAATCCGCCGATCACCAATGGCACAATGGCCGCCAGCAGCAGGTAGAGCTGATAAGGACGGCCCAGCGCGCGCACGCGGCACGAGAAGAGGTACAGCACGAGCGATACGGCCGCCACGAGTATCAGCAGCCAGAACACGCCACGCAGAGCCCAGCGCCAGTCGCACACCACGTTGCACAGTTGGCTCACCGGTGCCTCGTTGGCCAGGATAGTGCTGCGCACGGTCTTCTCCGTCTGCGCCAGTAGCAGCGGATTGGCGAGCGGTTGCGGCCATAGCGCCACGCCACCGAAGTTGTCGTTGAAGTAAGCCAGGTCGTCGGCCAGTTGCTGCGGCTCGGCGCTGCCCACCGAGATCAGCGGCAATATGCGCCGCACCATGATGGCCCGATTGGTGCCCACCAGGTCCGTCGTGGTCTCCACCGCCTCGCGCAACACCTTCTTGCTGCGCGTGGTGGGTTCCGGCAGCAGCACGATGTACTTCACCGTCACGTTGGTATTGCTGTGGTACGCCCCCGATGCGGCGGTAATGCGCCCGTCCTGGAAGCGCGGGTTTTCGGCGAACACGAGGATGTCGAACAGGTCGCCGAAGGTCCAGCCCGGCGGGCGCGGCAGCGCGACCGCCGCCGACGGCTCCTTGCTCTTCGTGCCGGCACGGTTGGCAGGATTGGCTGCCGCGCTGGAGCTTCCCGTACCGTTGGCATCCCGCAGTGCCGGCACCAGGTCGCCGGCGCTGATCATCAGGTTCAGCGTGATCGGCCGCTTCTGTTTGTGCAGTTCGGCAATGATCGACCGGATCAGACGTTCACGGAAACTCGCAAAGGTGGCGAACCCTGTGTCGGCGGGCGAAGGCAACTGGTCGAGGAACAAGGTCACACCGTCGCCAAGGTAGGTATCGCTGGCCAGCCCAGGGATGCGATCCTGCCAGCGCGCGCCGAAATCGCTCAAGCGCGTGTTGAGCATCTGTGCCGTGTGCAGGGCCACCTGGCCCGCGATGCGGCGACGCTGATCTTCCGGCAGGCGTTGCAGGAACTGCCAGTCGCGGCGATAGACTGTCATGTCCAGCTTGCTGCCGTAGCGATGGACGGCACGGTAGAACTCGATCTCGGCGGCGCCTGGCTGCAATTGCAGGATATTGCCATCGTCATCGAATGGCTGCGCGTAGTTCACCAGACGGTCGTACAGGCTGAAATCGAGCTTGGGCCCTTTCTCCGCATCGCTCCAGTGCGGCACGAATCCGTAGACCTGGCCATCGGCGGCATCGGTAAAGCAGTTGCAGCCGGTGCCCTGCCATCCGGGCGCGTTGCTCACTGCGGCATCGTGGCTCTGACGTGCCTGCTCGATCAGCCAGTTGCGGACCCGGGCCGGTAACAGGGTACTCGGCAGGTCCTGCCATTTGACCGGAGCCTCGGAGAGTTGCACCGGTGCCTTGGGCGAGGGACCCTGCCATGCCACGGCACAGCGGTCGCGCCACTGTTCAGCGGTGGGTGAGGCCTGCCGATTCGTCTGCGCCACGCGATCGGTCAGCGCGGCCGCATAGGTGCACACATGCGCATCGAGCGCTGCGGCGAACATCGCGCGCGTAGGATATTCCACCCCGACGAGCGGCTTGAGCAAGATCTCCAGTTGGGCGGAGCCCGCGGCGGACAATTCGTCGAGGCCATCGCCCTCGGTGACCACGGGCGCGGCATTGATCGCGGCTGGCACATCGACCGCACTGGCGCCCCCTTCTGCTGTGGTGCCGGCCGGGGCATCGGATGCCGTGGTATCGCCTTCGGTAATGACGGGATTGACCTGCTTGAGCAATTCCTGCGTCAGCACCCACGTATCGATCCGGTTCGGGCCGCGTACCGGTGTTTGGGTGGCGGCAATGGAAACCGTCTGGATGGTGGTCACGGGCGCGGTGCCGGCTGGCGTGTCAGGCGCCTTGCCGGCCGGCTTCGGCCCGCGCGGTGCCACGACGTTGATCGAGAAGGTCTGGCGCAGGCCCTGCCCGGTCTGGTCGTGCAGCGCCACCACGAACGACTTGCGTCCGCGTTGGGTGGCAGTGCCGGTGACAGTGCCATCGGCGGTCAGGCTCAGCCCGGCGGGAAGGCCGCGCCGGGGATCTTCGCGAATCTCCTCGAACGTATAGGGCGGCTCGCCACCGGTAGCGATGAATCGGTAGCTGTAGTGCTGATCCACCACGGCATTCGGCAACGAGGTGACGGCCGTCTTCTCCAGCGCCAGCGGTTCGCTTGGCCGCACGCAGGCCAGCGGCGGAAACGTGTTGGGATTGATCGGTGGGCAGGCCTGGCTGGACGCCGGAAGCATTGTCGAGGGCAATACGGCCGGCGCCGAAGCGGGCGCGGGCGTCGCTGCTGCGGGCGCTGCCGGTGCGGATGCGGCAGCCGGGGCACGACTGCCAGCGGCCGGCGCCGAGGCCGACGCGACGCTCGCATCCGAGGCACCCACGGAACTTGCAGGCTGCGCGGGTAACAGTCCGTACAGGACCACCAGCAGCACCCAGACAACAAGGCCGGTCCATGCGCGCTTCATGCGGTTCTCCCTTCCTTGCGCATCTCCCGCGTCAGTCCCGCCAGCAGGTGTGCACGCGTGAATTGCGTGACGCCTTCGCGATTGGCCTGCAACACTGCAAACCGCAACACGTTCACCATCGCGCCGCCGGACAGCTCATGCTGCTCTGCCAGCTCCACCAGGTCGATGTCGTCGGCCAGCCGCCCCGGTTGCGACAGCATGCTGCGCCATAGCCGCAGACGCTGGGTCGCGTCGGGCATCGGAAAATAGATCATGGATTGAAAGCGGCGCGAAAACGCGTCGTCGATATTGCCGCGCAGGTTGCTGGCCAGGATCACCACGCCGGGAAAATCCTCCACGCGCTGCAACAGGTAGGCCACTTCCTGGTTGGCATGCCGGTCATTGCTGCTCTGCGTGGCCGAGCGCTTGCCGAACAGCGCGTCGGCCTCGTCGAAAAACAGGATCCAGCGGCGGCTCTGCGCCTGGTCGAAGACGCGCGCAAGATTCTTCTCGGTCTCGCCGATGTACTTGGAGACGACCATGGAGAGGTCGATGCGATAGACGTCCGCCTGGGCGCCCTGCCCCAGCAGCGTGGCGGTAAGCGTCTTGCCGGTTCCGGGCGGACCGTGGAACAAACAGCGATAGCCGGGCTTGACGGCCTTGCCGATGCCCCATTCGTCCATCAGCGCGGGGCCCGCCTGCAACCAGGTCTGGATCATGGCGAGCTCGTCCATCACCTCGGGCGCCAGGATCAGGTCGTCCCACGCGAGGGCCGTGGTGATGCGCTTGGCCGGAAACTGCGCGTTGTAGTCCGGCTTGTGCCAGACGCCGGTCTGCAGGCGCTGCAGCGCTTCCGCGCTCAGCAGTAGCGCACCGCTCAACTGTGGCTCGCCGCCCACGTCTCCGTCGAGCGACACCAGCCCCCCACGGGCGAAGGCGCGCTGCGCATCGAATAGCTCCAGCGTGGCGATGCGCTCTGCCAGGTCGTCACCGGCAACCAGGAATGCCGCCGTCTCGCCCGTCGGCAGGAAGCCCGCGTGGCGGGATGCCCTGGCGCCGCCGAACTCGCTGAATCCGCGATCGAAATCGCGGTTCTTGACGAAGAACAGGTCGAGCGCGGCGGGCCGCAGATGGGGCGCCATGGCCAGCGCCAGCACCAGCCGTTCGCACTCGCCCAGATCATATTGCGCGACCACCTCGGCCAGCGCACTGCCCGCAGGCAATGCCGGAGCCGGCGGCAATGGCTCGGGCGCACTCTCGTGGGCGAAATGCTGGCGGAAGCGCTGGTCGAGCGCTGCCTCAAGCCAGTCCAGCTCACGCTGCAATGCCTCGGTATGGCGTGCGCGCACGGAAGCAGCCATATCCGGATGCGCGGATTCAGCGCCAGTCGACATAGAGCACCTCCCGCATCCAGGGCAGCTTGATGGTGCCGAAGGACCACGGCAGGCGGTCCAGCAGCATGTCGAAGGCCCCCGTCTTCAGCACCAGCCGCCAATGCATGCCGCCTTCCGTATGCTCGCGCGCAAGCCGGCCTTCGCGCTGCAGGAAGGTCTGGCGCAACCCGTCGCGCGAGGTCTTGCCGAGCGCGGTCCAGTGCGCTACCACCGCGTCCAGCAGACTGTCGAGCACTGCAATCGTGGCGTCGTCCAGCGCGTCGTCCAGATCGCCCGCAGCGTCGCCGCCCAAGGGTGCGGACTGCGCCATGCCGCAGAGCAACTTCGGCAATACGCATTCGGCCTCGCTGGCCCCGTCATGCCCTTCCGCCAGATACGCCAGACAGCGCACCGCGCGCGAGGCGGCCGCCGCGTCGCGAAACGCGTTGCCTTCCAGCAAGTTCAGCATGGCGAACAGCCGCTGGGTGTAGGTGGCCAGCAGCACGAGGCCGCCATTGTCGATATAGTGCGGATCGTCTGCGGACATGGTGTGCATGGGAAAAGACTGCCGGGACGCTGCGGCGCCGATGGCCGGCGGTGCGGCTGTCCCGCCGGGCTGAAGCGCGCTGGTCCCGCGCATGGGCTGGCGCACCTCCCATTGTTCTGCGGGGCTGGGAGCGCGGTCGAGGATCCGTGCGGCGGCCCGCGATATCGCCGTGCCCGTCAACGAGAGCCAGCGCCACGGCGCCAGGGCCGCCGCGACGCGGGCGAGCCATTGACGCAACGGTGCACTCCGCGTGGCGTGGGCAGGCTGCGCCAACGCGGCCGCAGCTTCGCCCGACGCCATGCCGGCGGTCTGTTCCCGGCAAAGGTGGATCGCATAGCGCCGCGCGAGCATGGCGGGCGCGATCGGCAGATCCGCCGCAAACACGTGCCCCGTCAGGAACTGCCAATGGCTGCGCTGGCGTTCACCCGCCGTCCGCTTGGGCAGCAATGCGGCCTGCACCGACTGCAGCACATCGCTGGTCCGGCGCAGGGTACCGATGTCACGCGGACGCAGGACGGCAAGCAATTCCCAGCGCTGTGCCGGGGCGGTGCGCGCCATCCACGTCGCGCACAGGGATGGTTCGGCGAGCCATTCGCTCAGACGGTTGCGCATGATCCAGTCCCGCCGCACGCGCGGCACTTTCGCAAATGCCGCGAGATGCGACAGGCGACTTTCCAGGGTCGTGACGGTATGCAAGGCTTCCCAGCGAAAATTGCGCGCCGACGGCCGTCTTTCAAAAGGATGCAGCACGGGCGCGGTATGGCCTGGCGCACGGTCAGTCAGTGAACGCTTCAGCGGCCGCTTCGGGGCCTGCTCGTGCGCAAGCTCGACGGGAGGCTCAAGGCGACGCTCGAAGGGACTTTCGAGGGGGCTTTCGAGGGGGCTTTCGAGGGGACGTTCGGGAGATCGCTTGCGGGGCCGCATCAAAGGCCACCTCGGTGGCTGCCGCTGCGGCCGTGCCGGGCGCACACCAGACGTTCCGCGCTGCCATGCCGCCACCGCCCGCTCCCAGAACCGTTGCCAACCGCGCTGGTCGGTCGGCGCACGCTCTCCCAAAGCCAGTTGACGCAAGGTGTACGCCACCAGCCATGCCTGCAGCGCAGACACTCCCGCACGCCGGCCGCGCCCGGGCCGCGTGCCACGCGACACCGCAGCCAGCGAGAACTGCCGCAAGGATTCCGCCCAGTGCGCGCCACGCGTCGCTGCCATCGTGGAGGCCAGCGCGCGGGACGTCTGGGGGATGCCTGACGTCGCGCTGACCTCGAGCTTGTCAGCGGTCTCGGTGGCACCTGCCAGTATCTGCACGATGCGCCAAACCGTGGCAATGCCATGTTGCGGGAGCCAGCGCCCAGTCTCGCCACGACGCAACGCCACGCCTTGCAAGTGGATGCGAAGCTCGTTCGGCACACGCGCATGCAGATCGTCGATCAGCACCTGCAGAGCGTGCCCGCGCAATGGCGCACTGCCATCGAGCGCGGCCCCAAGCCGACGCAGTGCAGCCTCGACCGGGCGCTCGCCGCGCGCCGGTGCGATGGTCGGCGTAGTGTCGGCCACAGCGGCATACGCTACACGCGCAGGGTTCACCACCGAAACAGCATCGTTCGCCGGCAGGGCGCGCGCTGTGTATGACGTGTCCAGATGCGTTCGATCATCTGCCGGTGCCGTACGCTTCTTCCTTCGCCCAGACCGCTCGACTGCCGCAATCACGCCACCCAGTAGCAGTTGGTCAAGGCGTGGCAGCATGCGCGCCGGTCGCGCCCGGCCGCCTGGAGGGGGATGCCCGCCATCGCCATACGCCTCGGCATGCGCCACGGGCTGCAGTGATGGCCGCCACTGCCCGAATCCACCCTGCCCCAGTTGCCGCACCAGCGCAGCACCGAGTTCACGCTGAAGCCGGCGCAACCCATCCGCGCTCAGATTGCCCGCGCGCTGACCCCACAGGAGACGGAACGCCGAGACCCGCCACGCTTGCTGCAACTGCTGTACCTGATAGGCACTGAGACGACCGCGCGCCTGCAAGGGTGCCAGCACCTGCGCGTCGAGCGTGCTCAGGCTGTCCGCCAGCTCGCGATAGCGCACGCCGATCAGGGCTTGCAATCCCTCATGCGGCGTAATGCGGCTGAGCCGCGCGAGAACGTAGTCGCCTGGCTGCAACCGCTGCAGCATCGACCACAGCCGCGGCCCGATGCGGCGTGCCAGCAGCGCAAGCCACGCGGACAACGCCCGCCCCGCCATGGGGCTATGCGACCAAGGCAGATGGCCGCGCTGGAGATAAAACAGGAAGTGTTCCAGCGCCTGGTGGTCTGCCGGTCGCGGGGCGGTCGCGGCCGCAACGTTCCCTCCGGTCCCAATGACCCGCTGGGCCCAATCGGTCAAACTGGCCCCTCCGCTCGCACGACGCGCCCGGGTCAGTGTCTCCACCAGTTGCGCCTCCAGTACGGCGGCCCACTGGCTCTCGCCGGCGTCTTCCGCCAGCGGGCCAGTATCGATCTCCAGCCGATCGATGCGCCAGTGCTCGCCAGGCGGAGACAACCGTGTGAACACCCGTGCGATCACCTCGCGTCCACGGCCGTTGAGAAAGCGGCTCAGGCGCGCCTGATAGGCGTGCGCGGCCTCTCGCTCCATGGCGCCAACGCTGGTCCACGACAGCGTCTCGATGGCATGTCCGGTTACGTGCGGCAGGCGCAGCGGTGCATTCATCGCGCGTCTCCGCGCCGTGACGCGCTCAACCGATGGCGCATGGCCGCGGCACAGGTATCGAGATGCGCCACGACGGCGGCGTCATCGGGCGCATTGGCCTGTGCCTGCCGTGCACGCAGCCATGCTTCGAAATCCCGTTCAAATACAGCCAGATCTTCCGCGTCGAGCCAATGGACATGCGGCATGAGGTGCGCGGGGCAACCGAGCGCGATGGTCTCCTCCGCGAGATCGCGGAAGCTCTGGACCGCGCCACGCGCTGTCCAGCCAGGCAGGATCACGCTGAGCCGATGAGGGTAGAAGTCAGCCGGCACGTCCGCTTCGGATGGCGCATCGCCGAGCGGCCGCAAGAGGATATGCTCGACCAGATGCAGGCCCTCGGACTCGCGTTGCAGGCGGCAGGCAAACTCGTGAAGATACAGGGCAGGCGCCAGCACGCCGCCCGGCCCTTCCCTCACCGCGAGCGGCCACCAGGCGCCGTGTTCGTCGGGTCCAAGCCAGAGCTGCGGCGCGCCATCCCCGCCGGCACCCTGGTGATAGCGCCCGCCGTGCGCGGCACACCGCAGCAACGCGCCAGGCCAGCTCTGCGGCGCGAGATCGGTGAAGTAATACGCGAGACGATCCGCCACCTGACCGAGTTCCGTATCCTCGGCATAGTGTTCGGCGATGCGCGTGCGCAGCGGCGCACCCATCGTCAGCGCTTCCAGATCGGACGGTGGCTCGGTGGCATTGCGCCGGGTATGGGCATGGGCATCGTCGATACGCATGCCAAGCGCCGACAGTCCGCCTGCGAGCAACCGGCTATGGGTCTGCGTGAAACCAAGCAGCAGGCCGATGCGTTCCTGCAGCGGCGCGGTATTGCCGCGCCGGCCCAACGATGGCCGGCTATAGTCGAATGCACCCGCGCGGTCCCGCGTATGGCGCACGATGCGCTGCACGAAGCGCCGCTTGCATTCGTACAGATGCGCTTGCCAGCCCGCGGCATCGAAGTAGTAGCCAAAGCCCTGGATGCTGTGCTGGTCGCAATGTTCACCGTGCAACGCGAGGAGCAGGTCGAGCACGCGACTGCGGCGCTCCAGCGCGTCGTCACCCGCTGCCAGCGCACGGGCTGTCTCATCGCCCTGCTCGGCACAGACCCCGGCCAGGCCCGGCACCTGCGCCGGGCCCAGCGGCTCCCACCAGTAGCTGCTGTCCGGCTGCGGCGCCAGGCTGAACAGCTCGCGCAGATGCTGTAGTTGCGCATTGCCATGCGCCATCCACTGTTCGAGCAATGCCAGATAAGCGCCAAACTGCGCCTGGCGTTCGGCATCGGCAAGTGGCGCCGAGTGGGCCTCACGGTACAGCGGCGGAAGGTGGTGCCAGGTGGACAGGTAGGGGATCTCCGGCACGTAGTGGCCGGACGGCCGAGGCAGCAGTTGACCCGCATAGGCGCGTGTGCGTGGTGGCACGCTGGCGATGCGCGCCGCCTGCCGTGCATCGGCCAGTTGCGCCACCAATTCACGCGCATCGAGATGGATGCGGCTACCACGCCGGCTGACGGTCCAGCCCGACAATGCCGCTTCCGTCTCCGGCCAGCGCAACTGCAGCGCCCAGTCCTCGCCCTGCCATTGCAGGCTGTCGGCACCGTCGTCGTCGTGACCGTCGCCTGTTTCCGCATTGCTTGCATCCTGCAGCTCGAGCCGCAGGTCGCTGATATCGGCAATGCCGTCGATCTGGCTCAATGCGCGCGCCAGGTCGCTGAAATACAGGCGGCTGTCCCGCCGCGCGGACGCGTCTGCGGTATCGCGCCGCAGGTCCTCCTCGGCAATCCAGCCGCATTGCAGTGACGGGCCTTCGAACAACCGGCTCGTGCCTAGTGGCCGCCCGAACGCGTCGCGCTGCGCCAGACGCGCCTGCACCGGTCGTCGCGGGGGCGCCGCGCTGACCAGCCGCGCACAGCGCTGCACCAGTTCCACCAGGATGTCATTGAGGTCGCGCGGCCCTTCCACGCTCATCTGTATCTGCAACGCGCACCAGCGCGGGCGCAACACCTGTGCCAGCGTCGCGATGTCCTCGCCCAGGTTGCGCTGCGCACGATAGGCGCGGGCCGTATCGCGTGCTGCGGCAACATCATCGCCATCGTGTACGCGCAGGGCCATGCGCCATAGCCCGTCGTGGTCCGGCATGGTGAGGCGCAACTGATGCACTGCCGGCACGCGATCGAGCAGGTAGCGCATCAGGTCGAGATCGGTGGTGGGCCGGCACGGCAGCGCGTCTTCCACACCGTGGAGGGCGTGACGCCGGTAGTGAATGCGGCCATCGGGCGCGGTCAACAGGTCCGCGATCTCGGCGTCGGCGCCAAACACGTTCTCGGTGATCGTGTAGCACAGCGCCTCGAGCAGCGTGACTCCGGGGTCGTGATAGTTGTAGTCGGTCCACCACTCACCGCTCAATGCCTGCGTCAGCGCAATGCCGTGCTGCCGCAGGTCCGGATAGCTGAACGGCGGGTCGTCGCTCAGGCGCTCGATGGTGGCGCTGTCGGCAGCGGGCTCCAGCGGCGACGGCAGGGCCGTAGGCACTACCGACGCGGTGGGCGAGGCGCGACGCAGCAGGATGCTCATGACTGGCCCTCGCTCATGTGGGGATCGAACCAGAGCTGGGTGACCTGTGCCTGGATGTGCACGCCGCTGCCGAAATCGCAGCCGCTCCGGATCTGCAACCGGTAGCGCGCATTGCGGCCGCTGGTGCCGTTCCAGCGCAGTTCGAGCCGGTCGCAGCGCCGGCTATAGAAGCCATGGGTACTGCGGATGCCACGCTTGCGGTTGAAGAAGTCGAACAGGCCGAGCGTCGGGTTGTACGTATTCATCGCAATCGCATGCACCAGGCCAAAACGCCCCTTGCCGCGCTGCCCCGCGCCCGCCACCACTTCGAGCGCCTGACACCCTTCAAGGTCGTCGGTCAGGTCCTGCCACTCACCGTTGGCCAGCAGCGGCACCGCGTGCTGGCGTGCAAGCGCGCCCTGCCGCCCCGTGGCGCGCACCACGCCGGCCACGTCGAGGGTCGCGCGCGGATTCTCTGTCCCCACGCCAATGCGCCGGTCCTGGTCCAGGCACAGCACCGCTGGCGGCAATGCCTGCGCCTGCGCCGCGCCGGTATCGGCAACAGCCCCGTTCGCCAATGGGCTGGTGCGGCCCTGCACCAGCAGTTCGTCGTTGGCACCCAGCCCGAAGCGCCATGCCGGCCGCTCCGGGTCCTGATCGCGGAAGAAGCTGACCAGCGCGTCGTGGCCGAGCGGCGAGTACACCTCGAAGCCATGCTCGACGGTCTTGCGAAAGCCCTCGTCGCTCATGTTGAGCATGGAGTCGATCAGATCGGCGAAATGGTCCTCGTTTGGCAGCGCGCCTTCGCGGAAATAGCGCTTGAGGGATTCTCGGTTCCTACTGGTCATCACGCACCTGCGCGGAAGGGTTCGGCGCGGCGCGGCCGACAATGAACGTGCTGCCAACCTCCAGCCGCCGGATACCGGTGACGTGCGGCACCAGCGGGCCGATGTCGTCGTGCAGCTCCAGCAGGTGACGGCGCGTCGGCAACAGCAGGCTCCACGGCTGCGCGGGTCGCAACGTACGCGCTTCGCCCCGGATCGTGTGCGTGGCGGTGTCATGCAGCACGTTGAACTGGCGGTCGTTGCGCACGATATGGAGCATCGACAGCTTGCCCACCGCATCCACGCCGGGCTGGGCGCGCAGGAATGCCTCGAGCGTGTCGGCCCGCACGCTCCAGTCGAAATCGGCGCCGATGCCATCGGCGTGCCAAGGCGACAGGTATTCGACGAGCGCCTGGTTCAATTGGCGCAACATGGCGCCGGGATGGCTGCCTGATACCAGTCGCAGGATGCAGCGCACCTGCGCGCGCTCATAGGCGGCATTGCGCACCAGCACGCGTGCCCCTGCCGGCGCGCAAGCCTGCAAGTGCGCGCGCATCGCTTCGAGCAGCGCAGCATCGAAGCGCGGCGCCTCGGTGCTGCGGAACAGCTCGCCCGGTTGCGGATGCGGTACCACGGCGAGCAGCACCTGCCCGGGCAGATTGGCCAGATGCTGGTGGCGCCGGCCGGCGGGGTCGATCAGCGTGGCCTCGTGGTGGGCGAAGCACCGGGCCTTGAACACCGCCGGAAACGCGTCGAGCAGCAGGCGCTCGTAGTCCCAGCGCGTCACCGCGCGCAGCTTGTGACGCAATCGCTCAGCCCCGCGCATGCGCACTGCCTCGGGCCGGTCCGCCGCGCGCCATCCGTCCGCCGGCCCCACCTGCACCACCGCACGCAAGCCGGGCACACGCTCGCCGGGCATGTTGATGGTGCCCGGCGGCACCGCGATCGGGGCCTGGTCACTCTCCGGCAGAACCGTGCGCGTTGCCGTGATGGCCTGGGCATGCACGC
Source organism: Cupriavidus sp. DL-D2 (assembly GCF_039710735.1). NCBI lineage: Bacteria > Pseudomonadati > Pseudomonadota > Betaproteobacteria > Burkholderiales > Burkholderiaceae > Cupriavidus > Cupriavidus sp. DL-D2. Next base: position 11,799 of record NZ_JBDKXK010000054.1, on the reverse strand, counting down.
CATAGAGGCCAGCCAGCTGCGTGAACCCCCAATCTGCGCCGAGCCGCAGCCAGTAGCACGCTCCCGGTAGCGAAGCACAATTGGCGGTCATGCCGGCCGGAAGATTCAACTGCACGATGCCGGAGCGCAGCAGTCCCTGGGTGCCGTCGGACAGCACCATATGCGGTGCCAGCGGCTGCCAGTGGCCATCCTGCCAGGTGGCCCAATGCAGTTCCGGCACGGCATCGCCCCAGCGCTCCGCAGCCTCCTCGCGGCGCAGATGGAAGAACAGGCTGAGCGTGCCCTGCAGATCGTCTCCACTCAGGCCAATGAAGAGATTGCCGTCGCCAGCATGGCGCGGCAGCAGGCCCGGCGGCTGTCCATGCTGCGGCACCATCGCAGCGATGCCGTACGGGTACAGGTGATAGGCACGCTGCAACAGGCTTTGGTCCGCGTCGCTGCCGTCTCCGGGTACAAGGCGGATATCCTGGGTTGACTGGTAATGCAGGGCCAGCCCTTGCAGCGTCGGCGTATACGGCTCGCGCGGCAGCGCCGCAGGACGCTTGAGCTTCGTGTTGCGGGTGAGCGTGGTACTCAGCAACGTGGGGTAGAGTCCATGGCCGAAGGCCGTGGGCGGCTCGGCCAGATCGAGCCGGAAGAATCCGTTGCGGCTGCCCAGTCCGTACAGGAACGGCTGTGCCGCCGGCCGCGGTGGCGTGGCGCGATGGAGCCGGCGCAGCGCGGCGCCCGGAAACACCAGGCGGTGCTCGCGCAGCAGGCGCTCGCGTCCATGCACGGTGGAGAACATCGGCAACAACGCCTCGTTGCCGTTACGCCACTGACCGTCCGTCAGCACCGCCGTGCCGAGCCGGAAACCGCTTGCCCGCCAGTCACCCGGATAGCGCGCGTAATGTTCGGGAAAGCCGCCGGAGAGGTCTGGCAGGTTGGCCCAGTTGAAGGACAGATGCAGCAGTTGCAGAGGCTTGCATGCGAGTTCCTGGCTTCCGAAGACCAGGTAGCCACCGGGCATGGGCGTCGGCCCGAAAGGCAGGAACGGCTTGGACGGATCGAGCCGTCCAAGCTGGTTGTAGAGCACCACGTCACGCAGGTCATCCACGTTGACCGTGAGGTTGATCTCACTCAGCGCGTATTGGCCGAGCAGGCTGAACGCGTACAGCCTGCCGCGCGTCTGCACGGCCATTTGCAGCATGGCCTGCGCCGGCCATTGCACACCGTGTACCGTCGATATGCAAGGCACGACCGGAGGCTGGTCGGCGCCAAGGCGAAGCACGAGCTCCATCCCACCGCCCCAGGTATCGGAAGCCGGCGCGCGCCGATGCGTGAATACCTTGTCTACCGTCAGCCATCCGGTGGCCGTGCTCAGCCGGGCCTGCCATACGCTGGCGAAGACGCGCTCGAAGATCAGGTCACGTTCGGGCAGCGCGGCCTCCGCGCCGGGATTGAGCGGCGGATAGATCAGGATCAGCGGATCGTCGATCTCGACCCGCGGCTCGTCACGGATATCGGCCGTGCCCTCGCCGGCACCATCCTGGCCGCGCAGCGCAGCCGCATGCGCGCGCAACGCCTGCAGGTCCACCAGCCGCAACTGCTCGTCGCCGGCCACCATCCATACCGCGAAGAGTCGGCCGAGACGTTCGGCAAACACGGCGGCATCGTCGCAAGCCAGGCACGCTGCCACCAGAAAGGCGAGTTGCACATCGGCCTCGAATGCGGGCGCGCGCTTCCATGCCGCCTGTGCAAGCGTCTCGGGGTCGAGCGCAGGGGCCGCCCCGCCCGGCCGTGGCCGCCCGGGAAAATGCTGCGCCTCATAGGCGGCATAGGCACGGAAGGCATCCGTGAGCCATGCAACGTCGCGTTGCGCGCGCGACGTACGCAGTGCGCGCACCAGCGACTCGTCGTTGGCCGCCGGGTGCGCAAACTGCAGGCGGACACGGATTTCGCGCTTCCCCTCCTTCAACCGCAACAGCGGCGAGGCCAGCGCGAAGCCCAGCAAGGCGTCCTGCGCCAGCGACGCGGAGCCGCGTACCGTCCCGCCGAGCAAGGGCCACCACGCGGGACGATCCACATAAGCGGCGTCCGGCGCCTGCAGCGGCAACTCCTCGACCTTGAGCCGGGTAGCAAAATCGAACTCTCGTTCGGGAGAAATCAGCGGATCGCGCTCCACCCGTTGCGTGCAGAGCGCCACCACGCGCGTACCGGTCAGCTCCAACGGCCCGTCGGCAGCAAAGGTCAGCACCTGGCCCTGCGCGTCCTTGCCGCCCACGAACCGCGTGCCGGCCGCAATCGGCACGATCCCCCTGTGACGCGGCTCCCGCTCCAGCAGCAGATGCACGTGCTCGGGCAAACCGGGGCGCGGCGACAGTCGCAGGACATCGCGATAGTAGAAATCGATCAGCCGCTCCGGAAAGCGGTTGAGTGGCGCACGGCTGTACTGGAACAACTGAAGCGTGGCCAGCAGCAGGCCCATGGCCGGCTCATGACGGCCGCCACCCAGGCTGCGCTCGAACAGGGCCTGCGCCTGCGGCTGCAACCGTTGAATCGCCAGCGTCAGTGCCAGCCAGGCACGGCGCAGCCATTGCCGGCGTGCGCGCCGGTCGTCCGGCGCCGGCGCACCCGTCAGCGGCGTCACGCGCGCAGCGCTGTCGGGGCGCAACCACACCGGATGCAGTGGCGCATCGTCAGCACCGCCGCCAGGCAAACCGAATGCCGCGCGCCCCGCGGTGACCACTCCCGCGAGTCCCTGCTCGATCTGCGCGAGCAACGCCTCGCCCAGCGCGGATCCGGCTACACCCTCTCGTCCGGCCAGCCACCAGCACCACCCATCGTAGGTACGCACCAGGCGCCAGATGCGCGCCCACAGCGCGGCCTCGCCCTCGCGATCCAGGGCCGCGACAAATTCCTGCTCAAGCCGTGGTAGCGGAAATGTCGCCACTTCGGCCAGCACCACGCTCTCGTCCTGGCGCAGCGCGGTGTCCCAGCGGTCAGCACCGGCACCGAACCTCAGGCTGGCGGCCTGCGCGAGCGTGATGCGCACGCGTTCGGCCAGGCCGATCTCGTCCGGCAGCACATGGTCGGGGCGCAGCGTATCGGCCAGCCGCTCGTCTTGTCGGGTCCCGTTGGACATGCAGGCTCAGTAGGTGGCAACCGGCGATGTCGCCTGGTCGAGATACAGCGGATAGACAAGGTTGTGCCGCGTATTGGTTGTCCGCACGATGTAATGCAGACGGAAATCGACCCGCCCTTCCAGCGTCAGCAACGTCGTGTCGATACGGTCCAGCAGGATGCGTGGCTCGAAGAACAGGATGGCCTTGCGGATCATCTCCTTGAGTTCGGTCAGCGTGCTCTCGTTGAGCGTCTCGAACACCGCGCGACGCACCGCACAGCCGTAGGTGGGCTGCATCACGCGTTCGCCCGGATGGGTCCGCAGCAGAATGCGCAGGCTCTCTTCGATATCGTCCACACCCGCCACCATGCCCACCTGGCGCGTGCGCGGATCGAACTGCAATGGAAACTGCCAGCCCCGGCCCAGAAACGGACTCATCGTCAGCCTCCGATCAGCACGGTGGGCAGGCCCAGCACGATAGCGCCGCCATGCGCCGTCGCGTCGCCGATGCGCGCGGCGGGCCGGCCACCGATCAGTACCGTGGCCGAGCCCTGGACGATCACGTCCGGCGGACCCACGCACACCGCGTTGTCGCCGACCACGGCGGCAGGGAGCTTGCCGATCAGCACGGTGGGCACGCCGGGTCCGATGACCGGACCGCCCACATGCGGAATGGGCGGCAGGCCCGGGGTCTGCATCGGGCAGGTGTGCAAGTCCGTGAGGCGTGCGGCGGGTGGCATCTCGTTCCCTCAGTTGATCATGACCAGGGCGCCCTGCACCGTAGTCTGCCCTGCAGCGGACAGTTCCGCAGTAGCGGCGCCCTTGCCGACAAAGCCCACCTGGGCTTCGCAGTTGATGTTCAGGCCAGACGCCTTGACGTCCGCCTGCGCGGTCATCTCGATCGCCAGGCTCGCAGTCATCTTGATGTTGCCCTGCGCGTTGAGCGTGATGTCGTACGGGCTATCGCAGGCAATACCGCTTTCCGACAGCTTGATGCTGTTGTTGTGCTGGTCCTGGATCAGGATCGACTTGGCGGTATCGTCCAGCACCACCTTGTTGTGGCCTGGCGTGGTGACCGTGATGATCTTGTTTTCCTCGTCGAACTCGATCACATGCTTTGCGCGCGTGACGATCGCCTTGGTATTGTTGGCCGCCTCGATGGCGTAGGGCGGCTTGTGGCTGCCGCTATAGACCGCTCCCAGCACCACCGGGTGGCACGGATCGTCGTTGAGGTAGCCGACGATCACCTCGTCGTCCACCTCCGGCAGGAAGAAGGCGCCGAAGCCGTTCGACGCATATCCCTGGATCAGGCGCGCCCATACCGGCTCGGTCTCGGCCTGCATGACCGGCAGCTTGATCTGGATACGCTGCGCATCGAGCGGATCGCCATCGAGCTTGACCACCACGCCGATCTGCAGCCCCGATACGCCAGGCAGCAGGCCCGACGCCAGCGGCGCCTCCACATCGTCGCGGCGGGCGTGCCACTGCGGCTCCATGCCGAATTCCACGTCGGAATGCCAGAAGCCGCTCACCAGCGCGTGTTCCACGGCGGTCACAAACACCTTGCCCGCGAAACGGGTGCCCACGCCCGAGACCCCGACGATCGCGCCGGGCTTGGCCAGCGCCGTCCCCATGCAGCGCAGATGGCCGCGAATCCGCGCGAGTTCCGCCTTGGTCTGTGTTGCCTTGGCCCACGTGGTCAGGGAATCCGCCACCTGTGTGGTCGACGATTGCAACCCGAACGTGGCGGGGCTTGCCACGGCGGCCAGCGTGGCACCCGTCAGGTTGCCTTGTCCGCTCAGTGCACCGGGCTTGGCTGCGCTACCCTGCACGACCTTCTGCTGCGACGGATCCCACGCGGTGGCCAGCGCCTCGGTGTACTGCATGCGCGCGTCGATGTCGGCGCTGAACTCGTAGAGATCGCGTCCCCACTTGATGCCGAACACCGGCTCGCCACTGGCATCGGGCGGCGCCACCGTGACCGCGCCGTCCTCCACATTCACCAGCATGCCGTTGAATTCGGCGCGCGCGAGCAGGAAATCCCAATCGCTGCTGTAGTACTGCACAAGTTCACCGTAGCTGATGCTGGTGGATGTGACCGTGGCATCGAGTCCGTGCGACGACAGCAGCGTGGCCATCACGTCGCTATCGGTCTGGTCGACATAGTTGGCGTTGCGGCGGCCGCTCGTCATCCTTGTGGCCACGTCCCGGCATTCGATGGTCAGGCGCGAATCGTTCTGGCCGTCGATCTTGACGCCAAAGCGCACCACGATGCCGCTGAAGATCTGCGTCTCGTCGTCGCCATAGCCCGCGCTGATGGCGATCTTGGCGCCGGGGATAAAGACCGACTGGTCCGCGCGCTTGAACTTGCCGGTGGGCATGTCGCCGTCGCGGATCACCACCTCGGCCCACGGAATGCGGTTGAATGCATGCCGCACCGTAATGCCGAGTAGCGGCAGGTTCTGGTACTTGGTGCCGTCGGCCTTCACCGTCACGCGCAGCACACCCTCGGCATCGATCGTCGGGTAGTCAGCCATGGTTACTCCAGCGGCGGGAAATGGAGTTCCATACCCGGTGTCAGCGAACGGAACTGGCGCAGCCCGTTGTAGCGGGCCACCGCCGTGTAGTAGCGGCCGTCGCCGTAGATCTTCTCGCACAACAGCGGCAGCGTATCGCCATCGCGCACAAGTACGAGGTGACTGAGGTCGGGCGAACTTGTTCCGGCCTCGAGTTCGGCCTGCTTGTTGCTGGTGTACGAATCGAACGCGAGCGCCGCCGTGGCGCGCAGCGGCGAGCCGCTTGGGCGGAACAGCGTGTAGTCGACACTGAAGCTCGTGAGGCGTCCCTGGAACAGCAGCTTGCCCCAGATGATCTGCACGATGCTGGGTTCATGAACGACTCCCTTGTACGCGTAGATCACCTTGCTCAGCGACTGGAGCTGATCCTCCACTTCTGCCGGCATCGTGCTGTCCTTGGGGCGCGGTACCACCCCCGACCCGTCAAACACCGGCGAAAACGACAGCTTGCCCGGCTGCATATGGCTGAACTTGCGTCCCGATCCCGTATCGCCCATCGGCTTGCGCTGCACGAAGCAGGTGCGGCGCTCGTGCTTCATCTGCGACGGATTGATGAGCAGCGAGATCGACGTGCCGGGCCCATCCTGTTGCGAGATGGTGCCGTCATCGGCCTCGGTGCAGGCGACGATCTTGAGTGGCGTAAGCGCGGCCGATGCATCCGTCATCTAGCGCTCCCGCAGCGAGGCCATCTGCACGCGCAACGTGCGCAGCAGATTGCGCGCCTCGCGATGCTTGTTGCTGGCGTTCTCATCCGCCGCACAGCAGTTGTCGCCCTCGTCCGAGTTGTCGGTGTCGGAGTTGGTGTTGCCACCGGCGCTGGCCGATTGCGCGGAAGTACCGGCGTTGCCGCTCAGTTCGGAGCGGATCACCATTTGTCGGATCTCTAGCGTCATGTCTCACATCTCCCGCACGCAGTTGAGATAGGCGAATTCGATGGTTTCGATCGTCACCTCGTTCCTGGTGGAATTGAGGTCATCCACGCTCCAGCGCACCGGGTACGCTGACGCGAAGGTCCAGCCGCGAATCTTCACGCCGGTCTCATCCAGCAGGTACACCTTCACGTCCTGGATCTCGATGGGCTGGGTCATGCCGTTTTCCAGGGTGTCCTTGCACCAGCCCACCAATGGCGACTTGTCGTTGGCCACGCCGCGCTTCATGACCAGCTTTTCCTGGCGCACGCCCTTGGGCAGCTTGTAGACAAACGCGTTCTGGCCACCCGCCTGCACGTCCTCGGTCTCCATGGTCACGCCCATGCCGGAGACCTCCTGGAACGAGCAGTCGGCGCCCTGGCCGAAACGCGTGAATTCCACCTGGAACGAGAACGACACCGGCATGAAGATGCTGGTGCCATCGCGCGATTTCTCGAATTCCATGCTCAGCTGTTGGCGATGGTCAGCCCTTCGTGCGCGATCTCGATGGTCTCGACGGCCACTTCATTGCCCTGCGCCTTCAGGTCCGTGCCGGTGATCTTGGCTGGCCACGCGTTGTTGAGCGTCCAGACCATGGTGGGGCTACCGGACTCATCGAGCAGGCTGATGATCACCGGCACCCGCTTGATGGTGTTCATCTTGATCTGGTTGAACCAGTCCCAGAACTTGTTGTCGGCCTTGAACACGCCCTTCTTCATGGTCACGTTGCCGAACTTCTTCAGCCCCGGCATCTTGACCGTTGAGAACACCGGGCTGTCGCCCTGGCGGTATTCGATCTGCTGGGCTTCCATGTCGAGGCCCGAAACCTCCTCGAACGACATCACCGTGGAATCCCACTTGACCTGGAAATGAAACTTCGGAAGCGGCCAAACTTCCTTCGATTGTGCGGAACCGTCATCTGCCATGACACTTCTCCCTAGTTACGCCGTCAAAAATGGAAAGTCCGTCAGGATTTCTGCATCTGCTGCTGGAACGTGATCTCGATGAACTCGGCGGGCCGCACCATGGCCACCAGCACCGTCACGCGCAGGATGCCCTCCAGGATGTCGTCGGGGGTCATCGTCTCGCCCAGTCCCACGTGCACGCTGAAGGCGTCCTCGGGCACGGCACCGGCCAACCCGCCGCGGCGCCAGATACTGGTCAGGAAGTTCTGGATCATGCTTCGGATGGTGACCCACGTATTCGCCACGTTGGGCTCGAACACCAGCGCCTTGGCGGCCAGCCGGCACGATTCCTCAAGCATGATCATGGTGCGGCGCACGTTGATGTAGCGCCAGTCCAGGCTGTTGCCGTCGAGCGTACGCGCCCCCCAGACCAGCACGCCCTCGCCGATAAAGCTGCGGATCGCGTTGATCGACTTGCCCTGCGTCGTAACGTTGAGTTCTTCCTGGTCGGCGGACGAGATCGACACCGAAGGCGACACCACGCCCGCCAGGCTCACATTGGCAGGCGCCTTCCAGACGCCGCGCGTGTTGTCCACCATCGTGTAGATGCCAGCCATGGCCGAACTCGGCGGCAACAGGTTGAGCTGGTACTTGACTTCGCCGAGGATCGTGTTGAACAGCGGGCTGATCGACTGCAGCGTCTTGTTCAGCAGCACCTTGTGCGTCAGGATCGCATCGTCGGACAGCGGCGGCGTGGCCGTGCTCCAGTCCTTCGAGATATCGGCAATCGCGCCGGACTGATCGCGCACCTTGGGCGGCGCGTCGTCGGGGAGGTTATCCGGCAGGCCAAGGTCCGCGCGCAGCAACTGCGCCAGTACGTCCGGGTTGGCGATGTTCTCGTAGCTGATGTCCTTGTCGCCGGTGACGGTGGTATTGAGCCACGGGTAGTAGGCCGCCGCGAAGTCGAGGAAGTTGATGCCAAGCGCGTTGCGGAACTCCGCTACCGGATCGCCGGCCGGATCGGTACGCGGCTTGTCGCCACCCCAGATGTCCAGGATCGCCACCCGGTTGCGCATCTTGTCGCCGCAATGGGCCAGCATGGCCTGCTGCAGATCGATGCAGACGTCCTTCTTGAACTTGATGGCCTCGGGAATCACGAGCATGGTCGGCTCCTGCTCCTTCAGCAGTTCCTCCACACCCGCCTTGAACTTGTCGGGATCGAGGTCCTCGTCATAGCCGCCGACCGACACGATGTAGCACGGGCCGCCGCCGTTCTGGAAGAAGTGGCGCAGCGCGGAGTACAGCAGGTAGCCGCCGCCATCCTTGCCTTCCGGCATGGCCAGCACGTAGTCCTTGCCGGCCACGCGGAACGCCGCGAGTGCCGACGGGTCCGTCTTCTCGGCAATGGCGAAGCGCGGAAACGGCGCATAGCCGAAGTACTGGTGGTACTCGGCCATCGAGCTGATGCGCCACGGCTTCATGGCGAGCGGCTTGTTGCGATTGTCGGCAATCTGCGTATGGCCCACGAATGCCGGTACCGCGGTTGCCACCTCCACCACGGAGTTGGGGAAGGCGTTCTTTTCTACGATATAGACGCCAGGCGTCTTCATTGCACCCATGTAAAACTCCCGATGAAAAGGTTAGCGATTGACAAAGATCTCCGATACATCGCGGAGCACACCATCGACGACTTCCCGACGCAGACCCGCTGGCGCGGCCAGCGGCAGGCGTGGCACCAGCAGGCGCCCGGCCGGCCCCGTGCCGCGCCGCAACTGAAACCGGTGTCCCGGCCGCTCTGCGAGCGCAAGCGGCGCACACGCGCGGAACACCACGGCGGTATCGCCATTCGGCAAGGTCTCTTTCTCCGGACCGGTGAACGAGACGCCATCCGCCGCATCCACCACCGCCAGTTCGTCACCCCACGCACCCAGCAGCAGGTACTTCCAGATGGTCTGCCTGACCGGCAATGCCAGGGTCTGCTCGACCGGCGCCGCCTGCAGCCAGGCGTCCTGGTTCGCGCAATCGGGCACCGCCAGCGGCATCACCACGCGAACCGGCGTGCCGAGCGCACGCACATCGGTGTAGTACGCCCACAGCGGATCTGAGGACGCCAGCGTGAACACCAGGCCGCCTTCCGGCCACGACGCCCGCTCCCGCCACAGCGCCTCGCGCCGCGCATCGCTCGCCAGCACGACATAGCGCTGTGCATCGCCGCGCAGCAGCAGGCCGAAGCGGGTCATCAACGCGGCACTGTCCGACTCTGGCCGCAGTTGCAGTCCTGCCGGCCAACCCGCCTCGAAATAGGGATGGCGCACGCTGAGACGGCTGACGATGCGATAGGTGTCCATGATGGTCCGTGCTCACTGGGGCCGCGCGCCCACATCGGGCTGGGTGACCATGGGCTCTCGACGGCGAACGGTGGCGGGGTCCAGGCAGATCAGCCGCACCCGGTACAGCACCGATGGCAGGTAATGGTTGCCATGCACGCCCCAAAGACTGTGCAGGTCGCTCCGGCTCAGGTTTTCGATATTGACCACGAGGCGGTCGATGCGGTCATCGAGTCCGGGTGCGTTCTGGTGATCGAACACCGGCGAACCCTGGAAGAACGTAATGGCTTCGGACAGCAGGCGCAGCGCCTCGGGATAGGCCTGGCCACTGAAGGTGGCCGCGCACATCACCAGAAGGTTGAGGAACAACGGTTCCGCGCCGCGCACCGTGCTGGTCTGCACGGCGCCACCGGGCGACACGCGATGGGCCGCGGTATCCCGCTCCACACAGGCCAGGAACAACACCAGCTTGTTGCTCACGAGCGTGACCGCCCCACCGCCAGGCTCCTGGAGGTTGGACACCACGACCATATCCTCCGCGGTGGCAAGACGCCGGCGAAGGTGCTGGTTCAACTGCGTACAGAGAAGGCCGAGCGCGCTATCTAGCACAAGCGACTCGGGTAGTTGGAGACGACATTCACCGCTCACTCCTGACATCAGCGACCTGCGACGTGGACGATATTGCGCCGCGTACGTCATTTGAGGCCATCAGGAGATTGCTGAAATTCGCTTCGGAATTTCCTAGGAATATGACCTATCCAGGCTGCAGCATTGGATAGGTGAACAGGAAGAAGTGCAGAACGTTCAGGCCAAAGTGAGCCGCGATGGCTGCAGACAACCCACCGAAGCGATAAGTGATGCCGTAGCCGATTCCGGCGAGGGTGCCTAGAGCCATCCACTGCCAGCCACCGGCAGCGTGGGACGCACCGAAGAGAATCGCAGTCGTTCCAATCGCGATTGCACTTTGCCAACGCCAGCCTTGGAGCAGGCGTTGAAGGCCGCCCTGCAAGTACCCCCGGAACAAGGCTTCCTCAGCGAACGTGACCAGGAGCAGGTTGTTAATCAGCCAGATTCCAGAGCTAGCCGGCAATTTTGGCGCCCAGGCTACCGTCCCCAAGATCAGTGCGGCTCCCAGGCAAACCAACGCCGTGGCCATCAAACCTCCCAGCGCCGCGAGAATAGTCTTCCAAAAGGATGTCGAGAGCCTCAACCACGGCACGACAGCGAGTACCCAGACACCAATCAGCGGCTTGTCCAGATTGAGATACATGGTGAAAGGCACGGCGTCCGGGGTGAAGCGAATCGGCCCCAGAGCCTTTACGTTATGAAACCCTGGTAACCAATGCAGGCTGAGTCCGAAAGCCAGAAGGACGAAAAGTAAATGTCCGGCGCATCGAACATAGGCCTTGCTTTGGGTAATTGCATAGCCGCAAAGAAGAAGCCCAACAAGCGAGTCCACTGCGAAGCGGTCTAGCTGTCCGATATAGAAGGCCGTGAGATATCCCCACAACAGCAGGACAAAACCGAGCCGGCGTAATCCGGGGACGAATGTTGTCGGTATCGCCAGAAAAATTGCGGACCAGGGTATGTAAGCCATATTGCAAAACTAGTGGGTGTATTCGAGGCGGGTTCGGGTCAGGGTACGCGTGGAGATCAGCCTCCCTCCCTGTCTTTCGATAGCGAGTGCCATCACGCCAGCGAGCAGAAGCAATGCACCCGTATTGAGGGTCATCAGCACCGTGGTGGCGAGAATGACATGAAGACGCTCCCTGTTTCGTTACTGAACAGGAAGACGAAAGGTGTGCGCTGCGAATGAATAACCGCTAATCCAGTCCCGTGAATGGAATATAACTGTTATGGAACGACGTCTAATAACATACCAGGCATGAGGAAAGGGAATACCGCCGCGCTCTCGAGGCGTGCGCCGACCCGGATGGGCCTGTCAGTTTTTTTGTGTGCAGGACAGCTAGAGGCTTGCCG